>JBMLPD010000055.1:0-2410 GCA_049242285.1 Rubrivivax sp.
TCATCAAGGTCTTGCCGCGCATGACGCCGTGGGTGTCGCACCAGCCGATGCGCACGCGCTGCAGGCCGCGCGTGCGCACGGCGCGCAGCACCTCCTGCACGGCGTCCTCCCGGCCCGGCTCGCCGGGGCGCTGCGGGCCGGCCAGGCCGCACAGGGATGCAAAGGTTTTCATGGCGGGGTGGTGCGCGCAGGCGGTGGGCGGGCCGGGCAGGACATCTGCGGACTCTAAGGCCCGCGGCGGGCCGGCGCCATCGTGGCAACTACCGTGGTCACGGAACGTGCCCTCACAGGCCCGCCACCGCGCAGGGCGGATGCAGACGCTTCGGAGAACCGATCAAGGCGGGAAAAACGCGGGATCAAGGCGGGATCAAGGCAGCGACGAGCACGGACTTTGATCAGTATTCTGACGATAAGAACGGTGATATTCTGCAGCCTTTGGCTTTGGCACTTGTTGGCATGGCTGAGGCACGCGACTGTGCAGTCCCCGACATCGACGCGCAGCCCGGGCACTTGATCCGCAGGCTGCAGCAGTTCGCTGTCGCCCTGTTCATGGAAGAGACGCAGGGGCTGGACCTGACGCCGGTGCAATTCGCCGCCCTGGCTGCCGCCCACCGCCATCCGGGCATGGACCAGCGCACCCTGGCAGCCACGATCGGGTTCGACACCTCCACCACGGGCGGGGTGATCGACCGGCTGGAAAGCCGTGGCCTCATCCAGCGCAATGCATCGCCAGACGACCGACGCGTGAGGCTGATCAAGCCCACCGCCGCAGGCGCGCACATGCTGCGCACGGTGACACCTGGCATGCTGAGCGCCCAACAGCGCATTCTTGACCCCCTGCCCGAGGCGCAGCGGCGTTCCTTCATGGACATGCTGGAGCGCCTGGTGCGCGCCCATCAGGACGGCCGGCGTGGCGCAGGCTGACACGGTGCTGCCCCGGCACACCCGGTGGGCCCGGCCCTGTGACACCACCGCGCCGGACTTCTATCCCGCATCGCTGAACGGCACATGCAACTGAGCTTCCTCGGCGCGGCCGACACGGTCACGGGTTCACGTCATCTGGTGGAGCTGGGCGGTCAACGCGTGCTGCTGGACTGCGGGCTGTACCAGGGCTTCAAGGTCTTTCGGGAGCGCAACTGGCAGCCGCCCACGGCGCAGATGCTGGCGGCCGACGCCGTGGTCCTCAGCCACGCGCACCTGGACCACTGCGGCTGGCTGCCGGTGCTGGTGAAAGCCGGATGGCGGGGCCGGGTGATCGCCTCGCCGGCCACGCGCGACCTGGCCGAAGTGCTGTTGCTGGACAGCGCCCATCTGCAGGAGGAAGACGCCCGGCGCGCCAACCGCTACGGCTATTCGCGCCACGAGAAGGCGCTGCCGCTGTACACCCGATCCGACGCGCTGAAAGCCATCGCACGCATCGACACGCTCGAGCCCGGGCAGGGTCTTCGTCTGGGCCAGGTGGAGCTCGGATTGAGCCCCATCGGTCACCTGCTGGGCGCCTGCGCCGTGACGCTGACCCACGGCAAGGAGCGGCTGGCGTACTCGGGCGACATCGGGCGACAGCAGGACCTGCTGATGCCCCCGCCGCAGAAGCTCACCCGGGCAGACGTGCTGCTGGTGGAATCGACCTACGGCAACCGCCGGCACCCCGTGGAAGACTCTTCGGCCCGGCTGGCCGCCGTGATCCGGGAGACCGTGGGACGCGGGGGCTCGGTGCTGCTGCCCAGCTTTGCAGTGGGCCGCGCGCAGGCCCTGCTGCTGGTGCTGCAGCGCCTGAAGGCTGCCGGCACCATCCCGAGCGACCTGCCGGTGTTCCTGGACAGCCCCATGGCCACGCAGGCCACCGGTTTGTACCTGCGCCACCGCAGCCTCATGCGCATCAGCGCCAGCGAGGCCCGCAACCTGCTGCAGGGCGTGCGCGTGACCGCCACCGCCCAGGCCTCCATGCGGCTGTCCAGCCTGCGCTACCCCTGCGTGATCGTCTCGGCCAGCGGAATGGCCACTGGCGGGCGCGTGCTGCACCATCTGAAGGCGATGGCGCCGCAGGCCCGGCACCACATCGTGTTTGCCGGCTTTCAGGTGGCGGGCAGCCGCGGTGCCCGTCTGGTGGGCGGCGAAGCCGAGGTGAAGATCCACGGCGAGTACGTGCCCGTGCGGGCCCACGTGACCCACCTGGAGGGCTTCTCAGGCCACGCGGACAGCGACGAACTGATGGCCTGGCTGCGCGGCTTTCGCAAGGCGCCGAGACAAACCTACGTGGTGCACGGCGACCCCCAGGCCAGTGATACCCTGCGGCTGCGCATCCAGGAGGAACTGGGCTGGTCCGTGCATGTGGCCTCGCACGGTGCCACCGTACAGGCCTGAGGCGACTCGGCCGACACCCAGCTGACACCCAGCCGGCACCCAGCCG
>JBMLPD010000055.1:2510-5221 GCA_049242285.1 Rubrivivax sp.
GGCTTTCTGCTCCGCCGCAGCCTGCGGCGCTGCAGCAGGTGCCGCAGCGGGCGCGGGCGCCGCGGCAGGAGCTGGGGCGGGTGCCGCCGGCGCAGCAGCCTGAGCAAAGGCGCCGGCGCTGAAGGCAGCGGCGGCGAACAAGGCGATGATGGACTTCATGGGGAACCTTTCCGATGTGGACAGCCCCGGAGCGGGGCCGTCTGTGGCCTCAACGCACCCCGACGGGCATCGTTGACAGTTTGCAGTGTTCTCGAACTCGACGACGCCGAACTTACACAAAGACGCCCTGGCGCATCCACTTGGTGGCCACCCACTTCTCCCCCGCCAGCACCGGCGCGCCGCCATGCAGCGTCTTGGTGACGGCGTGCGGCCGGTCGTAGCTGAAGAAGACGGCGCTGCCGCGCACCGGCGCCACCTCCAGCCCGGCATCCGGGAACACGGTGGCCCCGCCCCGTTCGGGCGTGTTCAGGTACATCACCAGGGTGCCCACGCGCTGGCCGCCGCGCTCCACGATCTTGGGCGTGCCGGGCTGTGCGGGGTCGAAATAGTCGTTGTGCGGCTTGTACTGGGCCCCGGGCCGGTAGCGCAGGATCTGCAGGCCCTCTCCGCGGTCCAGCGGCCAGTTCACCAGGTGGGCGATGCGGCGCTCGATGCGGTCGATGAGCGCCGTCTCACCCCGTTCGAAGAACATGCCGTCGCTCGTGCGCGCGGCGTGCACCTCGCTGCCCCCGGTGGCCGTGTCCACGGTCTCGGAGCGGGTCAGGCGCGGCGCGGCCTGCGCCATCAATTCCTCGCATTCCTGGTCGGTGAGCAGGTGGCCGAAGATCACCACGCGCGGCAGGCGCAGCGACATCACCACTTCCACAGGATGTCCGTCGACCACGATGACGTTGGCGCCCTCGTCGGTGCGGGGCTCGGGCACGGTGGAGCCGCCCGGCACCGGTTCGCGCAGGCTGGCCAGGTGGCCGCGCAAGGTCTGCTCCATGGCGTCCAGCGCCACGTCTTCATGCCAGCCGCTGGCCACCATGGCCTGGACCACGTCCTCGGGCAGGCAGCCGGCCTCGGCCTGGGCGATGATCCAGCGACGGAGTTCGGGCGTCACCTGCTGTACGGGGGTGGAGGTGGTGGACATGTCGGCTCCTGGGGGCAAGGGCTGCGGCTGCGCGGGTCATTCCGGCAGGCGGCGACGGAAGGTCAGGCGGTCGTCGGTGCTGCTGCCGGCGTCCAGCGCATAGCCCTCGGCGTCAAAGGCGCGCAGCGCCTTGGGACTGCGCGCCTTGTGTTCGATGGCCCAACGCGCCATCAGGCCGCGTGCACGCTTGGCGAAGAAGCTGATGACTTTGTACTGGCCGCCCTTCCAGTCCTCGAACTGGCAGTCCACGACGCGGGCCTGCAGGCCCGGGCGAAGTGCCACCTTGGCATATTCCTGCGAGGCCAGGTTGATGACGGTGGGCGTCTTGTCCTGCGCCAGACGCTGGTTCAGGTACGCAGCCACGGTATCGCCCCAGAAGGCGTAGAGGTCCTTGCCGCGCGCGTTGGCCAGCGTGGTGCCCATCTCCAGGCGGTAGGGCTGCAGGCGGTCCAGCGGGCGCAGGGCGCCGTACAGGCCGGAGAGGATGACCACGTGCTCCTGGGCCCAGGCCAGATCGGCCGTGCTCAGGGTGTTGGCGTCCAGCCCTTCGTAGACATCACCGTTGAAGGCCAGCACCGCAGGCTTGCTGTTGTCGGGCGTGGCCTGCGGCTGCCAGGCGGCGTAGCGCCCCACGTTCAAGGTGGCCAGCGCATCGGACAGGTCCATGAGCGCAGCCACCTGCGCAGGCGTCTTGTGCCGCAGCACCTCGATCAACTCGGCCGCCCGGTGGGTGAACAGCGGATCGGTGGCCTTCTTCCCGATGACTGAGCGCACCGGGGTGTCGTAATCCAGGGTCTTGGCGGGAGACAGCAGGAACAGCATGGTGGCGGTGGGGGGTGCGGTTCAGGTCGGGTGGATGACGCGCAGATTGTGGCGCGCGGCGCATCCCTTGTGGTGACGAGGTGTCAGCGGAAGTCCCGGCTGCGGGTGGCCAGGCCGGCCAGCAAGGCAGAGTGGTCTTCCAGGCGCCGGGCCACCAGGTGGCGCACCTCGCCCTCGCACTGCCACACGCCGTAGACGGTGAGCAGGCGGCTGGCCAGCAAGGGCTGGCGCTGGGCCTGGGCCACCGCCGGCCAGACGATGACGTTGACGTGGCCGGTTTCGTCCTCCAGCGTGACGAAGACCACGCCCTTGGCGGTCTCCGGCCGCTGGCGGTGCGTGACCAGACCGCTGGCGCGCGCCAGCCGGCCGTGGGGATAGCCGCGCAGCACGGCCGCAGGCTGCACCTTGAATCCGCTGAGCGTGGGCCGCAGCAGGCCCACAGGGTGTGCCTTGAGCGACAGGCCGGTGGCCCGGTAGTCGGCCAGGGTGTCCAGGCGCAGCTCGGGTGCGTCCAGCGCAGCCGGGGCCTCGTGCGTGCGGGTGCTGTGCAAGAGCACCGTGGCCCGGGTGTCCACGCCCGCCACGGCCCAGGCCGCCTGGTGCCGGTGGCCGCTCAGGCCCGCCAGCGCATCGCCCTGCGCCAGCAACTGCAGCTCGCGCGCGTCCAGGCGGGCGCGGCGCGCCAGATCTTCCGGGCTGTCGAACGGACGAAAGCCCGGGTCACCGGGCCGTCCACCACGCGCCTGCTCGATGCGCC
>JBMLPD010000056.1:0-2548 GCA_049242285.1 Rubrivivax sp.
GGCCTGGGGCCTTTTGCCGGCACGCTGGCGCTGGCCTTCCACACGGCCGGCGTGCTCGGACGGCTGTTCGCCGAGGCCATCGAGAACGCGCCGCCCGGCCCGGGCGACGCACTGCGGGCGCAAGGAGTGGGCAACGTCAGAATCTTTGTCTACGCCACGCTGCCGCAGGTGCTGCCGCAGTTGATGAGCTACACCTTGTACCGCTGGGAAAACAACATCCGCGCCGCCGCCGTGCTGGGCGTGGTGGGTGCTGGCGGCCTGGGCCAGTTGCTGGCCTTCCACATGGGCCTGTTCCACATGGGCAAGACCGCCACCATCCTGGCCGCGATGCTGGCGCTGGTGGCCCTGGTGGACGTGCTGAGCTTCGGCGCCCGAAGGTGGCTGACGCGATGAGTGCTGCTCCCCGCGCGGGCTGGCTTTTTGCCTACGACTGGGATGGCCGCGCCCGCACACAGTTGCAGGCACAGGGCCGTGCGCGGTTCGACCATGCCGGCTTCAACCTCTTTTCCTTCCCCGGCAACGCCGGTCTGGCCTGTTTCGACCACGAGCGCTTCGCGCAGCGCCAGGCGCAGCGGGGCCGCCGCCTGGGCTGGCGCGCCGTGCTGTCGCACCAGGAGCACTTCGGCGCCGTGGCTGCTGCCTTGGTGGCCGAGCGCCTGGGCCTGCCCGGCGCCGCGCCCGAGGCCCTGCTGGCGGCGCAGCACAAGCTGCACGCCCGGCGCGTGCTGCAGCAGGTGGCACCCGAGGCCAATCTGGCGTTTGCCGAGCTGGATGCCGAGTACGGCGAGGACATCCCCCAAGGCCTGGCCTACCCGGCCTTCGTCAAGCCCGTGAAGGCCGCGTTCTCCGTGCTGGCGCGCACCGTGGACGACCGCGCCGCGCTGCAGGCGCACACCTGCTTCGGCCGGCGCGAGCTGTGGGTCATCCGCCACCTGGTGGAGCCGTTTGACCGCCTGTGCCGCACCCGGCTGCCGCAGGCCGGCAGCGCGCACCGCATGCTGCTGGAAGAGCCCGTGCCGCTGGACGTGCCGCAGTACAACCTTGACGGCTGGGTGGCCAATGGCCAGGTGCACGCCCTGGGCGTGGTGGACGCGGTGATGTACCCCGGCACCCGCGCCTTCATGCGCTGGGAGCTGCCCAGCCGCCTGGCACCCAACGTCCAGGCGCGGGCGCTGGACGTGGCGCGGCGCTTCCTGGGCGCCATCGGCTACCGCCACGGCCTGTTCAACCTGGAGTTCTTCCACGATCCGGCCACCGACCGGCTCAGCGTCATCGAATGCAACCCGCGCCTGGCCTCGCAGTTCGGTGATCTCTACCAGCGTGTGCACGGCCTGGACCCGCATGCCATGGCCCTGGCCCTGGCCCTGGGCGAGGACCCGACGGCCCTGCCACGCACCGAGCCCACGGCCCACGTGGCGGCCAGCCTGGTGTACCGGGCCTTTCAGCCAGGGACCGTGCCGCCCGCCCCCAGCCTGGCGCAGCGCGCAGCCTTCGCCCGCGCCTGCCCCGATGCGCTGATGTTCAGCTTCCCCAAGACCGGCCACGCCCTGGCGCGCGACTTCAAATGGACCGGCAACCACCACTTCGGCTTCGTCCACCTGGGTGGGCTCAGCCGCGAGCATCTGCTGCAGCGTGCCGAACACGCCAGCGCCTTGCTGGGCTGGGCGGCGCCCTGCCTGGACCAGCCTTCCCCACCCTTGACCGAGAGCGAACCATGGCCTGCTGTCGCATGATCTTTTCCTGGTGTTCTGGCTGGCCGGCGGTGTGGCCAGCGCCTCTGATGCGGGCCCTGAGGGCGCTGCGCGCCACGCACCTGTCCGTCCTGGCGGTGATGGGCGCGGTGCTGTTGTCCGGCTGCAGCGCCATGCAGGCACAGAACCCACCCGGTGCGTTGCGACCGGTGAACGCCGTCGCCGAGGACGGGGACGACCGTCTGATGCTCAAGGGCGCCGATGTGGTGGCGTACTTCACCCTGGGGCGTCATGTGCAGGGCGCGGCCGCCCACCGCAGCGTCTACGAGGGCGTGAGCTTTCGCTTTGCCAGCGCCGAGCACAAGGCCTTGTTCGATGCCGCGCCACAACGCTACCTGCCGCAGTACGGCGGTTACTGCGCCAACGGCATCGCCTACGGCATCCCCTGGGGCGGCGACGCCGACACCTGGCGGCTGATCGACGGCAAGCTCTACATCTTCGGCGGGGCCGCCAGCCGCGACGCCTTTGCGCTGGATGTGGCGGGCAACCGGCGCCTGGCCGACCAGTACTGGGCGCAGGAGGTGGCCGGCTCCCACAGCTTCGTGCAACGCGCCTGGCGTCTGGTGTGGCGCGTGCCGCATTACAAGAGCGGCGCCGAACTGGCCGAGGCCGTGGCCCAGGCGAAAGCAAGGGAGGGCACCACGCCCAAGCCGTCCCAGCCCTGAGGGCTTTTCAGGGGGTCTTCAAGGGTTGCTCAACGGTTGTTCAAGGATTCCTGGGCCGGCCCCAGAGGATGGCGTTGGGGTGCTGCTCCAGCAGGGTGGCCAGTTCGCGCAGGGCCACGGCGGCCCGGGAGA
>JBMLPD010000057.1:0-4788 GCA_049242285.1 Rubrivivax sp.
AGGGCTACGCGCCGCGCCCCGAATGGCGCCCGCTGACCAAGTTCGAGCATCGGGGAATGAAGCTCGGCCACGGCGTGTGGGACCTCATGTTCACTGTCAGCTGAGATCGCCCATGCGACGCACCGCACGCCATCCCACCGATCCAGAGCCCTGGCTGCTTCAGGCCTTCCACTCCACCAGGCCCGTGTAAGCGGTGACCAGCACCACCAGGCCAAACACGATGCGGTACCAAGCGAACACCGTGAAATCGTGGGTGGAGACATAACGGATCAGCCAGCGGATGCACAGCCAGGCGCTGAAGAAGGCGAACACCGTGCCCACGGCGAACATCGGCAGGTCAGTCCATTGCAGCAGGTCTCGCTGCTTCCACACCGAGTAGGCGCCGGCGCCCATGAGAGTGGGGATGCCCAGGAAGAAGCTGAATTCGGTGGCGCACTTGCGCGAGAAGCCGAACATCATGGAGCCGATGATGGTGGCACCGGAGCGGCTGGTGCCGGGGATCAGCGCCAGACACTGCACCAGGCCCACCTTCAGCGCGTCCAGGCCGCTCATGTCGTCCACGGTCTCCACGCGCGCGCGGCGCGTGCCTTCAAGGTCACGCTCGCCAAACTGGCTGCGGTGGCGCCGCTCCACCCACAGGATGATCAAGCCCCCGACAATGAAGGCCAGCGCCACCGGCACGGGGTGGAACAGGTGGGTCTTGACGATCTTGCCCAGCAGCAGGCCGAGCACGGCCGCAGGGATGAACGCCACCAGCACATTGAGGGCAAACCGACGCGCCGCAGGTTCGGTGGCCAGGCCGGTGACCGTGGCGGCCAGGCGCTGACGGTATTCCCAGATCACGGCCAGCATGGCGCCGGTCTGGATGGCAATCTCGAACACCTTGACCGTCTCGCCCGTGAAGTCCAGCAAGGACCCGGCCAGGATCAGGTGGCCGGTGGAGGAGATGGGCAGGAATTCCGTCAGCCCTTCGACGATGCCCATCAGGGCGGCCTTCAAGGCCACGGTCCATTCCACTGCTTGCGCTCCTTCACCCCGGGTGAGGCCGAGGGCGCTTCACGATCCGGCAAAACCCGCATGCTACATTGGTCCGAAGTGGCGGGCCCTGATCCAGGCCGAGCCCGGTAGGAGCATTGCCCTTCATGAAACGCCTGCTGCGTTGGAGCCTCGTCATCGCCGTCGTCTTGGCGGTGGCCCTGTCCATCTTCCGTCTTGTCAGCGAGCGCCGCCAGGCTCAGAACAAGCCCGCGGCACCCACCCAGGCCCAGGTGCTGGAACTCACGAGGGCCGACATCCTGACCGTGGCTCGCGGCCCGCTGGTGCGGGCGCTGGAAGTGTCGGGCACGGTGCGGGCGGTGGAGACGGCTTTCGTCAAGGCCCGGGTGGCTGGCGAGATCCTGCGCATCCACGCCCGTGAAGGCGAGCCGGTGAAAGCCGGCCAGCGCCTGGTGGAGCAGGACACCACCGAGGCGGACCTGCGTCTGCGCCAGGCCGAACAGCAGGCGGCCGCCAGCCGGGCGCAACTGGAGATCGCGCAGCGCACCCTGACCAACAACCGGGCCCTGGTGACCCAGGGCTTCATCTCGGCCACCGCGCTGGAGTCCTCCGTCAGCAACGAGGCCGCGGCCCAGGCCAACCTGCTGGCGGCCCAGGCCGCCGTGGACATCGCCCGCAAGGCCCGGGCCGACGCCACGCTCCATGCACCCCTCAGCGGCATCGTCGCCCAGCGCCTGGCCCAGCCCGGTGAGCGCGTGGGCCTGGATGCCCGCCTGCTGGAGATCGTGGACCTGTCGCGCCTGGAGGTGGAAGCCGCGGTACCGGCCGAAGATGTGGCGGCGCTCAGGCCCGGCAGACCGGCCCGCTTCGAGGTGGACGGCCTGCCCGGCCCCTTCACCGGCCGGGTGGCGCGCATCAACCCCGGCACGCAGGCCGGCTCGCGCGCGGTGTCCGTGTACCTGTCCATCGACGCCCACCCCGCCCTGCGTCAGGGCCTGTTCGCCCGCGGCAGCGTGGTGCTGGAAGAACGCCCCGGGCTGTGGCTGCCGGCCTCGGCCGTACGGCTGGACCGCGCCTTGCCCTACGTGCTGGCGCTGGAAGGCAGCAAGGTCACGGCGCGCACCGTACGCACGGGGCTGCGCAGCCGCGACAGCACCCAGGGCGGTGAGCGGCTGGAGATCGTCGAAGGCCTGGCCGAGGGCGCGCAGGTGCTGGCGGGCAGCATCGCGACCGTCGCCGAAGGCACGGCATGGAAACGGGCCGCTGCATCCCCGGCTGCAGGCCCGGCCACACCCCGGCCCGGTCCCGGCGCCGCCGCCAGCGCCGCAGGCCCCGCGGCGGTCCGCCCGGCCTCGCGCTGAGGCTGATGCCTGCCTGAGCCGCCGCGCCCTGCCATGTGGTTCACCCGCGTCAGCATCGGCAACCCCGTCATGGCCGTGATGGTCATGCTGGCCTTCGTGGTGCTGGGCCTGTTCGGCGTGCAGCGCCTGAAGGTCGACCAGTTCCCCAACATCGAGTTCCCCACGGTCGTTGTCTCGACCGAGTACCCCGGAGCCTCGCCCGAGATCGTGGAAATCGAGGTCACGCGGCGCGTGGAAGAGGCCGTCAACACCATCGGCGGCATCAGCCAGCTGTTCTCGCGCAGCTACGAGGGCGTGTCGGTGGTGATCGTCCAGTTCAACCTGGACGTGGACGGGCGCAAGGCGGCCGATGACGTGCGCGAGAAGGTCGCCCTGGTGCGGCCGGTGTTCCGGCCCGAGGTCAAGGAGTCGCGCGTGCAGCGCTTCGACCCCACCTCCAGGCCGGTGTTCACCCTGGCCCTGACTTCGCCTGACGGCTCGCGCACGCCCACGGAGCTCAGCACCACGGCCGAGCAACTGGTGAAGAAGCGGCTGGAGAACGTGCGCGGCGTGGGCGCCGTCACGGTGGTCGGCGCGCGCAAGCGCGAGATCAACGTGTATCTGAAGCCCGCGGCGATGGAAGCGCTGGGCGTGGGCGCAGACCAGGTGGTGGCCGCCCTGCGCACCGAGAACCGGGACCTGCCCGCCGGCGCGCTGCGCAGCCGCGAGTCCGAGCGCATCGTGCAGATCGACGGCGCAGTCAAGCGCCCCGAGGAACTGCGCGACATCGTGGTGGCCCGCCGGGGCACCACGCCGCAGCCCGTCAAGCTGTGGCAGGTGGCCGATGTGGTGGACGGCCCGGAGGAGGTGGAGTCGCTGGCCCTGTTCAACGGCCAGCGCATGATCGCCCTGGACGTGGTGAAGAACCAGGGCGAGAACACCATCGAAGTGGTGGACGGGCTGAAGAAGGCCGCCGAATCGCTGAAGAAGGAGCTGCCGTCCGGCATGCAGGCCGACGTGGTGCGCGACAACTCCCGGCCCATCCGCGTGGCGGTGGCCAACGTGCAACGCACGTTGATCGAGGGCGCGCTGCTGACCGTGGGCATCGTCTTCCTGTTCCTGAACTCCTGGCGCTCCACCGTCATCACGGGCCTGACGCTGCCCATCGCCCTGGTGGGCACCTTCTTCTTCATGGACCTGTTCGGCTTCTCGCTGAACATGGTCACGCTCATGGCGCTGAGCCTGTGCGTGGGCCTGCTGATCGACGACGCCATCGTCGTGCGCGAGAACATCGTGCGCCACGTGCAGATGGGCAAGAGCCCGCACCAGGCCTCGATGGACGGCACCAACGAGATCGGCCTGGCCGTGCTGGCCACCACGCTGTCCATCGTGGCGGTGTTCCTGCCCATCGGCTTCATGGGCGGCATCATCGGCAAGTTCTTCCACGAGTTCGGCATCACCATCGTGGCCGCGGTGCTGATCTCGATGTTCGTGAGCTTCACGCTGGACCCGATGCTGAGTTCCGTCTGGCACGACCCGGCCATCGACCGCGAGGGCCAGCCCTTCGTGCCGAAGTCGCTCTACGACCACACGCTGGGCCGCATCACCCACTGGTTCGACCGCGCGCAGCAGCGCATGGGCGAGCGCTACGTCGCGGTGCTGGGCTGGTCGCTGCGCCACAAGCTCGCCACCCTGGCGCTGGGCCTGTCCACGCTGGTGGGCAGCCTGGCGCTGGTGCCTTTCATGGGCACCGAGTTCGTCCCCAAGGCTGACTTCTCCGAAACCTCGGTCAGCTTCCACACCCCTGTGGGTTCATCGGTCGAGGTGACGGAGGCCCGGGCGCGCCAGGTGGACGCCATCCTGCGCGAACTGCCCGAGGTGCGCTACACCGTCACCACCATCAACACGGGCCAGGCTCAGGGCCGCATCTACGCCAGCGTCTATGTGCGCCTGGTGGACCGCAAGGACCGCCAGCGCAACGTGGACCAGATGTCGGTGCCGCTGCGCGAGCGACTGGCCGCGGTGCCCGGCATCACGGTCACGCACGTGGGCCTGCTGGACGGCGTGAGCGGTGCCAAGCCGGTATCGCTGTCCATCCAGGGCTCTGATCTGAAGGAACTGCAACGCCTGACCGATGCGCTGACCGCGCGCATGCGGCAGATCCCCGGCCTGATCGATCTGGACACCAGCATGAAGGCCAACAAGCCCATCGTCGCCGTGGAGGTGCGGCGCGAAGCGGCGGCCGATGCCGGGCTGTCGGTGGGCGCCATCACGAACACCCTGCGCACCCTGGTGGCCGGCGAGACCGTGGGGCAGTGGCGATCAGGCGCCGACCAGACGCACGACATCAAGGTGCGCGTGGCCCCGCAGAACCGGGACACGGTGGAAGACCTGGCCCGCCTGGGCCTGAGCGTGGGCACGGCGGCCGACGGCGCGCCGCGCATCGTGCGCC
>JBMLPD010000058.1:0-1577 GCA_049242285.1 Rubrivivax sp.
TCTGCGGCTGCTGACGGCGCGGCCGGGCTGCAGCACCAGGCCCCAGCCCTTCGTTTCTGCACATGACCCAGGCCCTCTTCTTCAAGCTGCTGGCGATCTTCGCCACCGTGGCGGTGGGGTGGATGGCGGCAAGGCTGGGGTGGTGGGGCGGTGCGGGCCCTGCCGCAGGGCTGGATGAGCCCCGCAGTGCCCGGTCTTCGGCCCCCTACTCGCTGGCCGTCGCCAACCGGGTGCTGTCCGACATCGCGTTCACGGTCTTCGTGCCGGCGCTGCTGTTCCGCACCATGGCCCGCATGGACTTTGCCACCATGCCCTGGGCCACCCTGGTGGCCTATTTCGCACCCGTGCTGGTGTACCTGTTGCTGTTCATGGCCTGGCAACGCCGTTTCCGCGCCGCCGGCATGTCGGGCGCGGCCATGGCCACGATGGGGGTGGCGGCCACCTATGGCAATTCGGTGCAGATGGGCATTCCCATGGCCTCGGCCCTGTTCGGGGAATCGGGGCTGGGCCTGCATCTGGCGCTGGTGAGTCTGCACGGGCTGGTGGTGCTGACGCTGTTGACGGCCCTGGCCGAAGTGGGCATTGCACGCACCGGCGGAGCGTCTTCGCTGGGGGCCACGGTCAAGGCGGCTGCACGCGGGGCGGTGCTGCACCCGGTGACGCTGCCCATCCTGCTGGGCCTGGTCTGGAACGTCACGGGCCTGGGGCTGCATTCGGTGGTCGACGCCCTGTTGTCCTTGCTGGCCACCGCCGTGGCGCCGGTGTGCCTGTTCCTCATCGGTTCCAGCCTGGCGCAGTACGGGCTGCGCGGACGGGTCAAGGGCGCGCTGGGCATCAGCGTGCTCAAGCTGCTGGCGCTGCCCACGGTGGTGCTGCTGTGCGCCCACTTCGTCTTTGGCCTGAGCGGCCTGCCCCTGGCCGTACTGGTGATGATGGCCGCGGCGCCGGTGGGCAGCAATGCGCTCATCTTCGCCCAGCGCTACCGCACCCAGGAGGCCGAGGCCACGGCGGCCATCGTGCTGTCCACCGTGGCCTTCGTGTTCACGTCCTCGGTGTGGGTGGCGGTGCTGGCGCTGCTGGGGTGGTGAACCACGGGTGAACCGCTGAAGATGGGATGGTGACGTGAGGCCTTCCGCCTGCGGCGCACATGGGCCGACAATCCCGGGGATGAACGCGATCGACATCCCCGCCTACATGGCGCACCTGGGCGTGCAGGCCCGCGCGGCCTCCACCGCCATGGCCGCGGCCTCCACCGCGGCCAAGGACCACGCCCTGCGGGCCCTGGCCCGGCGCCTGCGCGAGGCCTTGCCCGAGTTGCAGCGCGACAACGCTCAGGACCTGGACGCCGCGCGCGCCGCCGGCCTGGCCGAGCCGCTGGTGGACCGCCTCAAGCTGACGCCGGCTGTCATCGACACCGTGGCGCTGGGCTGCGAGCAACTGGCCGCCATGCCCGACCCTGTGGGCGAAATCACCGAGGTCAAGCGCCGCCCCAGCGGCATCAGCGTGGGGCGCATGCGCGTGCCGCTGGGTGTGTTCGGCATGATCTACGAGAGCCGGCCCAACGTCACCATCGAGGC
>JBMLPD010000059.1:0-5641 GCA_049242285.1 Rubrivivax sp.
AATCTCAAAGTATAGCCCGGCTCATCAGCCCTGGCCGTTGCGTCTGGTGCGGGTGAGGTCCACGCCCAGTTGCTTGAGCTTGCGGTACAGATGGGTGCGCTCCAGGCCGGTCTTGTCGGCCACGCGGGTCATGGAGCCGCCTTCGTTGGCCAGGTGGAACTCGAAGTAGCTCTTCTCGAAGGCGTCGCGCGCCTCGCGCAGCGGCCGGTCCAGGTCAAAGGCCTGCCGGGGCAGTAGCAGGGCCGAGGAGGTTGCGCTGCCCGGGGGTGCGCCAGCGCCTGCAGTCCCGCCGCCCGGGGCCGGCGAGGCGTCAGACGGGCCGCGTGCAAGACCGGCGGCGGCGTGTGGGGCCACGGAGCGTGCGGCCCCATGGCCCGCGGCCTCTGCCCCGGCCCCCAGGGCGCGCGGGCCGGACGGACGCGACAAGGCCTGGTCCACGGCCTTGAGCAGCTTTTGCAGGGTGATGGGCTTTTCCAGAAAGGCCGCAGCGCCGTAGCGCGAGGCCTCGGCGGCCGTGTCGATGGTGCCGTGGCCGCTCATCATGATCACGGGCATGGTCAGCAGGCCGGCGCTGCCCCATTCCTTGAGCAGGGTGATGCCGTCCACATCAGGCATCCAGATGTCCAGCAGCACGAGGTCGGGGCGCGAGCGCTCGCGCACGGCACGGGCCTGGCTGGCGTTCTCTGCCAGCTCCACGGTATGCCCCTCGTCAGCCAGGATCTCCGACAGGAGCGCCCGGATGCCGAGTTCGTCATCCACTACAAGAATCGTTGACATGGGCGTGGCTGGAAAGCGGGACTTCAGGCAGGGCGCACGGGAGGAATTCCCGGTGCGGATTGTGCCAATGCGAAAAATGATATCGAAACACGCGCGCCTGTCACCGCGCCTTCGGGCAGATCACCCTCGTGGCGGTTGCGGATGCGAACCCGCGCCCGGTGCTCGTCGCTGATCTTCTTGACCATGGCCAGGCCCAGACCCGTGCCACGCGGCTTGGTGGTGACATAGGGCTCGAAGGCCCGGCGCAGCACCTGCTCGTCAAAGCCCGGGCCGTTGTCCATCACCGCCAGGCGCACCGCCGTGACCGCGCCAGCGGTCTCGCCGCGCACGGCCTCGGTGGCCAGCACCACCTGCCCGCCTTCGCGCTGCGAGACGGCGTCCAGCGCGTTCTGCACGAGGTTGTGGATGACCTGGCGCAGCTGAGCGGCATCACCCAGGATGTCCGGCAGATCGGCGCCGAGGTTCAGGCGAAGCAGGCCCTGCTCCTGCGCCTGGCCATACAGCGAGGCCACATCCCGCACCAGGGCGTTGAGCGCCAGGGGGTGCAGCTGGGCCGAGGGCAGGCGGGCGTAGTCGCGGAATTCGTTGACCAGCTGCTTCATGGCCTCGACCTGATCGACGATGACGGCCACACCGCGCACCAGCATCGCCTGATCAGCGCCCTCCAGGCGCGACGCAAGCTTGTGCTGCAAGCGCTCGGCGGACAGCTGGATGGGTGTGAGCGGGTTCTTGATCTCGTGCGCCAGGCGGCGGGCCACTTCCGCCCAGGCCTGAGCGCGCTGGGCCGAGACGACCTCGGTGATGTCGTCGAACACCAGCAGCCGGGCGTCGCCCGGCAGCATGGCGCCCCGTGCCAGCAAGGTGATGGCGCCGGGCTTGGAGGAGCGCAGCTCGAAGGAGTCTTGCCACTGCTCGCGCTCGCCCGGCTCGGAGCCCGCCACCAGTGTTTCAAAGCGCTGGGCCACGCCATCGGCAAAGGCCGCCAGCTCGGGCACCTCCTGCATGGCCCGGCCGGCGTAGGCCTGCAGCGGCTGGCGCAGGATGCGCGTGGCGCCGGGGTTGACGGTGTCGATCAGGCCCTCGCGGTTGAAGAGGATGACGCCGGCCGTCAGGTTGTCCAGGATGGTCTGCAGCCGCATGCGGGCCGATTCCAGCTGGTCCACCCCGCGCTGCACCTGGGTGCGGGCGTCGGCCACCTGCTGCGTCATGTCAGCGAAAGACCGGGTCAGGCCGCCGAGTTCATCACCCGAGGCGAACACCGGACGGGCGGCAAGGTTGCCCGCGGCCACCTCGCGCACGCCGTCGGCCAGGAGGATCAGCGGCCGTGTGAGCTGGTTACCCAGCACGATGGCCAGCAGCACCGCGCCGAAGACGGCCAGCACCAGGGCCAGCGTCAGCGTGCCGATGTACATGCGCCTCAGCGCCTCGCGCGCCAGAGCGCGCTGCTGGTACTCGCTGTAGGCCGACTGCACGGCCAGGGCATTGCGGGTCAAGGTGCGCGGCAGCGGCTGCACGACGAGCAGGAACCGCGCTTCAGCGGCATTCAGCGAGATGGCATTGCTGGGCACGGTCACCAGCAGGCGGATGCGGGCCCCGGCGGCGTCGTCCTCCAGGCCCTCGATCTGGCTGGCGGCCGCACCGTTGCGCGCCTGGCGCAACAGCGCAGCCGGGGGCCGGTCGGTGTTGCCGAAACCCGCACCCAGGGCGGCCGCGCTGACCAGGACCTGGCCCGTGGCCGACACGAGCGACACCTCCTGCGCACCCATCTGTTCGCGCACGCGCTCCAGGGCCAGGGGTCCGATGGCCCCGCCGCCCGACTCCGCCAGGCGCTCTGCAGCCACCGTGGCCTTGTTCGCCAGATCGGACTGCAGCGATTCCAGCGTGCTGCGGCCGAGCGCCAGCCCCGCATCCAGCGCCCCCGCAACGCGCACATCGAACCAGCTCTCGATGCTGCGCGAGGCGAACTGCCAGCTCACGGTGTAGATGACCAGGCCCGGCAGGACACCGACGATCGCGAAGATGCCGGCCAGCTTCAGCAGCAGGCGGCTGCCGAACTTGCCGCTGCGCAGGCGCAGCACCATGCGCACGGCCACCACGCCGATGACCAGGACCAGCGAGGCCGCCACCGCCACGTTGATCCAGAACAGCCAGGCGAACTGGCGCTCGTAGCGCGGGTCCTGCGGCCCGCTGATGGACAGCACGAAGGCCAGCACCAGGACAGCGCCGGTCGTGGCCAGCGCGGCCACCGTCCAACCCCAGCGGGTGGCCCTGGTCATTCCAGGCGCAGGGTCCGCTCCACGCCCAGCGTCCAGTCGGCCTGCGTGGTCAGGCCGAACTGCATGGGCCCGGGCAGCTGGGAAGTGTCCAGCCGGAAGGAGAACTCGACGTAATGCCGAGCGTCCGGATCCACCTGGGCCAGATCGGCCAGCTTCCAGTCGGTCAACCGGGGGATGGCGGCCAGGGCCTCGTCCAGCGTGGCCTGGGTCTGGTTCAGGCCGCCGAAGCCCACGCGCCAGGTGGAGGTCAGCGGCTGGAAGGCCAGACGCCAGGTGCGCTGGACGCGGGCCACGCGCTCATCGCGCCAGTACCAGCGGTGGCGCAAGAGCTGGGCCTGGGCCGTGAAATAGACCGGCACGCCGCGCTGCAAGGCCTCTTCCACGGCACGGGAAAGCTGAATGCGGGCGGCGAAGTCCAGGTTCAGGGCGCCGTCGGCGCGCTGCAGGCGCAGCGTCTGCACCTCGATGCCCTGGCTGAAGGCCTGCACCGGCCCTGCGGCGGCCGCGATGACCAGGGGCCAGACCAGCAGACGTCGGCGGGTGACCGGCAGGCTCGGCGGCATGGGCGGGGTGGGCTGTCGATTCAGGGCAGGCGGTGAAGAAGTGCGTAATAGAAGCCGTCACCCGACTCCGCGGGCGCAGCACCGGACCACGCCGCCGCATTGTCAAGCAGGGGCGGCAGATGCCCGGGAGAGGCCGCATCCAGCAGGGCATCTGCGGCCTGCGGACGTTGCAAAAACGCGTCGATCCGGTCCTTGCCCTCGGCCAGGAACACCGAGCAGGTGGCATACAACAGCCGCCCGCCCGGCTTGAGCAGCGGCCACAGCGCCTGCAGGAGTTCGTCCTGGGTGCGCGTGAGCTGCAGGATGTCCTGAGGGCGGCGCAGCCAGCGCACGTCAGGGTGGCGGCGCACGATGCCCGATGCGCTGCAGGGGGCGTCCAGCAGGACGGCGTCGAAGGGCCTGCCGTCCCACCATCGCGCCGTCTGGCGGGCGTCGGCCACCTGCAGGCGAGCGCTCAGGCCCAGACGGTCCAAACCCTGCTTGACCCGCGCCAGGCGCTGGGGGTCGCTGTCCAGCGCGGTGAGGTCGAGGTCCGCCGACTCCAGCAGGTGCGCGGTCTTGCCGCCCGGCGCCGCGCAGGCGTCGAGCACGCGCGCGCGCGCAGGCAGGGGCTGGCCGATGGCCCCGCCGGACAACAGCAGCGGCGCAGCCCGCTGGGCGGCAGCGTCCTGCACCGAGGCCCAGCCCTGCGCAAAGCCCGGCAAACGGTCGACAGGACAGGGCCGGTCGAGCTGCACCGCATGGCCGCCCAGCTCACGCGCATGCAGCAGATGGGCCTGCTGGCCCTGGCCTTGCAGCAGGCGCAGGTAGGCCGCGGCGGTCTGGCGCCGTGCGTTCACGCGCAAGGTCATGGGCGGGTGCAGATTGGCCCGCTTCAGGTGATGCTGCCACTGACGGGGCCAGTCCTTGCGCAGGCGCTCCACCCACCAGTCAGGGTGGTTCCAGGCGGCCGTCAGGTCCTGCTGGGCCGCGGCCACCAGGGCTGCACGCTCGCGCAGGAAGCGCCGCAGCACGGCATTGACGAACGGGGCCGCGGCGGGAGTGCGCTCGCGCGCCGCGGTCACGGCCTGGTCCACCAGCGTGTGGTCGGCATAGGGTGGTTCCGCATCGGGCCACAGCAGGGCGATGGCGGTGACCAGAAGCGACTCCACGCGCGGCGGCGGGGAGCGCGGGGCCAGCACCCGGCGCACCGCGTCGGCACCACCCATCCATCGCATCACGTGGAAGGCCAGCGCCTGCACCCCCGGCCGGGCGCCCGGCGGCACCCCGGCCAGCACCTCGGTCAGCGAACGCCCGGCGCGCACCGCTGCCACGGCGTCAGCGCACTCGCTCAACAGCCGGTTCAGCGCGGGTGAGGCGTACACTGGATTCACCGGGGCAGTCTATGCCACGCCACCCCCAGGAGCCTTCGATGTCCGACAAGCCCCGCAGCAGGATAGACGCTCCGGCCCGAATCTTCCGTACCGAGGAAGAACTCGCATCGATGAGCGCGTCCGAGCGCATCCGCTACCGGCTGGTGACGGCCGATCAGCGCTTCCACGCCAACGACAACATTGCCGCCTACATCCGCGAGGGCGAGATCGAGGAGCTCAAGGCTGAGGTGCAGGCCAAGTTGAACGAGGTGCTGCGCGCTCTGGTCATCGACACCGACAGCGACCACAACACCCAGGAAACGGCCAAGCGCGTGGCCAAGATGTACCTGGAGGAGGTGTTCCACGGCCGCTACCGCCGCATGCCTTCGGTCACCGAGTTCCCCAACGCCGAGCGGCTGAACGAGCTGATCATCGTGGGCCCCATCACCGTGCGCAGCGCCTGCTCGCACCACCTGTGCCCCATCGTCGGGCGGGTGTGGATCGGCCTCATGCCCAACGAGCACTCCAACCTCATCGGCCTGTCCAAGTACGCCCGCATCTGCGACTGGATCATGAGCCGCCCGCAGATCCAGGAAGAGGCCGTGACCATGCTGGCCAACGAACTGCAGGACCGCGTGAAGCCCGACGGCCTGGCCATCGTGATGGAGGCCGA
>JBMLPD010000060.1:0-2140 GCA_049242285.1 Rubrivivax sp.
CCGTGCGCTTGACCACCAGCACGTTCTTCACGCTGTCGCAGCCGCCCAGGGTCAGCGCTTCGTCGACGATGGCCTTCAGTGGCAGATGCTTGCCGCCGCGCACCTGCTGGTCGGCCGTGATGACAGCCACGGCGCCGGTGTCCTCGATGCGGTCGCGCAGGCTCTGCGCCGAGAAGCCACCGAACACCACCGAGTGCGTGGCGCCGATGCGGGCGCAGGCCTGCATGGCGGCCACGCCGTCCACCGACATGGAGATGTAGATGATGACGCGGTCGCCCTTCTTCACGCCCAGGCTCTTCAGGCCGTTGGCCATCTGGCAGGTGCGCGCCAGCAGTTCCTTGTAGGTGACCTTGCTGACCTCGCCGCCATCGGCCTCGAAGATGAGCGCGGTCTTGTCGCCCCGGCCGGCCTCGACATGGCGGTCCAGGCAGTTGTAGGAGGCGTTCAGCGTGCCGTCCTCGAACCACTTGAACAGGGGCGCCGTGCTGCTGTTGAGTACCTCCGTGAAGGGTGTCTTCCAGGAGATGAATTCGCGCGCCAGACGGGCCCAGTAGCCTTCGTAATCGGCCTCGGCCTCGGCGCAAAGGGCCTGATAGCCGGCCATGCCGCTGACGGCAGCCCCAGCGGCCAGATCGGCCGGGGGCAGATAGGTCTTGGCGGCAGAGGCTTCTTCACTGGACATGGTTGTCTCCTGATGTCGTCTTGATTCGAGGGTCTCATGCGGGCCACAGGGACCGCAGACGGCTATTGTGGCGGGGCAGCACTCTGAAGAATCGCTCTGACTGACGCCTTACTCTGTCAAGTCAAGCTGCTGGCGACCAGGCCCTTGCCGCGCAAAGTGTGTCATGTTGGCGCACCTACAATTTCCCGCATCGGGATCGACCCCAAGTCGACCCAAGCTCCCGGCCATCCCGGCCGGTGCGGCGCCTGAGCCGGCGCCGGCCCGTCCTTGCGACTCCTCACCGCCACCTCTGCCCCACCCCATGAGCACACCTGATCTCTCCAGCCGGCGCCGCCTGCACGGCCTGCCCGGCCTGATCTTTGCCAGCCGCTGGCTGCAGCTGCCGCTGTACCTCGGCCTGATCCTGGCGCAGGCGGTGTACGTCTACCACTTCTGGGTGGAGCTGGTGCACCTGGTGGAAGCCGCCTTCGGCAGCCAGACCGCCTTGCAGCAACTGGTCACCAGCATCGGCTACAAGGCCCAGGCGATCAAGGACGCAGCGGGCAACTCCATCGGCTTCGAGCCCATCAAGCAGCTCAACGAGACCATCATCATGCTGGTGGTGCTGGCGTTGATCGACGTGGTGATGATCAGCAACCTGCTGATCATGGTGATCGTGGGCGGCTACGAGACCTTCGTCTCGCGCCTGAACCTGGAAGGCCACCCTGACCAGCCCGAGTGGCTGAGCCACGTGAACGCCTCGGTGCTGAAGGTCAAGCTGGCCACCGCCATCATCGGCATCAGCTCCATCCACCTGCTCAAGACCTTCATCAACGCCGCCAATTACGAGGAGAAGGTGCTGCTGTGGCAGACCGTCATCCATGTCGCCTTCCTGTTCTCGGCGCTGGCCATCGCCTATGCGGACAAGCTGATGTCCGGGCACTCGGCAAAGCCTCAGCACTGAACGCGGCAACCCCACGACCGACGCCATGCCCGCCACCATGACCACCACCATCCGCCACGCCGACCTCGTCGAATCCGTCGCCGCCGCGCTGCAGTACATCAGTTACTACCACCCGGCCGACTACATCGCCCACCTGGCCCGCGCCTACGAGAGCGAGGCCTCGCCGGCGGCCAAGGACGCCATTGCGCAGATCCTGACCAACTCGCGCATGTGCGCCGAAGGCCACCGCCCCATCTGCCAGGACACGGGCATCGTCAACGTCTTCCTGAAGATCGGCATGGACGTGCGCTTCGAGGGCTTTCCCGGCTCCATCGAGGACGCCGTGAACGAAGGCGTGCGCCGCGGCTACCTGGACCCGGACAACACCTTGCGCGCCTCCGTCCTGGCCGACCCGCTGTTCGAGCGCAAGAACACCAAGGACAACACCCCCGCCGTGGTGCACATGAGCGTGGTGCCCGGGAACACCGTGGACGTGACGGTGGCCGCCAAGGGCGGCGGCAGCGAGAACAAGAGCA
>JBMLPD010000061.1:0-3265 GCA_049242285.1 Rubrivivax sp.
CAGATGGTCAAGGAAGTGGCTTCCAAGACCAGCGACAACGCCGGTGACGGCACCACCACCGCCACCGTGCTGGCCCAGGCCATCGTGCGCGAGGGCATGAAGTACGTGGCCGCCGGCATGAACCCGATGGATCTCAAGCGCGGCATCGACAAGGCTGTGGGCGCCCTGACGGCCGAGTTGAAGAAGGCCTCCAAGGCCACGACCACGAGCAAGGAAATCAGCCAGGTCGGCTCCATCTCCGCGAACTCCGACGAGTCGATTGGCGAGATCATTGCCAAGGCGATGGACAAGGTCGGCAAGGAAGGCGTCATCACGGTCGAAGACGGCAAGAGCCTGGACAACGAACTCGACATCGTCGAAGGCATGCAGTTCGACCGCGGCTACCTGTCGCCCTACTTCATCAACAACCCCGAGAAGCAGAGCGCGATCCTGGACAACCCGTTCGTACTGCTGTTCGACAAGAAGATCAGCAACATCCGCGACCTGCTGCCCACGCTGGAGCAGGTGGCCAAGGCCGGCCGGCCGCTGCTGATCGTTGCCGAGGAAGTTGAAGGCGAGGCCCTGGCCACGCTGGTGGTCAACACCATCCGCGGCATCCTGAAGGTGTGCGCTGTCAAGGCCCCGGGCTTTGGCGACCGCCGCAAGGCCATGCTGGAAGACATCGCCATCCTGACGGGCGGCAAGGTCATTGCCGAGGAAGTCGGCCTGACGCTGGAAAAGGTCACCCTGGGCGACCTGGGCCAGGCCAAGCGCGTGGAGATCGGCAAGGAAAACACCACCATCATCGACGGTGCTGGTGCAGCCGGTGACATCGAGGCCCGCGTCAAGCAGATCCGCGTGCAGATCGAGGAAGCCACCTCCGACTACGACCGCGAGAAGCTGCAAGAGCGCGTGGCCAAGCTGGCCGGCGGCGTGGCCGTCATCAAGGTCGGTGCCGCCACCGAGGTCGAGATGAAGGAGAAGAAGGCCCGCGTGGAAGACGCCCTGCACGCCACGCGTGCGGCCGTCGAGGAAGGGATCGTGGCAGGCGGTGGTGTGGCGTTGCTGCGTGCCCGTGCCAACATCGGCGCCCTCAAGGGTGACAACCACGACCAGGACGCCGGCATCAAGATCGTGCTGCGCGCCGTGGAGCAACCGCTGCGCGAGATCGTCGCCAACGCTGGCGCCGAGCCGAGCGTGGTGGTCAACAAGGTGCTGGAAGGCAAGGGCAACTACGGCTACAACGCCGCCAACGACACCTATGGCGACATGATCGAAATGGGCATCCTGGACCCGACCAAGGTGACCCGCACCGCCCTGCAGAACGCCGCCTCCGTGGCCGGCTTGATGCTGACGACCGAATGCATGGTCGCTGAGTCCCCCAAGGATGACGCACCCGCCATGCCGGGCGGCGGTGGCATGGGCGGCATGGGTGGCATGGGCATGGACATGTGATCCAGGCTCAGCTCGCGTTGCCGCAAGGACCCGCCCGCATGGGCGGGTCCTTTTGCTTGACCGCGTGTGCGGCCGAGATCGAACAATAATCCTGACTGCGAAAACCGTTACAGATCAGGCCACATGACCCGGACTGTCGCCTTTCAGAGATTCGTCGAAGACGAACTCAAACGGATGCCCACCCTCGCCCGGCAGGTCATCAACGACACGCTGGTTGCGACGTCGAATTTGCTTCCATCGTCAGGACAGGCCGAGCGTTTCAAGGCCGTGGACCTGTCCATGACCTTGCGGCCGTACCGCCAGCGTCTGGTAGCTGCCTTCGTTGATTCCCTGCAGAAGCAGTTCGGGCGCCTGATGAGCACCGGCCGCAGCTCACTGCCCGGCCCTGGGGCGACCGACGCCTCGCGAGGTCTTCAATTCAAGAGGGGAGGCATTGCCGACCCCGAAGTGCTGATCGCCAACTGCGTCAACCAGATCAAGGGGGCAGCGGGAATCGAAGTTCGGGAACTGACAGCCTTCGTCTCGGCACTGGCCGGGGAGTCACAGGCCACCCCGGATTGCAACCCCTTCCGGCCCGATGTCATGGCACGCGCCCTGTGGGACGCCGCCCAATGCCTTCCCGGAGAGGGTGATCAGCGGGCTCTGTTCATGAAAATGGCCAGCGAACCGCTGGCGCAGGGAGTGCGGAGCCTGGTCGCAACAGCTCGTAACCGCCTGGAGGAGGCTGGCGTGCGGCCGGCGGTTTACAGCAGTACGGTCTCCGAGCCCCCGGCCGCCAGCGCCCCGAATCCTCAAGCCGGTGGGGGCGAAGACTCACCGCCCGTCGCATCCACCGCAAGGCGAATGGAACAGGGTTCCAGTTCTCAACCTGCACCCTTGAGGGCCGATGCGGGCTACCTGGGGCTTCTGAACAGGCTGTTCGACGTGATCCTCGACGACAAACGCCTGGCCGATGACATCAAGTTCGCTATCTCCCTGCAGCAGGCTCCCGCCCTCAGACTTGCCCAAGTGGACGACACCTGGCTTGACACCCACGACCACGCCATGTGGCTCTGGCTGGACCGGATCGCATGGCAGGCCGAGGTGCTGCCGGAAGCCCCCCACGGCGGACGCAGCGCGGTGATGCAGGCCATTGCCCAGCTCACCGATCGGTTGACGACAGGGTCCACCCTGGACGTCTCAGCCTACCAGTGGGCCTCGAACAGCCTAATGGCATCGGAGCGCCAGCGCTTCGACCAACGGCGCCAGCGTCTGGTGCCGGTCATCAGCGAACTGGAGGCGCTGGCGCTACAGTCCACGCAGCCCACCGAACGGGCCGGTACGGCCGCGCAGGCGCTGGACACTGGGCCTACGGACACCGTGCCGTCCCAGTTGCTGGACACTGCCTCCACGCCGGAAGCGCGGGCGGCTGACAAGCGATGGATCGTCTCTCTGCGCCCGGGACATGTGGCATGCATCTACCTGTCCGGACGGTGGGTCAACGCGCAGTTGGTGTGGGTGGACCCGCGCAAGGACGTGTTCCTGTGGGCCGATTGCCGCTCGGACGCCGTATGGCCGATCAAACGTCCGGCGCTGGCGCTGCTGCAGACGGAGGCGCTGGCCTTGGCACATGAGCCCCGCAGCCTGGTGCGCGCCGCAGCAAGGGCTGTGGCGGTGCAGATCTCGCGCAGCCGCCCGGCTTGAAGCCGGCTGACGGGGACGACTCCCACGCCAGGCGCGCGGTGCCATGCACTGGGCAAAGCGCTGGCGCTGCAGGAGGCCGGCTGTCGAGGGGCATCGCAGCGCCACCTGCGCCAGACACAACCGCTCTTGGGGGCTCAAGGCCCCGGGC
>JBMLPD010000062.1:0-4423 GCA_049242285.1 Rubrivivax sp.
ACCGGCACCGGCACCGGCACCGGCACCGGCACCGGCACCGGCACAGGAACACGCTGAGTGACACGCGCTGGCACTGATGCGGTGCCAGCGTCCCGGAATCAAACGAAGCAGAGTTTCGGCTCTGCTTTTTTGTGCCTGTCGGCTTGATGCCTTTGCCGGGCTCTGGCGACCGGGCTGAGCTTGTCTTCCATGACCGAAGTGAACCTCGTCGCGGCAAAGCGGCCATTTCGCGCGTCCGCGAGTGCCGTCAGGCGCGGGCATCCCGTGGCTGTCAGCCTGGCCTGTGCGCTGCTGGCGGGATGCCAATCTGCCCCCTTGGCCGTCTGGCAGACCGCGGTGATGGCCGTCCGGCCCGGTGCGGTCGTTGCGCCATCAGTGCCCAACGTCAGTTTTCTGAAGGTGGTGTCACCTGCGGGTACGGCCTTCCTGGTGCTGGGAGACCTGGATCCCGCGGCCGGCGGTGGGCAGGCGCAGGTCTGGTACAGCGCAGGCCGCCAGGTTCTGCGCCTTGATCAGGGGCGTGTGGCGTCCACTGCGGGGTTGCCTGTGGATTGGCGTTCCGTGGCAACGTCGAGCCGACCGCTGTGGTCTTCCGCGCAGGCGGCGCCGGCTTCCTATCTCCGCCAGCGGGATGAGTTTCCCGGCTACCGCTTCGGCATCACGGAGCGCGTGACCGTGCGCGCCGCCCGGCCACCTGCTGACGGCTGGGGTCGGCAGTGGGCCGGCCGCCCGGGCGTGGTCTGGTTTGCGGAGGAAGCCGAGCCCTGGCAGGAAGCGGACCGTGCCCTGCCCTTGGCCGCATCCGGGTCTTCGCCTTCCCGGGCCGCCGCTGATGCAAACCGCCGCCTGTCGTTGCCAACGGCCTGGTTTGCCGTGGACTTGAAGGCGCCTGGAGAACCGGTGCTGTATTCCAGACAGTGTCTGGCTCGCCATTTCTGCCTGGAGCTTGAACCCGTGGTCAACGTCCCGCCGGCGCCTGCCCCTTCATCCCCGAAGGCCCCGACATGACCGCGATGACCGCGATGACCGCGATGACTGACAGGGGCCCCATGCGCCGATGGCGTTTGTGGGCGACCACCGGACTGGTTGGCGGCCTGCTGTGGATGTCGGGGGGCGCCGTGCAGGCCCAGCCCGTGACCCCGGTTCAGGCCAGTCTGGAGGTGCGCCCAGGCGAACGCCTGAGCGACTGGCTGCTTCGTTGGCAGTCGCAGCTTGTGCCCGCAGGGCTGGGCCCCTCAGGCCTCGCTGCCTTGGGTACAGCCGCGGGTGTCAAGGCTGCCTATCCTGCTGGCCTGATGCACACAAGCCCCGCCCTGGTGTCGGCGCAGGCCGCAGACAAGAGCGAACTGCTCCAGGCCTTGGATGCAGATGCGTCCAAGGCCTGGGCCCCGCTGGCAGCCTGGCTTCAACGCCAGCCGGTCACCGGACGCTGGCCCCTGGCGCTGGCGGATGCCCGCTGGCTGCAGGCCAATCCGTCGCAGGACCCTTTGTTGCAGGCGGGGGACCGGGTGTGGGTGCCGACGCGGCCGGTTCACGTGACGGTCCTGCTGCCTGATGGCCGCCTCTGTCAGGTGCCGCACAACCCGGGCGCACTGGCCGGTGAGTACTTGGCCGCGTGCCTGAACGCCGCGGGACTCGCTCGCGCAGGCCACACCTGGGTGGTGCAACCGGACGGCCGCACGCAGCGCGTGGGCGCGGCGCCCTGGAGCGCGCAGGCCCAAGCCCAACCGGCCCCGGGGGCCTGGCTGTGGCCCGATGTGCCAGGCCACGCACTGGCCGCTGCGCAGGGCGAGCGGCTGGCCCGTCTCCTGGCAACCCAGGGCCCGGCGCCTGATTTGCCTGTTGGCACAGCGGGGGTGCTTCGAGCCCCGCTCCCGGCTGTGGGGCTGAGCCGGTCAGGCGCCATGCCTGCCCGTGACAACCCGCTGACGGCCAGCGATTGGGGAGAGGTCGGGTTGCTGCAGACCCCTTCCGCCCGCATGTCGCCCGCCGGCACCGTGCGCTTTCACTGGAGCCGCGTGCAGCCCTATTCCCGTGGCACCGTCATGCTGCAGCCCTTTGACTGGCTGGAAGGCGGCTTCCGCTACACCGACGTGTCCAACCGGCTTTACGGGCCTGAAATCGCGGGCACGCAGTCCTTCAAAGACAAGAGCATCGACGTGAAGCTGCGTGTGTGGGAGGAGGGCCCGTGGCTGCCCCAGGTCAGCATAGGCGTGCGCGACCTGGGAGGCACGGGCCTGTTCTCTGGCGAGTACCTGGTGGCCGGCAAGCGCTGGGGTGACCTGGACTTCAGCCTGGGCCTGGGCTGGGGCTACCTGGGGGCCCGGGCAGACCTGCCCAATCCCCTGGGCGGGCGGTTCGGCAACCGCCCGGGTGTCGACACCCCCACAGGGGGAACTGCGAACCTTTCATCCCTTTTCAGGGGGCGTACAGCGCTGTTCGGCGGCGTGCAGTGGAACACGCCCTGGCACAACCTGGTGCTCAAGGCCGAGATCGACGGCAACAACTACCGCAGCGAGCCGCAGGCCAATGTGCAGAAGCAGACAAGCCCCCTGAACCTGGGGCTGGTCTGGCGGGCCATGCCGGGAGTGGACCTGACTGCAGGATGGGAGCGCGGGCAGCGCGCGATGATCGGCTTCACCCTTCACAGCGGGCTGGCCCGTGTGAGCATGCCCAAGCCGCTGGACCCACCCTGGCCGCGCCGCGCGCCTCCCGCGGACGGTGCCGCTCCCGACTGGGGCGCCATGGTCGGCGACCTTGAAGCCCAGCTGGGGTGGCGCGTTGATGAATTGCACGAAGATGGGCCGCGCCTGGTGCTGCGCATGTCCGACACCTTCGGTGCCTACAAGAGCGAGCGGGTGGAACGACTGATCACCATCGTCCATGCCCATGCTCCGCTGCGGTTCAGCCAGTTTGTCCTGCACATCGGCCAACGCAACATCGACGGGTTGGCGGTGCGTGTGGTGGACCGCACTCAGTGGCTGCGCACGCAGATGGCCCCTTCGCCACCGGGCATGTCGGTCCCCGCGGTCACGGCGGTGGAACCTGCGGCCATGCCGCTGACCACCCGTCCGTTCTGGCGCCCGCAGGAATCCCGATTGAAGTTCGGCGTGACCCCGGCCTACGGGCAGATCCTGGGCGGGCCTGACGGGTTCGTCCTGTTCCAGGCCGGCGTGGCTGGAGACTTCCAATTGCAGCTCGACAAGACCTCCTGGATCACAGGGGTTGTGCAAGCTCGCGTGGTCGACAATTTCGACAAGTTCAAGTACACCGCGCCCAGCAATCTGCCCCGGGTGCGCACCTACCAGAGGGAGTACGTCACGTCCCGCCGGCTGACCGTGCCGTATCTGCAATGGACCCACCTGGGCAGGCTCTCGGAAAACCAGTTCTACATGGCGTACGCCGGTCTGCTGGAATCCATGTTCGGGGGGGTGGGTGCGGAGTGGATGTGGCGCCCCGCCGGCAGCCGGCTTTCCCTGTCCGTGGACATGAACCGGGTGCGTCAGCGGGCTTTCGAGCAGGATTTGGCCTTTCGCGACTATGAAGTGACGACGGGTCACGCCACCTTGCGCTGGAACACGCCTTGGCAGGGGGTGCTGGTCGCTGCCAGCGCCGGCCAGTACCTGGCGGGCGACCGGGGGGTGACGCTGGATGTCAGCCGCACCTTCAGCAATGGTGTGGGTGTCGGGGCCTTTGCCACCAAGACCAACGTCTCCAAGGAGGCCTTTGGCGAGGGCAGCTTCGACAAAGGCATCTACCTCTCGGTGCCTCTGGATGTCTTCCTGGCGAAGTCGACCAACATGTTTGCGAATGTGACCTGGAGACCGTTGACCCGGGACGGAGGAGCCAAGCTGCTCCGCTCGCCGTCGTTGTACGGTGTGACCCAGATCCGTGACAGCGAGGCCTTCCGCTACGAGCCGGCACGCGATTGATCGAGGCCTGGTGCGGCGGGGCGCGGTGTCGGGTTGCATGACCATGGCACCCCGCGGCGGCACGGTGACGTGCAGCCGCCAGGCGAAGACCTTGACGCCGCGCTGTCCTTGCAGCCCGGCCGGCCGGAACGGGAGAAGGTGTCCAGCAGCTCGATCATGGGCGAGCTGTCCATGAGCTTGGAGTGGGCCACGCGCACGGTCTCGGTCACTTCCTTGGGGTGGGAATTGACGACGACGACGACAGTGTCCGCGGCGCGGTCGGTGTGCTGCTCGAAGGCGAGCAGGCGGTGGGCGGTGCAGGGGCGGAAGTCGCCCACGCGCAGCGCGCGCTCGTCGGGCAAGGTGGTGGCCAGGCGCGGGTGCCGTGGTTGTCCAGGCAGATCCAGGAGCGCAGCATGCTCTCCACGCCCGATGCCTGCACCATGCGCGTGATCATCCTGAAAACGGCAGTTGGATGCATGTGCCAGCGCTGCTGTTGGGGCGCCAGGCAA
>JBMLPD010000063.1:0-3612 GCA_049242285.1 Rubrivivax sp.
CACGCTCTGAGCCGCGTCGACCCTGACCCTCCTGCCGATCCGATGAACCTTGCCGCCCGCCTGCTCGTGGCCGCCCTGCGGCTGCTGCAGCTTCTGCCGTTCGTGCTGCAGACGCGCGCCGGGCGGGGCTTCGGGTATTTGTTGTTCCTCTTCGCCCGCAAGCGGCGGGGCATTGCCCGGCGCAACCTGGACCTGTGCTTTCCCCAGTGGCCGGCCCACCAGCGCGCCCAGGTGCTGCGCGAGCACTTCGCCCTGCTGGGGCGCAGCCTGCTGGAGCGCGGCTTGCTGTGGTACGCCCCGCCAGAGCGGCTCAAGGGCCTCATCCATGTGGAAGGCGACGTGACCTTGGCCGAGCGCAGCACCCGCCCGGTGATGTGGCTGGTGCCGCACTTCCTGGGGCTGGAGGTGGCTGGCGTGGCGGTGCAGCTGTTCCAGCAGCGAACGGCCGTGGACATCTACCGCGCGCAGAGCAACGACTACCTGGACGCCGAGCTGAAGAAGGGCCGGCTGCGCTTCGGCCGGGCCGAGGCCTATCCGCGCAGCGTGCCCATCCGCCAGGTGATCAAGCGCATCCGCGAGGGCTGCCCCTTCTTCAACATGCCCGACCAGGATTTCGGCGCCCGGGATTCGGCCTTCGTGCCGTTCTTCGGGGTCAGCACGGCCACGCTGCTGGCCCCTTCGAAGATGGCGCGGATGCTGGACATGGTGGTGCAGCCCGTGGTGGTGGACATGCTGCCCGGCGGGCAGGGCTGGCGTGTGCGCTTCCTGGAGCCTTGGGCCGATTGGCCCACGCCCGACCCCGTGGCCGACGTCGCCCGCCTGAACGCCTTCATCGAGGCGCAGATCCTGCGGGAGCCGGCGCAGTACCTGTGGGTGCACCAGCGCTTCAAGACCCGCCCGCCGGGCGAGCCCTCCGTCTATCCATAATCCACGCCGATGAACCTGCGCTTTACCAAGATGCAGGGCGCGGGCAATGACTTCGTCGTCATCGACGCCACGCGCTCGCCGCTCACCTTGTCGGCCGAGCAGGCTCGCCACCTGGGCGACCGGCGCTTCGGCGTGGGCGCCGACCAGATCCTGATCGTCGAAGCCGCGCCCTCACCCGCAGTGGACTTCCGCTACCGCATCTTCAACAGCAGCGGCGAGGAAGTGGAGCATTGCGGCAACGGCGCGCGCTGCTTCCTGCGCTTCGTGCGCGCCAGGGGCCTGACCACGCAACGCGTGGTGCGCGTGCAGACCATGAACCGGGTGCTGGAACTGCGTGAAGGCGACGACGGCCGCGTCACCGTGGACATGGGGGCGCCGGTGTTCGAACGCGAACAGGTGCCCTTTGATGCCGAGGAGCTTCAGGCCCGCCCCGGCGGACTGCCGGACTTCCCCCTGTGGCCTCTGGCCTTGCCGGAGGGCGGCACGGCGGACGTGGCCGTGCTGTCCATGGGCAACCCGCATGCGGTGCAGCGGGTCAGCGATGTGGACACCGCGCCCGTGAGCACGGTGGGCCCGCAGGTGGAGCGGCATGTGCGCTTTCCGCAGCGCGTCAACGCTGGCTTCCTGCAGGTGCTGTCGCGCCGCCAGGTGCGCCTGCGCGTGTTCGAGCGCGGGGCGGGCGAGACGCTGGCCTGCGGCACCGGCGCCTGCGCCGCCGTGGTGGCGGGCATCCGCCTGGGCTGGCTGGACGCCTGCGTGGACGTGCAGACCCTGGGTGGCCGCCTGACCATCGAATGGGCCGGTGCCCAGCACCTGGCTGCCCCCGTGCTGATGACCGGCCCGGCCGAGTTCGTCTTTGAAGGAGAGATCGCGTTGTGAGAACCCCCGCCCGCCCCACCCCGAGGATGCAACCGTGAACACCCCTGCCGGCTTCCCCCCGACCGCCACGAACGTTCCGCCGCAAGGCATCACCGAGCACGACATCGCCGAATACCTGGTCCACACGCCGGGCTTCTTCGAGCGCCATGCCGACCTGCTGGGCGCCATCCAGCTCACCAGCCCGCATGGCCAGCGCGCCGTGTCGCTGCAGGAGCGGCAGATGGAGATGCTGCGCGAGCGCATCAAGGGCCTGGAGATGAAGATCATGGAGATGATCCGGCATGGTCAGGAGAACACGGCCATGGCCGACCGTCTGCACGAGTGGACGCGCGCCATCCTGGCCCACGTCAACCCGGCGGAGCTGCCGGGCCGCCTGGTCTCTGAACTGAAGCACCAGTTCCTCATCCCGCAGGCGGCCATCCGCCTGTGGGAGCTGGACGCCGCCTGGGCAGGGGCGGATTTCGCGCAGGGCGTCAGCGAGGACGTGCGCACCCTGGCTGCCAGCCAGGGCGGGCCCTACTGCGGCCCGGCGTCGGGCTTCGAGGCCGCGTCGTGGCTCAAGTCCGATGCCCAGGGCCTGCCCACGGCATCCATCGCCATGGTGCCGCTGCGCCAGGCGCTTGAAGGCGCCACCTCCGCCACTTTCGGCCTGCTGGTGCTGGGCTCACCCGACCCCATGCGCTACAGCGCAGAGATGGGCACGGATTTCCTGTCGCGCGTGGGCGAGATCGCCAGCGCCGGGCTGTCCCGGCTGCGGCGCGCGCCGGCCTGAGGCCCGGGTGTCCGACGCGCCTGCGGCGCCGGTGCCTGATCCGGAAATCAGCCGCTTTCTGGAGCATCTGGTGGTGGAGCGCCGCCTGGCTGCGCGCACCGTGGCCATGTACCGTGACGCGCTGGGCTGGCTGCAGGCCTCTGCGCAGGCCTATCCGGTGGGTCTGCGTGAGGTTCAGCCCCACCACGTGCGGCGCTTCAGCGCCGCCTTGCGTGACCGCGGCCTGGGCCCGCGCAGCATCGCCATCGCCCTGTCGGCCTGGCGTGGCCTGTACAAATGGTGGGGGCGCCACGGGCAGGTGAGCGCCAACCCGGTGGACGGCATCCGCGCGCCCAAGGCCCCCAAGCCGCTGCCCAAGGCCCTGGGGGTGGACGACGCCGTGGCGCTGGCCTCACACCAGCCCGCGCAGGGCGATCCCGTGCTCGCCCTGCGCGACCGCTGCATGGTGGAACTGCTGTACGGCTGCGGCTTGCGCGTGGGCGAACTGGTGGGCCTGGACGTGCGGGCTGGGTCGGCTGCCGCCGGCTGGGTGGACGCCGCGGACGCCACGGCGCATGTGCTGGGCAAGGGCTCGAAACGGCGCAGCGTGCCCGTGGGCGGGCCCGCGCTGGCGGCGCTGACGGCCTGGGGCCAGGCGCGTGGGCCACTGGCGCGCGCCACCGAGCCGGCGCTGTTCGTCAGCCGGCGCGGCACGCGGCTGACGGCCAGCCAGGTGCGCTCGCGCCTGAAGGCGCTGGCGCTGCAGGCCGGCCTGCCCACGCATGTGCACCCGCACATGCTGCGCCACAGCTTTGCCAGCCACCTGCTGCAGTCCAGCGGTGACCTGCGCGCCGTGCAGGAACTGCTGGGCCACGCCCACATCGCCACCACGCAGGTCTACACCCGGCTTGATTTCCAGCACCTGGCGCAGGTGTACGACAAGGCGCATCCCCGCGCCAAGACCAAGACCAGCCGTTCCACATGAAGATCATCCGCCTGCGCGAAGGCAAGGAGCGCTCCTTGCTGCGCCACCACCCCTGGGTGTTCCAGGGCAG
>JBMLPD010000064.1:0-2316 GCA_049242285.1 Rubrivivax sp.
CGCCAACGGAAGACGCGGTGGAGGCCCTGTTCAACCGCCTGTTCTACAACGCCGACACCTACGACCTGTCACGCGTGGGCCGGATGAAATTCAACGCCCGCGTGGGCCGCGAGGCGCCAGAAGGCCCGATGACGCTGTCCAACGAGGACATCCTGGACGTCGTCAAGATCCTGGTGGATCTGCGCAACGGCAACGGCGACGTGGACGACATCGACCACCTGGGCAACCGCCGTGTGCGTTGCGTGGGTGAGCTGGCCGAGAACCAGTACCGCTCGGGCCTGGCCCGCATCGAGAAGGCGGTCAAGGAGCGCCTGGGTCAGGCCGAGACCGAGGCCCTGATGCCGCACGACCTGATCAACTCCAAGCCGATCTCGGCGGCGCTCAAGGAGTTCTTCGGGGCCTCGCAGCTGTCGCAGTTCATGGACCAGACCAACCCGTTGTCCGAGATCACGCACAAGCGGCGCGTCTCGGCCCTGGGCCCGGGCGGCCTGACCCGCGAACGCGCCGGCTTCGAGGTGCGCGACGTGCACCCGACGCACTACGGGCGCGTGTGCCCGATCGAGACGCCGGAAGGCCCGAACATCGGCCTGATCAACTCGCTGGCGCTGTTCGCGCAGCTCAACGAGTACGGCTTCCTCGAGACACCCTACCGCCGCGTGGTCGACGGCAAGGTGACCGACCAGATCGACTACCTGTCGGCCATCGAGGAAGGCAAGTACGTCATTGCGCAGGCCAACGCCTCGCTGGACGGGGTGGGCAAGCTGGTGGACGAACTGGTCAGCGCGCGCGAGAAGGGCGAGTCCGTGCTGGTTTCGCCCGAGCGCGTGCAGTACATGGACGTGGCCCCGGCGCAGATCGTCTCGGTGGCCGCCTCGCTCGTGCCCTTCCTGGAGCACGACGACGCCAACCGCGCGCTCATGGGCGCCAACATGCAGCGCCAGGCGGTGCCGACGCTGCGTCCTGAAAAAGCCTTCGTCGGCACGGGCGTGGAGCGCGTGGCGGCGGTGGACTCCGGCACGGTGGTCACGGCCCGTCGCGGCGGTGTGGTGGACTACGTCGATACCAACCGCATCGTGATCCGCGTCAACGACGCCGAGACGGTGGCCGGCGAAGTGGGCGTGGACATCTACAACCTCATCAAGTACCAGCGCAGCAACCAGAACACCAACATCCACCAGCGCCCGATCGTCAAGCGTGGCGACCGCGTGGCTGCGCGCGACGTGGTGGCCGACGGCGCGTCCACGGATCTGGGCGAACTGGCCCTGGGCCAGAACATGCTCGTGGCCTTCATGCCCTGGAACGGCTACAACTTCGAGGACTCCATCCTCATCTCCGAGCGGGTGGTGGCTGACGACCGCTACACCTCGATCCACATCGAGGAACTGGTGGTCATGGCCCGCGACACCAAGCTGGGCTCCGAGGAAATCACCCGCGACATCCCGAACCTGAGCGAGCAGCAGCTGGCCCGCCTGGACGAGTCGGGCATCGTCTACATCGGCGCCGAGGTCAACCCCGGCGACGTGCTGGTGGGCAAGGTCACGCCCAAGGGCGAGACCACGCTGACGCCGGAAGAGAAACTGCTTCGCGCGATCTTCGGCGAGAAGGCCTCCGACGTGAAGGACACCTCGCTGCGCGTGGACCAGGGCACCAACGGCACCGTGATCGACGTGCAGGTGTTCACCCGCGAGGGCATCCAGCGCGACAAGCGCGCACAGCAGATCATCGATGACGAGCTCAAGCGCTTCCGCCTGGACCTGAACGACCAGTTGCGCATCGTCGAGGCTGACGCCTTCGACCGGATCGAGAAGCTGCTGGTGGGCAAGGTGGCCAATGGCGGCCCGCAGAAGATCGCCAAGGGCACGGTCATCGACAAGCCCTATCTGACCGGCGTCGAGCGCTATCACTGGTTCGATGTGCGCCCGGCCGACGAGGACGTGGCCAACCAGCTCGAGAGCATCAAGAACTCGCTCGAGCAGACGCGCCACAGCTTTGACCTGGCCTTCGAGGAAAAGCGCAAGAAGCTGACGCAGGGCGACGAGCTGCCCGCAGGCGTGCTGAAGATGGTCAAGGTGTATCTGGCCGTGAAGCGCCGCCTGCAGCCCGGCGACAAGATGGCCGGCCGTCACGGCAACAAGGGCGTGGTCTCCAAGATCGTGCCGGTCGAGGACATGCCCTACATGGCCGACGGCACGCCCATGGACATCGTGCTCAACCCCCTGGGCGTGCCCTCGCGGATGAACGTGGGTCAGGTGCTGGAAGTGCACCTGGGCTGGGCGGGCAAGGGCATCGGCCAGCGCATCGGCGCCATGCTGCAGG
>JBMLPD010000065.1:0-6317 GCA_049242285.1 Rubrivivax sp.
CGCAGGCCTGCGCCGATGCCGGGCTGGTGTTCATCGGCCCGCCGCCTTCGGCCATTCGTGACATGGGCAGCAAGGCCGCGGCCAAGGCGCTGATGGAGAAGGCCGGCGTGCCGCTGGTGCCCGGCTACCACGGGCAGGACAACGACCCCGCGCTGCTGCAGCGCGAGGCCGACCGCATCGGCTACCCCGTGCTCATCAAGGCCAGCGCCGGCGGTGGCGGCAAGGGCATGCGGCGCGTGGAGCGCTCGGAAGACTTCGCCGCCGCACTGGCCAGTTGCCAGCGCGAGGCCCAGGCCAGCTTCGGCGATGACCATGTGCTGGTGGAGCGCTACGTCACGCGCCCGCGCCACATCGAGATCCAGGTGTTCTGCGACAGCCTGGGCGGCGCGGTCTACCTCTTCGAGCGCGACTGCTCGGTGCAGCGCCGCCACCAGAAGGTGCTGGAAGAGGCCCCGGCGCCGGGCATGACACCCGAGCGTCGTGCCGAGATGGGCGCGGCCGCCGTGGCGGCGGCACAGGCGGTGGGCTACGTGGGCGCCGGCACGGTGGAGTTCATCGCCGAGCAGGACGGCCGCTTCTACTTCATGGAAATGAACACCCGGCTGCAGGTGGAGCACCCCGTCACCGAGGCCATCACCGGGCAAGACCTGGTGGAGTGGCAGCTGCGCGTGGCCGCCGGCCAGGCGCTGCCGCTGCGCCAGGAGCAACTCCGCATGCGCGGCCATGCCATCGAGGCCCGCATCTGCGCCGAGAACCCGGACGCCCAATTCCTGCCCGCCACGGGCACGCTGCAGGTGGCGCGTTGGCCGGCGCATGGGGCCTTCCAGGCCGACGAGGTGCGGCCGCGCGTGGACACGGGCTTTGTGGAAGGCGATGCCATCAGCCCCTGGTACGACTCGATGATCGCCAAGCTCATCGTCTGGGGCGAGGACCGCGCGCAGGCGCTGGCCCGGCTGGACGCCGCGCTGCGCGACACGCACCTGGTGGGCCTGCACACCAACGTGGGCTTTCTGCGGCGCGTGGTGGGCAGCCGTTCCTTCGCGCAGGCCGATCTGGACACGGCGCTGATCGAGCGCGAGCACGCGGTGCTGTTCAACGCCCCCGGCCTGCCACTGCGCTGGGCCGTGGCCGGCGCGGTGTCGCACCTGCTGGCTGAAGAAGCCAACGGGCAAGGGGCGGACCCCTGGAGCCGCACCGACGGCTGGCGCGCGCATGGTCTGTCGCGCCGCCGGCTGAGCTTCGAGCAGGCGGCTGAGCGCCACGAGGTGCTGCTGGAGCGCACCCACGACGGCCTGGCCGTCATCACGCTGCAGGGTGAGCGTCTGGCGATCGAAGCCCGGGTGTGGTGCGATCCATCGGGCCGGCGCCTCCACGACATCAGCATGGGCGGGCACCGCCAGAGCTTGAGCGTCTACGCCGTGGCGGGCCGGTTCAGCGTGTTCGGGGCGTCGGGCCATGCCGTGCTGGACCTGCTGAACCCGGCGCGTGGCGCTGGTGACGCTGCAGGTGCAGGCGGTGGTCTGGTCGCGCCCATGCCCGGCAAGGTGATGTCTCAGCTCGTGAGTGCGGGTCAGCCGGTTCGCCGGGGCCAGGCCCTGGCCGTGATGGAAGCGATGAAGATGGAGCACACCATCAGCGCCCCGCGCGACGGTGTGGTGGCCGAGTGGCTTCACGCCGTGGGCGACCAGGTGGCCGAAGGAGCCGAGTTGTTGAAACTGGAGGTGACCGGATGAGCCCGTCCTTGCCTTCCCACGTCACGCTGGTTGACGTCGGCCCGCGCGACGGCCTGCAGAACGAGGCGCAGCCCATTTCTGCGGCCGTCAAGATCGAGCTGGTCAGCCGCCTGCAGGCGGCAGGCCTGCGCGAGATCGAGGTCACCAGCCACGTCAGCCCCAGGTGGGTGCCACAGATGGCCGACGCCGCCGAGGTCATGGCCGGCATCGACCGTCGCCGTGGCGTGCGCTACTCGGTGCTGACGCCCAACCTCAAGGGGCTGGAGGCTGCGCTCGCGGGCCGGCCGGACGAGATCGTGGTGTTCGGCGCGGCCAGCGAAGCGTTCAGCCGGCGCAACATCAATTGCAGCATCGAGGAGAGCATCGAGCGCTTCCGTCCCGTGGTGGCCGCGGCGCTCGCGCAGGGCATCAAGGTGCGCGCGGCGGTGTCTTGCGCCGTGGGCTGCCCCTACCAGGGCGAGGTCAGCCCCGACGAGGTGGAGCGCGTGGTGGTGGGCATGAAGGCGCTGGGCGTTCAGCACTGCGGCATTGCCGACACCATCGGCGTGGGCACGCCGCGCAAGGTGCAGGCCGCGATGGAGCGGGCGCTGAAGCACTTCCCGCTGGAAGAGGTGAGCGGACACTTCCACGACACCTACGGCCAGGCCTTGGCCAACATCTACGCCTGCCTGGAGATGGGCGTGCATGTCTTTGACGCCAGCGTCGCCGGCCTGGGGGGCTGCCCCTATGCCAAGGGCGCCACGGGCAACGTGGCCACGGAGGACGTGGTGTTCCTGCTCGACGGCCTGGGCATCGAGACGGGCATCGACCTGGATGCCCTGGCCGACGCCGGCGCCTGGATTTCCTCGCAGCTGGGCCGCCTTCCGGTTTCGCGAGTGGGCCGCGCTTTGCTCGCGAAAAAAGTGCCGGCTTGACCCAGAATCGCCCCATGTGCAGTTTTCACGTCGTCGGCTGCCCCGGCTGGGCGTCACCCGCCGCTCTTTCGGGAGCGCACTGATGGCCGTTGCCAGCCCCTGCATCAACATCTGCCGCATGCATGCGGGCACGGGGTGGTGCGAGGGCTGCGCCCGGACCATCGACGAGATCGCTGCCTGGAGCCGGCTGGATGACGCCACCCGGCAGCGCGTGCAGGACGCGCTGCCGCAGCGGCAGGTGGTGCTGCGCGCCCTGATCGGCCCGGTGCGGCCCAACCCGCGCATGGGGGTCCCCAAGGCGGCCTCATGAAGCACCTGAGCTTCTGGTTCGACCCCATCTCGCCCTACGCCTGTCTCGCCTTCGAGCGCCTGCCGCAGGTGCTGGAGGGTCTGAGCTACAGCGTGGACTACCGTCCTGTGCTGTTTGCCGGCCTGCTCAAGCAGCACGAGCACAAGGGCCCGGCCGAGATCGAGCCCAAGCGCGCCTGGACCTACCGGGATGTCGCCTGGCGGTCTCATGTGTATGGGGTGCCGCTGGACCTGCCGGCCGCCCACCCCTTCAACCCGCTGCCGCTGCTGCGCCTGGCGCTGGCCTGCAGCCGGCCTGGCGGCACGCCCAACCGCCGCGTGGTGGAGGCGCTGTTCCACCATGTGTGGCGGGGTGGGCAGGACGCGTCCTGCCCCGACCGCCTGGCCGCCTTGCGCCAGACGCTGTCACCGCAGCGCGACCCCGACGGGCCCGAGGTGAAGGCGGAGCTGCGCGCCGCGGGGCAGGCCGCCGTGGCCCAGGGCGTTTTCGGGGTGCCCACCATGATGCTGGATGGGCGCGCGTTCTGGGGCGACGACGCCCTGCCCATGCTGCGGGCCGCCTTGCTGGGCGACCCCTGGTTTGACGGCCCGGCGTGGGCGCAGGCCGGCCAGCACCGGCCTCAGATCAGCCGAACCTGAAATCTCCATGGTCTTCAAGGTCTGTGCCACGGCAGGCTTCGCGGCTGAACCGGCCGCCTCAGCGTCGAAGGGGTGTGCGCAGCGGTCACCCCGCCTCCATGCGCCCGTGATCCGCCCTTGTGTGGACAGTGTTCACCAGGCTGCCCGGTTCCTGGCCGCACCGTCGCCTTCGGGCCATGGCATGGTCATGGCCCTTGTGGTCGCCGTCCGACCACAGGGTCAGCATGCCAAGCTCTGACGGCGCATCCTCCGGCCCGTCCCCCAGCCTGGCCCAGGCCCTGCGTTTCTGGTTCCGGCTCGGCTTCATCAGCTTTGGTGGCCCGGCGGCCCAGATCGCGCTGATGCACGAGGAGCTCGTCACGCGCCGGCGCTGGATCAGCCAGGGGCGGTTTCTGCACGCGCTGAACTACTGCATGCTGCTGCCGGGGCCGGAAGCCCAGCAACTGGCCACCTACCTGGGCTGGCTGATGCACCGCACCTGGGGCGGGGTGGCCGCCGGGCTGCTGTTCGTGCTGCCGTCCTTGTTCATGCTGATCGCGCTGTCATGGGTCTATGTGCGCTTCGGTCAGGTGGGCCCGGTGGCCGCGGTGTTCTGGGGGCTCAAGCCCGCGGTCACGGCGCTGGTGCTGCAGGCGGCCTGGCGCATGGGCGCCCGCACCTTTCACCACCCCGCGCTGCGGGCCCTGGCGCTGGGGGCTTTCCTGGCCCTGGCCGTGTGGGATCTGTCGTTTCCTGTGGTGGTGCTGGTCGCAGCCGTGTGCGGATGGGTGGGGGCTCGCTGGTGGCCCCAGGCCTTCCAGCCGCGAGGCCCGGGCGCGATGGCCTCCGTCCCGGCATCTGCCCGGTTGCCGGGGCAGGCAGACCAGCCAGCCCGAGCGAATGCTGCGCGCCCACAGGCGTGGCTGGATGACGACACGCCGCCGCCGCCCCATGCGGGCTTCTCCCGCCAGCGCCTGGCGTGGGTGGTGGGCGTGTGCGCTGCGCTCTGGGCCGCGGGCATGGGCCTGCTGTGGGCTCTGGGCGGGGCCCAGGGGACCTTCGCGCAGATGGCGGGCTTCTTCACCCAGGCGGCGCTGGTCACCTTCGGCGGCGCCTATGCCGTGCTGCCCTTCGTGGTGCAGGGGGCCGTGGAGCAGCACGGCTGGCTGAGCACGCCGCAGATGATGGACGGCCTGGCCCTGGGCGAGACCACGCCCGGCCCGCTCATCATGGTGGTGGCCTTCGTCGGCTTTCTGGGGGGCTGGCAGAAGGCGGTGCTGGGCCCGGATGCGCTGTTTCTGGCGGGCGTGCTGGGCGCCTGCGTGGCCACTTTCTTCACCTTCCTGCCCTCGTTCCTGTTCATCCTGGCCGGGGGCCCCCTGGTGGAAGGCACGCGCGGCCGTCTGGGCTTCACCGCACCGCTGACGGCGGTCACGGCCGCGGTGGCGGGCGTCATCGCCAGCCTGGCGCTGTTCTTTGCCTTCCACACCTTCTGGCCCGATGGCCTTCAGGGCCGCTTCGATCAGGCCGCTGCCTTGCTGGCCGCGGGCGCGGCCGTGGCGCTGATGCGTTTCAAGGTCGGCCCCGTCAAGGTGCTGCTGGCCTGCGGGCTGGCGGGGGTGGTGCTGAAGTCGTTTCCGGCCGCGCTGGGTTGAGAGCCGCCGGGCCTGCGCCCGTGCCCAGGCGAGGATCAACCGCTGAACAAGCCCTTGTGCAGCTCGCGCAGCAGGTTCTTCTGCACCTTGCCCATGGCGTTGCGCGGCAGGTCTGCCACGATGAACACCTGCTTGGGCACCTTGAAGTGGGCGATGCGTGTCTTGAGTGTGGCCACCATCTGCGCGCCGTCCAGTGCGGCGCCGGGCTTGGGCACCACCACCGCGATGACGCCTTCGCCGAAGTCCGGGTGGGGCAGGCCCACCACGGCGCTCTCGGCCACGCCCGGCATCTCGTTGATCAGGCCCTCGATCTCGGCGGGGTAGACGTTGTAGCCGCCGCTGATGATGAGGTCCTTGCTGCGCCCGACGATGGTCACGCGGCCGTCGGCCTCGATGCGGCCCACGTCACCGGTCTTGAACCAGCCGTCGGCGCTGAACTCCTCGGCCGTCTTCTCCGGCATGCGCCAGTAGCCCTTGAAGACGTTGGGCCCGCGCACCTCGATGCCGCCGATCTCGCCCGCCGCCAGGCTCTGGCCCTGGTCGCCGCGCACGCGCACGCCCACGCCGGGCAGGGCGTAGCCCACGGTGCCGCCCACGCGCGCGCCGTCATTGGGGCGGCAGGGGTTGGAGGTGAGCATCACCGTCTCGCTCATGCCGTAGCGCTCCAGGATCACGTGACCGGTGCGCTGCGTCCACGCGTCGAAGGTTTCCTTCAGCAGCGGGGCCGAACCGCTGATGAACAGGCGCATGTGGGCGCAGGCTTTGGCGTCCAACGAGCTTTCAGCCAGCATGCGCACGTACAGCGTGGGCACGCCCATGAAGACCGTGGCCTCGCGCAGCCGGGCGATCGTGGCCTTGGGGTCGAACTTGTTGAACCAGATCATCCTGCTGCCGTTGAGCAGCGCGCCGTGGCTGGCCACGAACAGGCCGTGCACGTGAAAGATGGGCAGGGCGTGCAGCAGCACGTCGCCGGGCTGCCAGTCCCAGTAGGTCTTCAGCGTCTGGGCGTTGGACAGCAGGTTGCCGTGGCTGAGCATGGCGCCCTTGCTGCGCCCGGTGGTGCCGCTGGTGTAGAGGATGGCGGCCAG
>JBMLPD010000066.1:0-6629 GCA_049242285.1 Rubrivivax sp.
ACAGCGTGGTCTTGGCCGAGAAGCCGAAGCGCGAGTTGGCCTCGCGCTGCAGCGTGGTCAGGTCGTACAGCAGCGGGCTGGCCTGCGTGGTGGGCTTGGACTCCTCGGTCACGCTCGCGGGCTCGCCGCGGCAGGCCTGCGCGATGGCCTGGGCGTCGGCTGCCGTCCACAGCCGGTCGGACCGCGCCTCGGGATCGTCGGGGTTCTTCTTCCACTTCGGGTCGAACCACTTGCCTTCGTAGGTGCCGGCCTGCGCGTCGAAGGTGGCGCGCACCTCCCAGTAGTCGCGCGCCACGTGCTTGCGGATCTTCTCCTCGCGCTCCACCACGATGGACAGCGTGGGCGTCTGCACCCGGCCCACGGTGGTGAGGAAGAAGCCGCCGTCGCGGGAGTTGAAGGCCGTGAAGGCCCTTGTACCGTTGATGCCCACCAGCCAATCGGCCTCGGAGCGGCTGCGCGCCGCGTCGGCCAGGCCGCGCATCTGCTCATCGCTGCGCAGCTTGGCAAAGCCGTCGCGGATGGCTTGCGGCGTCATGCTCTGCAGCCACAGCCGCCTGATCGGCTTGTTCAGCGTGCCCTTGGCGCCTGCCGCGTACTGCTCGATCAGGCGAAAGATCAACTCGCCCTCGCGCCCCGCGTCGCAGGCGTTGATCATCTCCGTGACGTCCTTGCGCTTGCACAGCTTGACCACCGCGTTCAGCCGGGTCTTGGCCTTGTCGATGGGCGCGAGGTCGAAGTGCGGCGGCACCACGGGCAGGTGGGCGAAGCTCCACTTGCCGCGCTTGACGTCGAACTCCTCGGGCGCCTTGATCTCCACCAGGTGGCCCACGGCCGAGGTGACCACATAGCGCTCGTTCTCGAAATGCTCGGCGTGCTTCTCGAACTTGCCCGCCACAGGCGTCAGCGCGCGCACGATGTCCTGCGCGACGCTGGGCTTTTCCGCAATGATGATGGCCTTGCTCATCGGTCCCTCTTGGGGCAGCGGGCCTTGGCGCTCGACGCCGGCCCCCCGATCCCTACAATCCGTCTGTCCTCACGCGCGCTCACGTGCACGCACGTGCGCAGGCGCACCCCGGCGCGCCCGCCCACGCACTCGCATGCACGCGCGCACCCATGACCCAATGTAACGAATGCCGAAGAAGCCGCAAGCCCAGCCCACGGGAGACACCCTCCACCCCGAGGGAGCAAGCCCAGCCCGGCCCCGCGCCGGACGCCGTATCCAGGTGCGCCGCAGTGGAGTGCACGGCAAAGGGGTCTACGCCGTGCGCGCCATCGCCGCAGGCGAGACCCTGATCGAATACACCGGCGAGGTCATCAGCTGGAAGGAGGCCCTGCGCCGGCATCCGCACGACCCCCGCGATCCGCACCACACCTTCTACTTCCACATCGACGAGCAGCACGTCATCGACGCCAAGCACGGCGGCAACGCCTCGCGCTGGATCAACCACTCGTGCGATCCGAACTGCAAGGCCGACGAGGTGGATGGCCGCATCTTCATCAAGGCCCTGCGCGACCTGATGCCGGGCGAGGAATTGTTCTACGACTACGGCCTGGTCATCGACGAGCGCTACACGCCCAAGCTGAAGAAGGCGTACGGGTGCCGCTGCGGCAGCCCGAACTGCAGGCGCACGATGCTCTGCCCCAAGCGTTGACGCGGGCAGGCGCTCAGAGCATCACCGCCGGACGCCCTGCATGACCAACACATTGCGTGAGCATTGGGGCCTGCCGGCTCTGCAACAGGCGCTGCAGGCCGTCGAGCCGGGCTTGCAGCTGGAGGTCGTGGAGTCCATCGATTCCACGAACACGGCGCTGTTGCAGCGCGCTGCGGCAGCGCGCGCGGCCAGCGCGGCCGGCGAAGCCGAAAGCCTGGGCGGGGTGCCACACGGAGGGCCGCACGGGGCGCCGTGCCTGCTCGTGGCGGAACGCCAGACCCAGGGCCGGGGCCGTCAGGGCCGCAGCTGGCATGGCCGGCCCGGGTCCTCCCTGACTTTCTCCCTGGGCCTGATGCTGGCGCCGCCGGACTGGTCAGGGCTGTCGCTGACCGTGGGCGTGGCGCTGGCCGACGCCCTGGATTCCGCACGGGAGGCGGCACCGGGCCCTGCATCCGCCTTGCGCATCGGCCTGAAGTGGCCCAACGACCTGTGGCTGCGCGACGAGCAGGCCCCTTCGGGCGGGCGCAAGCTGGGCGGGGTGCTCATCGAGACGGGCGCCTGGGCAGGCGGCCCGGCACCTTCGGGTGCGTCGGCCGGCGCCCCGGCGGCCCCGCGCATCTGCGTGATCGGCGTCGGCCTGAATGTCGGGCCGCAAATTGTGGAAGAGGCCTCCAGCGGCGTGGCCTGGGTGCAGGAACTGCAGCCCGGACTCCAGCCCCGCCAGGTGCTGGCCTGCGTGGCCGCGCCGCTGCTGCGGGCCGTGCGCCGGTTCGAACGGCAGGGCTTCAGCGAGGCGGCGGCTTTCGCCCGGCGCGATCTGCTGCAGGGCCGGGCCGTGTCCACCACCCTCACGGACCTGCCCGTGGGCACGGCGCAAGGTGTGGATGACACTGGCGCCTTGAGGGTGATGTCGCCCGATGGCGCCCTGCGCGCCGTGGCGGGCGGCGAGGTCAGCATCCGCCTGCAGCCGCGGGGCCCCGCATGCGCCTGATCCCCTGGCTGGCGGTGCTGCTCATCGTGGCCAACCTGGGCTTTTGCGCCTGGACGCGGGGCGGGTTCGGCGAATCGCTGCCCCCGCCGCCTGGTGCAGCCCAGCGGGAACCCGAGCGCCTGCGGCAGCAGGTGCGGCCCGAGTCCATCGTCGTGCTGTCGCCCAAGGCGGCATCGGCCGCGCTGGCCCAGATCGCGGCCGCCGAGGCCGCGGCGTCGGTGGCCCCCTCCCCCGCAGGCGCCTCGGCTTCGGGAGTGGTGCAGACCCTGCCAGGTACGAACGGGGCTGCGCCGCCCGGTGGGGCATCAAGCGCCGGGAAGGCGGCGCCGGCCAGACCGCGCTGACAGGCCGGCGCTGGCCGCAGCCAGAGCCAGCAACCAGGGCCAGGACAGCGCCCCGCCTCCCCCGCCGCCAGCAGGCGGTGGGCTGACCGGCTGCTGAGGCGGCGACAGGGCCTCTGCGGCGGCCAGGGCGCGGTCCACGTCCAGCAGGCCCGCACCGCACAGCCCGGTGACGCAGTAGCACTGCAGTTGCTCCTGGGACGAGGGCGGCTGGCACTGCGCCACAGGCGTGGGGTCGGAGCCGTTGTCCGCTCCGCTGCTGGGGAAGGCCCTGGCGCTGACTTGCAGGGCCGCCTTCACCTGGGCAGGCGAGAGATCCGGCCGTGCCGACAGGATCAGCGCCGCGGCAGCGGCCACCATGGGCGTGGCAAAGCTCGTACCCACCGAGATGTCGAAGCTGTCGGTGTAGACAGAGCCGCCGTTCACAGGATCGCGCAGGCCGCTGTTGGACGTGGTGAGGATGGGGTACAGGCAAGGCGTGCCCGGCTCGATGTTCACACAATTGCCGCCAGGGGCCGCGATGGCGATCTCCGGCCCGAGGTCGGAAAAACCGACCTTGCTGCCGGCGTGTCGCACACCGGCCACGCCGATGACGCCCGGGCAGTTGGCCGGGGTACCCACGGCGCGGCCCGCGCTGTTGCCGGCTGCGGCCACGACCACGGCACCACGCCCCGTCACCGAGGCGATGGCATCCTGATAGGCGGCGGTGCAACTGCCCTCGCCCCCGAGGCTGAGGTTCAGCACCTTGGCCGGCGTGACACTGCCAGGCAGGCCGGCCTGGTCGATGCCGGCCGCCCACAGCATGCCGGCCGTGATGTCGGAATCGTAGCCGCCGCACTTGCCCAGCACGCGCACGGGCAGCACCTTGGCGCCATGGGCAAGGCCCGCCATGCCGATGCCGTTGCTGGTGGACGCGGCGATGATGCCGGCCACGTGGGTGCCGTGCCAGGAGCTGTCCTGCCGCCCGCAACCCTTGTAGGGTCCGCTGGCGTCTTCGGTGGCGGTGATCCAGTCCCCCGGATCAGACGCATCGGCGTCGCGCCCATCGCCGTCGTTCGAATACGTGGTGTCGCGCACGAAGTCGTAGCCGGAGAACACCTGGCCCACCAGATCCGCATGGTTGGCCAGCACCCCGGTGTCCAGCACGGCCACCACGACCCCGGCGCCGGTGGATCGCGCCCAGGCTGCCTGCGCATTGGTGGCAGAGCGGAACAGCTCGGTGGGCTCACGCAGGTACCACTGGCCCACCGCGGGACCACCGGTCCGTGTCTGCAGGTTCACGGCCGGGCCGGCGCTCAGCAGCGGGTCGTTCGGCAGCGCCACCGCGCGGCGCCGGTGGTCCACCACGGCATAGGCCACATCGGGGTCAGACGCCAGGCGCCGTGCCAGGGTGGCGGAGTCGATCCCGCGGGCCATCAGCACCTGGGCGCGCTGCCCGATGGCGCGACCCGTGGTCAGCGCCACGCCGGCGCGCTGCGTGAGGGCGTCGGCCCGACGCTGGGAAGCCCTGCGGACATCGCCCGGCGATGCGCTGTTGCGCCAGGGATGGGCGGCTGTCAGCGCAGCGCCGTCACGGTATGCCACGATCACGCGGGCTGTGGGCGTCTCCACGGAAGGCGCGGCGAGCGCGGCCATGGCCGGGAAGACGAGGAGAGCGAGTGCGGCAAGGACCTTCATGCCCGGAGTGTAGGCAAGCGCATGTTGCTGGCTCGTATCCAGCGGTGATGACGCCCCGCCCCCCGGGCGGCAGGGCGTTCGGGCGTTCATCACCTCGCGATGACGCGCGCCATCTCCAGCACCTTGTTGGAGTAGCCCCACTCGTTGTCGTACCAGGCCACCACCTTGACGAAGGTCTTGTCCAGGGCGATGCCGGCCTCGGCGTCGAACACGCTGGTGCAGGGCTCGCCACGGAAGTCGGTGGCCACCACCTTGTCTTCGGTGTAGCCCAGCACGCCCTTCATGGCGCCTTCGGAAGCCGCCTTCATGGCCTTGCAGATGTCCTCGTAAGAGGCTTCCTTGACCAGTTCCACCGTCAGGTCCACCACCGACACATCGCTGGTGGGCACGCGGAAGGCCATGCCCGTGAGCTTCTTGTTCAGCTCGGGGATCACCACGCCCACGGCCTTGGCCGCGCCGGTGCTGCTGGGGATGATGTTCTCCAGGATGCCGCGGCCGCCGCGCCAGTCCTTGTTGCTCGGGCCGTCCACGGTCTTTTGCGTGGCGGTGGCGGCGTGCACGGTGGTCATCAGGCCACGCTTGATGCCGAAGGTGTCGTTGAGCACCTTGGCCACGGGCGCCAGGCAGTTGGTGGTGCAGCTGGCGTTGCTGATGATGGCCTGGCCGGCGTAGGTCTTGTCGTTGACGCCATAGACGAACATGGGCGTGTCGTCCTTGGAGGGCGCGCTCATGATGACCTTCTTCGCGCCCGCCAACAGGTGAGCTTCGGCGGTTTCCTTGGTCAAGAACAGGCCCGTGGCCTCCACCACCACATCGGCACCCACCTCGTCCCACTTCAGTTCGGCCGGGTTCTTCACGGCCGTCAGGCGGATGCGCTGGCCGTTGACGACCAGCGTGTTGCCGTCCACCGAGACCTCGCCCTTGAAGCGGCCGTGCACGCTGTCGTACTGGAGCATGTAGGCCAGGTAGTCGGGCTCCAGCAGGTCGTTGATACCCACAATCTGCAGGTCGCTCGAGAAGTTCTGAACTGCGGCGCGGAACACCATGCGCCCGATGCGGCCGAAGCCGTTGATGCCGATTCTGATGGTCATGGAAAAGTCCTCCTGAAAGTGATGTGAAGAATACTGCTCAGCCGGCACACTGTGGCTGGAACCCTTCGCCCTGAGCCTGTCGAAGGGCTTCGACGGGCTCAGCCCGAACGGACGCCCCAGAAAATCGAGACCGCTGCGTCACCAGCCGCTTGGCGATACACAGCGGTGCTGGCGGCGATCACCGGCGCTTGAGCACCTTGCGCACCACCGCGGCCACGTTGTCCGCGGTGAAGCCGAAATGCTTGAAGAGCACGCCCGCCGGGGCGCTCTCGCCGTAGGTGTCCAGGCCGACCACCGCGGCGCAGCCGTACTTCCACCAGCCATCCGTCACGCCAGCCTCCACCGCGATGCGCGGCAGCTTGGGCGGCAGCACGCTGGACTTGTAGGCCGTGGCCTGACGATCGAACACCGTCGTGCTGGGCATGCTGACCACGCGCACGGCAATGCCCGATTGGGCGAGCTGCGCCTGCGCGTGCAGGGCGAGCTGCACCTCGCTGCCGGTGGCGATGATCACGGCCTGCGCCTTCTTCTTCAGGCCCACCTCGGCCGGCTCGGCCAGCACGTAGGCGCCCTTGCCGATCTCGTCCAGGCCCGCCTTGGGCAGGTAGGGCAGGTTCTGGCGGCTCAGCAGCAGCGCCGTGGGGCGCTCAGCATTGCCGATGGCCATGGTCCAGGCCACCACCGTTTCGGCCGTGTCGGCCGGGCGCCAGACGTCCAGATTGGGGATCAGGCGCAGGCTGGCGGCGTGCTCCACGCTCTGGTGCGTGGGGCCGTCCTCGCCCAGGCCGATGGAATCATGCGTGAAGACGTGGATCACGCGCAGCTTCATCAGCGCGGCCATGCGGATGGCGTTGCGGCTGTAGTCGCTGAAGGTGAG
>JBMLPD010000067.1:0-2233 GCA_049242285.1 Rubrivivax sp.
GAGCGTGGTCAAGCCCCAGGGCGCGCTGTACATGTTCCCCCGGCTGGACCCGAAGGTGTACCCGATCGAGAACGATCAGGCGTTCGCTTATGAGCTTCTGGCCGAAGAGAAGGTGTTGATCGTTCAGGGCACGGGCTTCAACTGGGGTGCGCCTGACCACTTCCGCGTGGTCTTCCTGCCCAACTCCGATGACCTGCACGAGGCCTTTGGCCGCATCGAGCGTTTCCTTGCGCACTACCGTCGCCGCCACGCCCACTGACCCGATGACCAATCGCCCGTCGGGCAGTCTGGCTTGTCCGGGCCCCGGCTTGAACCCGCACGACTCCCCATGAAACCCCTACAGGTCGGCCTTCTGGGCATCGGCACCGTCGGCAGCGGCACTTTCAGGGTGCTGCATCGCAACCAGCAGGAGATCCAGCGTCGCGCAGGCTGTGGCATCGAGATCGCCATGGTGGCTGCTCGAAACCTGCCCCGAGCCCGCTCCATCGTGGGTGACGGGGTGCGGGTGGTGGGCGATGCCCGCCAGGTGATTGCCGATCCTTCCATCGACGTGGTGGTGGAGCTGATCGGCGGCTGCGGCATCGCCAAGGCCCTGGTGCTGGAGGCCATTGCCGCCAGCAAGCACGTGGTCACGGCCAACAAGGCTTTGCTGGCGGTGCACGGCACGGAAATCTTCGCTGCGGCCCGAGACAAGGGCGTGGTGGTGGCCTTCGAGGCCGCGGTGGCCGGGGGCATCCCCATCATCAAGGCCTTGCGCGAAGGCCTGACGGCCAACCGCATCGAGTGGATCGCCGGCATCATCAACGGCACCACGAACTTCATCCTGTCGGAGATGCGCAGCAAAGGCTTGGACTTCGGCGTGGCGCTGAAGGAGGCGCAGCGCCTGGGCTACGCCGAGGCCGACCCCAGCTTCGACATTGAAGGCGTGGACGCAGCGCACAAGGCCACGATCATGAGCGCCATCGCCTTCGGCACGCCGGTGCAGTTCGCCCAGGCGCATGTGGAAGGCATCACGCAGCTCCAGGCCGCCGACATCCGCTACGCCGAGCAACTCGGCTACCGCATCAAGCTGCTGGGCATCAGCCGGCGCTGCCCCGAGGGCATCGAACTGCGCGTGCACCCCACGCTGGTGCCGTCTTCCCGGCTGATTGCCAATGTGGAAGGCGCCATGAACGCGGTGATGGTGCAGGGCGACGCCGTGGGCACCACGCTGTACTACGGCAAGGGCGCCGGCTCGGAGCCGACGGCCAGTGCGGTGATCGCCGACCTGGTGGACATCGCTCGCCTGCACACGGCCGACCCCGAGCACCGGGTGCCCTCGCTGGCCTTTCAGCCGGGCTCTCTGGCCGACACGCCCATCCTGCCCATCGCCGAGGTGGTGACGTCCTTCTACCTGCGCCTGCGCGTGGCCGACGAGGCGGGGGTGCTGGCTCAGGTGACGAGCATCCTGGCAGGGCGCTGCATCTCCATCGACGCGCTGCTGCAGCGAGAGAGCGGACAGGGCGAGAACCAGACCGACGTGATCATCCTCACGCACGACACCGTGGAAGGCCGCATGCGCGAGGCCATCGCCGCCTTGCAGGCGTTGTCCACCGTGCTGGCGCCCATCGTGAGTCTTCGCAAGGAAGAGCTTGCCTGACAAGGGCTTGCGATGGTTTGTTCATGAAATACATCAGCACACGAGGCGACCGTACCGAGCGCGGTTTCAGCGAGATCCTGCTGGAGGGTCTGGCGCCGGACGGCGGCCTGTACCTGCCGGTTCGCTACCCCCACGTGGATGGCGACACGCTGCAGCGCTGGCGAGGATTGAGCTACGCCGATCTGGCGTTCGAGATCCTGTGGCTCTACATCGACGACATCCCGGCGGCGGACTTGAAGCGCCTGGTGTCGGCCACCTACACCGAGGCGGTGTTCGGCACGCCGCAGATCGTGCCCATCCGCCCGCTGGAGCCGGGTGTGTGGCTGCAGGCCCTGTCCAACGGCCCGACGCTGGCTTTCAAGGACATGGCCATGCAGTTGCTGGGCGCGCTGTTCGAGTACGAACTGGCGCGGCGCGGTCAGACGCTGAATATCCTGGGCGCCACCTCGGGCGACACCGGCAGCGCGGCGGAATACGCCATGCGGGGCAAGCGCGGCGTGAACGTGTTCATGCTCTCGCCGCACGGCCGCATGAGCCCCTTCCAGCAGGCGCAGATGTTCAGCCTGCAGGACGCCAACATCCACAACATCGCCG
>JBMLPD010000068.1:0-3740 GCA_049242285.1 Rubrivivax sp.
GGTTTACCCCGGGGCCTGTCAGCTTGAAAAGGGCGTTTGAATTTCCTATGCTCGCAGACGCGTTCAAGCTCACAGCAGTCACATCAGCCACGCGATGCGGCGCGGGATCTGGCGGCCTGAGCTGCGCTGCCGATCGCGCAATGCGCCAATCCGTCCAGCAGCACATCCCGGGGCATGTCGCGGCCGATGAAGACCATCTTGGACTCGCGCTTCTCGCCGGGCTTCCAAGGTGAGCCCTCTTCCGAGCCCATCAGCATGTGCACACCTTGCAGCACCACGCGCTGCTTCATGCCCTTGATGTTCAGTACGCCCTTGTAGCGCATGAGACGGGTGCCGTAGACCTGGACGATGCCGCCCAGGAAGTCTTCCACACGGTCCAGGTCCAGAGGCTTGTCCTCGCGGAACACGAAGGAGCTGACATCGTCGTCGTGCTCGTGGTCGACGTCGGTCAGAAAGTCGGGCTCGATTTCGAGGATGGCATGGAGGTTGAAGCCGCGGATGTCCAGCAGGTCCTCGATGGCCGCCACGCCATGCCGGGCCTCGCCGATCTTGGCGCGCGGGTTCATGCGCACCAGGCGCTGGCGTAGCCGCGCCACCTCGTCAGGCTGCACCATGTCGGTCTTGGTGATGAGGATGCGGTCGGCAAAACCCACCTGTTCCTGCGCCTCATGATGTTCGTCGAGCTGTTGCGGCGCGTGCTTGGCATCGACCATGGTGACGATGGCGTCCAGCAGGTACTGCTGCGAGATGTCGTCGTCGACAAAGAAGGTCTGGGCCACGGGCGCAGGGTCGGCCAGCCCGGTGGTCTCGATGATGACGCGGTCGAACTGCAACTGGCCGGCCTGCCGCTTGGCGTGCAATTCGCCCAGGATGCGCACCAGGTCGCCGCGCACGGTGCAGCAGATGCAGCCGTTGTTCATCTCCACGATCTGCTCTTCCCGGTCCTGCACCAGCAGCTCGTTGTCGATGCCCGCCTCGCCAAACTCGTTCTCGATGACCGCAATGCGGTGGCCGTGGTGTTCCTTCAGGATGCGGTTGAGCAGCGTCGTCTTGCCGCTGCCCAGGAAGCCGGTGAGGATGGTGACGGGAATGGCACTCATATGGATCCTTCTGAAGAGCGTGGGGGTACCTGGGCCGGGACCGGTGAGCTTGCGGCAGCCTTCAGGACACTGAGCCCGCCATACGCCGACAGGGCCAGCGCGATGCAGGCGCCGCTGGGGGCGTCCAGGGCCCAGCTGGTGGCCAGGCCCAGGCCGCTGGCGGCCACCGCGCCCAGCCGGGCCCAGCGCGGCGCAGCGCCTGCGCGCTGCCAGAGCGCCGGCGCGATGAGCGTGGCGAACACCAGGAAGAGGCCGAGCACCGGAACGGCCAGGCTGGCGACGACGGCGAACACCGGGAAGAAGACGCGGTCACGCTGCAACCTGGCACCCAGCAGGCCCACCGCCAACGCGCAAGCCCCCAGCACCGCGACCTGCGGGCCCTGCGCCCACAGGATGTCCGCCGCCAGCAGTTCGGTCATGCGCTCGCGGCCATGGGCATCGTGGCGCGCCCCCAACAGCGCCGCACTGGCCCCCAGCACGTACAGCAGGCCGATCAGGGCCTCGCGATGCGCCGGCCATGTGCGCGACAGAAAGGCCACCAGGGCGGCGCAGGCCAAGGCACCCAAGGCCGCCAGCAACTGGGTGGTGATCCAGTCGGGATGGTCCATGAGGGCACCGGCCCAGAGCGCGGCTGCTGCAGCGGCCTGGGCCACCGCCAGGTCGATGAAGACCACGCCACGGGCCAGCACCTGCGCGCCCAAGGGCGCCAGCGCCCAGACGCTGAACAGCAGCGCGGCAGCCGGGGCCAGGAACCAGGCGTCGGCCCAGGCCGAGCCGGCATCCGTCACCTCAGACCCTGCAGCAGTTCACGCACCAGGCCCTCCATCCACAGGACCAGCTCCTTCTCGCCCGCCGTCTCCGGCACGGTGGCCGGCAGGGTCAGCAACGGTACCCGGATGCCCGCCGCCGACGTGGAGAGCTGACCGGTGAGCCAGCGTCCTGGCCGCGGGTCCTGGTACGAGGCGATCACCACCGCCGCCGGCGGCGAGGCCCGCAGGCCCTCCAGCAGGCGCTGCAGGTGGCCCGGCGTGGGCGCCATGCCGGGCTTGGGCTCCAGATCGGCCAGTGGCTGCACCCCCAGCCAGTGCCACAGGTAGCCGAAGGTGGTGTGCTGGGCGGCGATGCGGCGTCCGCGCAGCGGCGACGCACGGAGCTCCCAATCGGCCAGATGCTGGCGCCAGGCGGCCTCAAAGGCGCGGCTGCGCTGCTCGATGGCCATGCGCTCGGCAGGAAGTTCCTTGGCCAGTCGTTCCCCCAGCGCCCGGCTCACCTGCAGCAGCCGGCGCGGGTCCAGGTGCAGGTGGGGGTTGCCCTGGGCATGCACATCGCCCGCCCAGGGGGTGCCGATGGCGCCGGGCTGGGGGTCGATCAACTCCACATGGTCGGCCGCGAAGAAAACGTCACGCGCCCTGGGGTTGCCGGCGCGGTCCTGCAGCATGGGCAGCCAGCCGGCCTCCAGCTCGGCCCCCGTGCACACCACCAGATCGGCCGAGCGCAACTGCGCGATCAGCGCGGGACGGGCCTCGATGTGATGCGGATCCTGCCCGACGTGTGTGGCCACGTGCACCCGGGCAGAAGGCACCAGCACGCGCGTGAGCGCCGCCCACTCCGGCTCGCAGGCGAACACGGTGAAGGCCGATGCCGGGAAGGCCAGCAGGGCACTGAGCAGGGCCACTCCCGCTGCCGCCACGTGAGCCAGCACGGACTGCAGACCAGGCCCTGCACTGTGCCCTGACCGCCCCACGGGTTCAGAACGCATGCGCACCGTGTGCCCCGAAGGCCAGGACGTACTGCAGCTGCCACGCCCGCCGTGCCGGGTTGTCGAACTCCACGGCGTCGCGCTGACCGGTGACCTGCAGGCGCAGGGATTGCATGTGGCTGGGCTTCCAGGCCAGCATGAGCGTGCGCTCGCGCAGCAGGGCGCCGTGAAAGTGTTCCCCATGCGGCGCCCGAACCCGCAGCCAGTCCGCTCGCGCACCCACCTCCCATGACGGACGCAGGCGCCAGACCAAGGCGAGGGCGTTGGACTCGTGCGTGTCCTTCGAAGTCGCAAAGCGGTTGATGCCGCTGATGCGTGCTGCCTCGAACACCGCCCGCACCTGCTGTCCGCGGTAGTTGCCGCCCGGAGCCCACTTCCACACGGCATCGATCATCCAGGTCCTGCGGCCGCTGAACTGCGCGCCATGGGCATGGGCATGGTCGTGCTCATGATCGTGCATGCCATGCGGTCCGTCCTCCTCATGGTCCTCGGTCACGGCCTCGCGCGTGTTCCGGACGTGCGATAGGCCCAGTTGCCAACTGTGGGATCGCCCGAGATCCGCACCGGTCTTGAGCACGAAGGTGGTGACTCCCAGACGGCGTGGGGGCGGTACGGCCTCCTGCACCAGCCGCTTGCCGCGCAAGGCCTCCAGCCCCAGCATGAGGTAGAACGGCGTGGGCGCCGTCCAGTTCAGCCGCAAGCCGTCGTCGTTCCAATGCCCGCCGAAGAATGCACGGTACAGCAGCGGCCGCTCGACGAAGTCGTCGGCATGCGGGTGCTGCTGGTTGAGGTAGCCGATCTGGGACGCGAAGCGGCCCGCTCGCACCTGAAGCCCGCCAGGCAGGCGCGTGGTTTCCAGCCACGCCTCTTCGACGCCCCGC
>JBMLPD010000069.1:0-2691 GCA_049242285.1 Rubrivivax sp.
CCCAGGCGCTTGCACAGCATGCGAAACGGCCGGTCCGTCACCCCCGCCATGGGCGCGACGAACAGCCGGTTGGGGAGTTCCACCGCGCCCAGGCCCAGGGGGTTCAGCAGGTCTTGCAGCATGCTCAGAAGCGGGATCGGACAGGCGGAGCGGGCGCGGCGGGCAGGGGGGCGGGCCAGCAGGGCCGGCAGGCGAGCAGTGCCGTCGTTGCGGCTGCGCTGCTCGAAAATGTGGCATCAGTATAGCCAGCGCCCCTTGTCGATGCATGCGCGTGCAGGCCGTCCGCGTCCGGGCGGCGCGTGCGCTCCTATCATCGAGGCCTGATGGAAGCCTGGATGCACGCCCTGCTGGCCGCGCTGGCCTTGCCCAGGTTTGGCCTGACCACGGTCTTCTTGGTGGCTTTCCTTTCGGCCACCCTGTTGCCCATGGGCAGCGAGCCCGCGGTCTTCGGCCTGGTCAAGCTCAACCCCGAGCTGTTCTGGCCGGCCGTGCTGGTGGCCACGCTGGGCAACACCGCAGGCGGGGCTGTGAGCTGGTGGATGGGATGGGGGGCGCACAAAGCCTACGATGCCGTGTCCAGGCGCGAGCCCGCGCAGGCCCGGGCCCTGGCTTGGCTGCAGCGATTCGGCCCCAGGGCCTGCCTGCTGAGCTGGCTGCCGGTGGTGGGCGACCCGCTGTGCGCCGTGGCCGGCTGGCTGCGCATGCCCTTCTGGCCCTGCCTGCTGTACATGGCGCTGGGCAAGTTCGCGCGCTACGTCACGATGACGGCGGCGCTGCTGTGGGTGTTTCCGGGCCGGATCCAGGTCTGACGCCGTCCGCACCACAATGCGGGTTCTGCGCTTGCTACGCCCGATCCCAGCCTCCACATGACCCACGCCCACACCCCCGCCTACGACGATCTCTTCGCCCTCAACCGTCGCCTCCACCACCTTGGCCATCTGGGCTCGATCGCCGGGTGGGACCAGGCCGCGAACATGCCGCCCAAGGGCAACGATGCGCGCGCCGCGGCCCTGGCCGAACTGCACGGCCTGATGCACCGCATGCGCACGGACGCCTCGCTGCGCGACAAGATCTCGGCTGCCAACCAGGAGCCGCTGGACGAACTGCAGCAGGCCAACCTGCGGGAGATCGAACGCGCGTGGCGGCTGTCCAATGCCTTGCCCGCCTCGCTGGTCGAACGTCGGCAACTCGCCACCTCGCGCTGCGAGCACGCGTGGCGCCAGCAGCGGCCAGCCAATGACTGGGCCGGCTTTCTGGAGAACTTCCGCGAGGTGCTGGCCGTGGCGCGCGAGGAGGCCCGGTTGCTGTCCGATCTGACCGGGCTGTCCAGGTACGACGCGATGATGGACCGCTTCGAGCCCGGCATGACCAGCGCCACGGTGGGCCGGGTCTTTGGCGAGGTGCGGCGCTGGTTGCCCGAGCTGATCCAGCGCGTGATCGACAAGCAGGCCTCCGACAACGCCCGAGAGCCCGTGATCGAGCCCGTGGGGCCCTTCCCCGTGCCGGCGCAGCGCGCGCTGTGCGAGCAGGCCATGAAGCTGCTGGGCTTTGATTTCCAGGCCGGGCGGCTGGACGTCAGCACCCACCCCTTCTGCGGCGGCGTGCCCGAGGACGTGCGCATGACCACGCGCTTTCGCGAGGACGGGTTTCTGGCCAGCCTGATGGGCACCATCCACGAGACCGGCCACGGGCGCTACGAGCAGAACCTGCCGCGCGATCTGCTGGGCCAGCCTGTGGCCGAGGCGCGCTCCATGGCCGTTCACGAGAGCCAGTCGCTGAGCTTCGAGATGCAGCTGGGCAGCCACCCGGGCTTCGCGGCCCTGCTTGCCCCGCTGGTGCGCCACGCCTTCGGTCACCAGAGCGCCTTCGAGCCCCGCAATCTGCATCGCCTGATCACGCGTGTCACGCGCGGTCTCATCCGCGTGGATGCCGACGAGGTGACCTACCCTGCCCACATCATCCTGCGCTACGAGATCGAGCGCCCGTTGATCGAGGGGGAGATCGAACCCGAGGACGTGCCCGGCCTGTGGAACGCGAAGATGCAGGAACTGCTGGGCCTGGACACCCGGGGCAACTTCAAGGACGGGCCGCTGCAGGACGTGCACTGGCCCGAGGGCTTGTTCGGCTACTTCCCCTGCTACTCGCTGGGTGCCATGTTCGCCGCCCAGTGGTTCGCCACCATGCGCCGTCAGATGCCCGACCTGGACGCCCGCATCGCCGCCGGCGACCTGCAGCCCGTGTTCGGCTGGCTCCAGACGCACATCTGGAGCGCCGCCAGCCGCTGGCCTACCGATGAGCTGGCCATCCGCGCCAGCGGTGAGCCCCTGAACCCGGCGCATTTCAAGGCGCACCTGGAAAGGCGGTACCTGGCACAGGAGTGATCCGGGTCTTCGGCCGTTTGGTGTGGCGCCGGCCGTCCGGTCGGCTTCCCAGGCGGGCGGGCCCGGTGGCAGTCGTCCGCCATGGGCTGCGGATGGCCGATCACCCACCATTGCTTGCGAGCCGTCACGTTTCGGTTGAGATCTCGCTTTGGTTTGATCTTCTTGAGCATCCCCGTTCCCTGACCGCGGCCGGCGTTCACGAAAGACCGATGTGCGCGCCCGAACCTTTGAGGCTGAGCCCTTCGACTGCGCTCCGAACAGGCCAGGCGAAGCCCTTGCGCGCACTTCGACAGGCTCAGTGCGAACGGCT
>JBMLPD010000070.1:0-1261 GCA_049242285.1 Rubrivivax sp.
AATCACCTCCCGTGCCCACGATGTCCACGAGGTGGGTGCGGTCTGCCACATGCACCGGCGTGGCGAACTCGCGCATCACCTGCGCTGCGGCCGCGATCTCGCCAATGGTCTCCTTCTTCACCCGCAGGCCGATGGACAGCGCGGCGATCATCACGGGGGACATCTCGCCGCTCATGATGCGTCGCATCAGGGCCAGCATCTCGTCGTGGAAGATCTCGCGGTGCTCGATGACGCGGGTCAGCGCTTCGCTGTTGGTGATGGGCATGGGATCTCTCGGGAAACGGCGGGGACGAAGCTCAGGCCAGGGCGGCGCGCATGACGTCGATGGCGCGGTCCACATCGGCGCGCGACACATCGAGGTGGGTGACCAGCCGCAGGCGGTACAGGCCCGTGCACAGCACGCCCTGCGCGCGGGCACGATCCACCACGCCGTGGGCGCGATCGGGCGCCACATCGACGAACACGATGTTGGTCTGGGGCATCTCGCATTGCACGCCCGGCAGGCCCTGCAGACCTTCGGCCAGGCGGCGCGCGTTGGCGTGGTCTTCGGACAGGCGGTCGATATGGTGGTCCAGCGCGTGCAGCGCCGCCGCCGCCAGCACGCCAGCCTGCCGCATGCCGCCGCCGAGCATCTTGCGCACGCGGTGCGCGCGGGCGATCAACTCCCTGGGGCCGCACAAGGCCGAGCCCACCGGGGCCCCCAGTCCCTTGCTGAAGCACACGGAAACGGTGTCGAAGGGCTCGGCCAGCTGGCGCGCTGCGACGCGCGCATCGCCGCCCGAGGCCACGGCAGCATTGAACAGGCGCGCACCGTCCAGGTGGGTGGCCAGGCCGCGCGAGCGAGCCAGCGCGGTGGCTGCAAGCACGTAGTCCTGCGGCAGCACCTTGCCGCCCCAGGTGTTTTCCAGCGCCAGCAAGCGCGTGCGGGCGAAATGCGCGTCGTCGGGCTTGATCTGGGCCTCGATCTCGTCCAGGGCGATGCTGCCGTCGGCCGCCTGCGTCAGAGGCTGGGGCTGGATGCTGCCCAGCACGGCCGCGCCGCCGCCCTCCCAGCGGTAGGTGTGGGCCATCTGCCCGACCAGGTATTCATCACCGCGGCCGCAATGCGCCATCAGCCCGCACAGGTTGCTTTGCGTGCCCGTGGGCACGAACAAGGCCGCCTCCTTGCCCAGCAGCGCGGCAATGCGCTCCTGCAGCGCGTTGACCGTCGGGTCGTCGGCAAAGACGTCATCGCCCACCTCGGCCGCCGCCATGGCCGCGC
>JBMLPD010000071.1:0-1438 GCA_049242285.1 Rubrivivax sp.
GCATGGTCACGCAGGACACCTCGCTGCTGCACCGCTCGGTGCGCGACAACATCGTTTACGGCCGGCCGGATGCCACCGAGGAACAGATGCGGCGCGCGGCCGAACGGGCCGAAGCGAGCGATTTCATCCAGCATCTGGTGGACCCCAAGGGCCGTACCGGCTTTGATGCCCATGTGGGCGAGCGCGGCGTCAAGCTCTCCGGCGGGCAGCGTCAGCGCATCGCGATCGCCCGCGTGATGCTCAAGGACGCCCCCATCCTGCTGCTGGACGAGGCCACCAGCGCCCTGGACAGCGAGGTGGAGCAGGCCATACAGGCCAGCCTGTACCGCCTGATGGAGGGCAAGACCGTGGTGGCCATCGCTCACCGCCTGTCCACCATTGCTGCCATGGACCGCCTGATCGTGATGGACCAGGGCCGCATCGTGGAGCAGGGTACGCACGCCGAACTCCTGGCTCACGGTGGCATCTACGCCCGGCTGTGGGCGCATCAGAGTGGGGGGTTTCTGGTCGACCCTGCCGAGGAATGAGCGCAGCGCCGACAATCGCGGGGTGTTGAACGCCAACCTCACCCCTGCCGCCGCCGCCAAGTCCCTGACGGGCTACAAGCCGTTCTGGGCCAAACGCTTCGGCCCGGCGCCTTTCCTGCCCATGAGCCGCGCCGAGATGGACCAGCTCGGTTGGGACAGTTGCGATGTCATCATCGTCACGGGTGATGCCTATGTGGACCACCCCAGCTTCGGCATGGCGGTGATCGGCCGCACGCTGGAGGCGCAGGGCTTTCGGGTGGGCATCATTGCCCAACCCGATTGGCAAAGCGCCGAGCCCTTCAAGGCCTTGGGCAAGCCCAACCTGTTCTTCGGCGTCGCCGCCGGGAACATGGACTCGATGATCAACCGCTACACCGCGGACCGGAAGATCCGCAGCGATGACGCCTACACCCCCGGCGGGGTGGCGGGCAAGCGCCCTGACCGCGCCACGCTGGTGTACACGCAGCGCTGTCAGGAAGCCTTCAAGGACGTGCCCGTCATCATTGGCGGCATAGAGGCCAGCCTGCGCCGCATTGCGCACTACGACTACTGGCAGGACAAGGTGCGCCGCTCCGTTCTGGTGGACAGCAAGGCTGATCTGCTGCTGTACGGCAATGCCGAGCGCGCGGTGATCGAGGTGGCGCACCGTCTGGCACGGCGCGAGCCCATCGAGCGCATCACCGACGTGCGCGGCACCGCCTTCATCCGCAAGCCCGGCGATCTTTCGGCCGATGGTTGGATGGAAATCGATTCGACCGAGGTGGACCGTCCGGGGCGGATCGATGAACACATCCATCCCTACCTCATGACCGAGGAAGTGGCTGCCGCCCAAGGGGGCGCCTGTGCGCAGGATCAGGAGGGGGCTTCGACAGGCTCAGCCCGAACGGATGGTGCGGTCCCATCGCAGGGCT
>JBMLPD010000072.1:0-2630 GCA_049242285.1 Rubrivivax sp.
GCACGGTGCGGTTGAGGGTGCGGTTCAGCGGGGCCGCGTGCTTGAGCTGGAAACCCGGCGTATCGACGAACACGAACTGCGCCGGACCCACGGTGCGGATGCCGGTGATGCGGTGCCGCGTGGTCTGCGCCTTGTTGGAGGTGATGCTGATCTTCTGCCCCACCAGAGCGTTGAGCAAGGTGCTCTTGCCCACGTTGGGGCGGCCCACGATGGCGATGAGCCCGCAGCGGCGGCGCTGCCCGCCTTCCGGGGCAGGCGACGTGGCGGCGGTCATGCGGGGTCCCTGGAAGGCTGGATTTGTGCGTGGTGCGGCACCAGGCTCAGCATGCGACGTGCAGCGTCCTGCTCGGCGGCCCGCTTGGAACGTCCTTCGGCCACGGCCCGCAGCGCCAGAGCCGGCACCTCGCATGTCACCTCGAAGGTCTGGGCATGCGCCTGCCCTCTCGTGGCAAGGATGCGGTACACCGGCACCGGCAACCTGCGGGCCTGCAGCCGTTCCTGCAATTCGGTCTTGGGGTCCTTTCCCCACTGTTCCACGTCGCTGCGCTCGATCAATTCGCCAAACCAGCGGCGCACCAGCGCCAGGGCTGCGTCGAAGCCGGCATCTTCATGCACCGCACCGATGAGGGCCTCCACCGCGTCGGCCAGGATGGACGGGCGCTGGGCCCCGCCGCCCCGGGCTTCGCCTTCGGACAGTTTCAGCACCTCGGGCAGGCCCAGCTCGAGTGCCACGCGGTGCAGGCTCTGCTCGCGCACCAGGTGCGCGCGCACGCGGGTGAGATCGCCCTCATCGGATTGGGCGAAGCGCTCGAACAGCAGCAACGACACCGCCAGATTCAGCACTGCATCACCCAGAAACTCCAGGCGTTCGTTGTGGTGCGACGAAAAGCTGCGGTGGGTGAGCGCCCGGGTCAGCAGCCCGGGCCGGGCAAACCGGTGGCCCACGCGCGCCTGCAGTGCCTCCAGGGCTGGACTCGCGGGCATCGGCTGCACCCTACCGGAAGCCGCCGATGCGCCCCAGGTTGCCGAAGTTCATCCAGACGAAGAACGCGCGGCCCACGAGGTTCTCGTCAGGCACGAAGCCCCAGTAGCGCGAATCTTGCGAGTTGTCGCGGTTGTCACCCATGACGAAGTAGTGTCCGGCGGGCACCTTGCAGCTCATGCCTTCGGCGGAGTAGCGGCAGTTTTCCGCGAAAGGGTATCGCGGGCTGTCTTGCCCCACGGCCGACGAGCGGCGCGGGTCCACGAGGACGCGGTGGTCCTTCTCGCCCAGCTTCTCGGAGAACTGGGGCGCGTAGCGCAGGCTGTCCTCGTCGTAGAACTCGCCCTGGGCCTTGAGCGGCGCAGGCTGGCCGTTGATGGTGAGTTTCTGGTTCTGGTAGACGATCTCGTCACCCGGCACCCCGACCACGCGCTTGATGTAGTCCAGCCGCGGATCGGGTGGGTAGCGAAACACCACCACATCACCGCGCTGCGGGTCCTTGTTGGCGATGACCTTCTTGTTCAGCACCGGCAAGCGCACCCCGTAGTCGAACTTGTTCACCAGGATCAGGTCGCCCACCAGCAGGGTGGGCACCATGGAGCCGGAGGGAATCTTGAAAGGCTCGAACAGGAAGGACCGCAGCACGAAAACGCCCACGATCACCGGAAACAGCCCCGCCGTCCAGTCCAGCCACCAGGGCTGCATCAGCAGCCGGGCCCGGGCCTCGCCCAGGTCGTCGTCCACCTTGGAGATGCCCTGCTGCTGCAACTGCCCGCGCCGGGCCGCCTGCTGGGCCGCGAGCGCCGCAGCCGCGGCCTGGCGTGCAGGCAGGAAGTGGAAACGCTCGGCCAGCCAGTAGACGAAGGTCACCACCGACAACACGAACAGCAGCAGGGCGAAGTTGCCCATCCAGTGGCCCAGGAACCAGCCGCCCAGGTAGACCAGCAGGGCGCCGTACAGCGCCGCGGTGATTGCACTCATCAAGGGAGTCGCCTCGTCAGTCGTCAACTCGAAGGATGGCCAGGAAGGCCTCCTGCGGCACCTCGACGGTGCCGATCTGCTTCATCCGCTTCTTGCCCGCCTTCTGCTTTTCCAGCAGCTTGCGTTTGCGCGTGATGTCGCCACCGTAACATTTTGCCAGCACGTTCTTGCGCAGCGCCTTGATGTTCTCGCGGGCGATGATGTTGGCGCCGATGGCCGCCTGGATGGCCACGTCGTACATCTGGCGCGGGATGATCTCGCGCATCTTGGCCGCCACCTCGCGGCCACGGTACTGGCTCTGGCCGCGGTGCACGATCAGGCTGAGCGCGTCGATGCGGTCGCCGTTGATCAGGATGTCGACCTTCACCACGTCAGCCGCCCGGTACTCCTTGAACTCGTAGTCCATGGAGGCATAGCCGCGCGAGACGGACTTGAGCTTGTCGAAGAAGTCCAGCACGATCTCCGCCAGCGGCAGTTCGTAGGTGAGCATCACCTGGCGGCCGTGATAGGCCATGTTGAGCTGCACGCCGCGTTTCTGGTTGGCCAGGGTCATCACCGGGCCCACGCAGTCCTGCGGCATGTACAGGTGCACGGTGACGATGGGCTCGCGAATTTCCTGGATGCGGCCCTGGTCCGGCATCTTGCTCGGGTTCTCCACCTCCAGCAC
>JBMLPD010000073.1:0-1347 GCA_049242285.1 Rubrivivax sp.
AGGTGCTGCACCCGGTGGCCGTGGTGATCTTCTCCGGGCTCATCAGCTCGACCCTGCTCGACACCTTCCTCACGCCCGCGATGTTCTGGCTGTTCGGCCGCAAGCCGGCAGAGAAGCTCATGGATGCCAAGGACGCCGAGGCGCTGTGAGCGCGATCTCAACCATTCCCCCCGCTCCCATTTCCCACTCCACTGAAAGGAAACTCATGAAAGCCAAGTTCTACGCTGCCGCCGCCATCGCTCTCGCCCTGGCCAGCGCCGCCCACGCCGGAGGCGCACACGACCACAGCCCCAAGCATGGCGGCGTGGTCACCGAGGCCAAGGACATCGACTACGAACTGGTCGCCAAGCCGGCCGCGATCCAGTTGCACCTGCGCGACCATGGCAAGCCGGTCGACGTGTCCAAGGCCAGCGCCAAGCTGACGCTGCTCAGCGGCACCGAGAAGCAGGAGGTCGAACTCAAGCCGGCAGGGGACAAGTTGGAGGCCACGGGCACCTTCAAGGTGGGCCCTGGCACCAAGGTGGTCGCCATCGTCACGATCGCCGGCAAGCCGTCCGGAACCGTGCGGTTTGCGCTGAAGTAGGGCGGGCCCGAACATGAGCAAAGCTCAACTTCCCCAGCGCAGGACCCTGCTGATCGGCCTGGCGACGGTGGGCCTCGTGCCCCTGTCCGGTTGCATGACGAAGCCCCTCCGCCCGGTCAATGCCGACGGCACCTACTGCTATCGCATCGGCAAGAGCTACCGCCCCAAACTGACCTGCACACCGACGGCGGTTCCGACCGATGCCGTCGAAGCCGATGCCAAACGCTTCGAGGCCGATCCGGCGTCCCTGACCGTTTACGTGCTGCGCCGCCGCTGGGCGGATGCCAGCCTGATGGTGCCCGTGACGGTGGACGGCGCGGCCAGCATCGCAACCATTCCCGAGTCTCTGGCCCGCCTGCGCCTGAAGCCGGGCGCACACCGCCTGTCGGCGCAATGGGAGGGCCGGAGCGTGGACATCAGTGTCCAGGGACGAGCCGGTGACCTGCGCGTCGTCGAACTCATTGGTTCGGGTTGGACCTGGGGAACGAGCTTCAGCTGGGAGGCCGCTCAGGCCGATGAGGTCAAATCGCGCGCGCAGGCCTCGAAACTCGTGGCCGATCTCGACCTTCGGCGTTGACGCGATTCGCATCCCGACACCTTGCACGAACGTGACCCCGACGATCCGAAGCTCCTTGTTTCATCCCGGTGTCGCCGCCGCGCGGGCGGCGGCGGGGGGGGTTTGGGCCCGGGCGCGACGGGGCGGATGGCAGGGGCCTGCAAGGAGGCGCAACACCGCATGGCGCATCAAAAGCGGTGCTGGCAAG
>JBMLPD010000074.1:0-1434 GCA_049242285.1 Rubrivivax sp.
CGTTCAGAAAGCTCTCGTGCTGGCCGGCAAAGCTGGCGTGCGGCAGGTCTTCGGCGGTGGCCGAGCTGCGCACGGCCACGCGAAGGTCGCTTTCGGCACACTGCTGGGCCAGGGCACGCCAGGCGCTGCGCAGCGCAGCTTCCACGGCCGCCGGCATGGGGCAGGCGCTCACGATCGCCCGGGCCTGCGCGCCGGCGCGGGCCAGCGCGGCGTTGTCGCGCTTGTCCAGGCCGTCCAGCAGGGCGTGCAGGCGCGGCGTGGCGCCTGCGGCCTCGATCATGTCGCGAAAGGCCTGCGCCGTGACGGCGAAGCCGCAGGGCACGCGCACGCCCAAGGGCCCCAGGGCGCGAGTCAGCTCGCCGATGGAGGCGGCCTTGCCGCCCACCAGGGCCACGTCGCTCATGGACACCTCGTCCAGCCGCAAGACGTATCGCTTCATCGGGGCAGCGCCTCCTGTGGGGGTTATGCACTTGCGTTCAGGGATCTCAGGCAGCTCGGGCTGCCGCCTTCGACGGGCTCGGGACAGGCCCCTCGACAGGCTCAGGGCGAACGCTGACGGCTCCGCCAGACACCCATGCTGCACCCGCAAAGGCATCTGTTCATTGAGAGGCGGCAAGACCTGGACGCGGGTGAAAAGGCCTTGCGCGGCATGGCAGGCCGAGCGTGTCCACAATCCCCGTCATGAAATCTCTCATCGTCGCCCTGCTGCTTGCAGCCCACACCATGACCAGCCACGCCATCGAGGAGCCCGACTTCGAGGTCGTCCAGCGACTGGACGCCGTGGAGATCCGGCAGTACGCCCCTTACGTGGTGGCCGAGGTCATGGTGCCGGGGCCGGCCGACCAGGCGGGCAACCGCGCGTTTCCGCTGCTGGCCGGCTACATCTTCGGCAAGAACAAGGGTGAGCGGAAGATGGCGATGACGGCCCCGGTGACGCAGACCGCCGCGCCCGTGAAGATGGCGATGACGGCGCCCGTGACCCAGGCTGCCACGGCTGAGGGCTACCTTGTGCAGTTCGTTCTGCCCAAGGGCGTGACGCTGGAGTCGGCGCCAGAGCCGCTGGACCCGCGCGTGAAGATTCGCGAGGTGCCTGCCGCCAAGGTGGCTGTCGTCAGGTTTTCGGGTTTCTGGTCGGATGACAACTACCAGCGCCACCTCGGTCAGCTCACCAGCGGCCTGACCGCCGCGGGCCTGCGCTGGAAGGGCGAGCCCGTATATTCGCGCTATGACGCGCCCTGGACGCCTTGGTTCCTGCGCCGCAACGAAATCTGGTTGGCCCTGGAGTGAACGCTGCCATGAACCATCAGCACGACTACGACAGCGCACCCGTGCGTCAGCTGCGCGCCGACCTGGCACTGGCGCTGCGCGCGGCCTGCCATTACGGCCTGTCCGAGGGCGTGTGCAACCATTTCAGCGCCGAGCTGCCCGACGGCT
>JBMLPD010000075.1:0-1747 GCA_049242285.1 Rubrivivax sp.
TACTTCGTGGCCATCGGCATCGCCACCGTGCCCTCGGTGCGGGCCTGGACCGTGGTGTCGCTGGCGGGGCTGCTCGCGGCCTTCCTGATGATTCGCACGGGTTGGTCCCGGCGGTGGTCGGACCCCTCCATGACGGTGGCCCAGATGCTGTACGCCATCACGATGGCGGCCTGGGCCTACGCCATGCTGGGACCGGCGCGCGGAGCGGTGTTTCCCATCGTCATGGTGATCTTCATGTTCGGGCTGTTCGCCGCCAAGCCGCGGCAGATGGCCTGGGCCAGCCTGTACGCCGTGATGGTGTTCGGCCTGGCCATGGCCGTGATGGCCTGGCGGCTGCCGCAGGTCTATCCGCCCCGGGTGGAGTTGGGCCACTTCATCATGGTGGCCACCATGATGCCGGCGGCTTCCATGCTGGCTGCGCGCATCTCCCTGATGCGCCAGCGCATGCGGGCCCAACGGGTGGAACTCAAGCAGGCCCTGGCCCGCATCGAGGAACTGGCCACCTGCGATGCCCTGACCGGCTTGCTGAACCGACGCCATCTCCTGGAGGTGCTGGAGCGCGAGCGTCAGCGCAGTGTCCGTTCGGGCCAGGCCTTCTGCATCGCCGTCCTGGACCTGGACGGTTTGCGCGACGTCAACCATCGCCACGGCATCGCCGCAGGAGACCGGGTGCTGCGCGCCTTTGCCCAGGAGGCGCAAGCCGCCGTGCGTATCGTCGACCATCTGGGCCGGTACGGCGGCGGGACCTTCGTGCTCCTGCTTTGCGACACCCGCGGACCGCTGGCCCGCCAGGGCATGGAGCGCCTGCGCGAGTGCGTCGCGGCCATGGCCGTGCATGCGGCTTCGGGACAGACCGTGCGCGTCACCGTCTCGGCCGGCCTCACCGAGCACCATGCCGGCGAGACCGTCGAGCAGGCCCTGTCCCGCGCGCAGGCGGCGCTGCGCGAGGCCAAGGCGCAGGGGCGCAACCGGGTGGTGGTGGGCTAGCGGCTGAGAGACACTTCGGCTGCGCATGCGGCCGCCTGCGCGGGGCCCTCATGCCCGCACATCTCTCCTTTCAGTTCGAGTCGTCCATGTCAGATCAGCCCACCCATCCTGCACCTGCCGAGCGCCCCTGCAGCCTGCGCGTCCACCAGTTCCACGGCTTGAGGCCAGGCATCCGGCTGATCGTGCTGGGCGCGGTGCATGGCAACGAGGTGGCCGGGCCGCTGGCGATCGACCGTGCCCTGGCCGAGCTGGATGCAGGCCGCTGGCGCATCGAGCGCGGGCTGGTGACCTTCGTGCCCGTGACCAACCCGCTGGCGCACGCGCTGGGCCAGCGCACGGGCGATCGCAACCTCAACCGCAACCTGCGCCCCACTGCCGTGCCGCAGGACTTCGAGGACCGTATCGGCAACGTGCTGTGCCCGCTGCTGGACACGCATGACGTGCTGCTGGATCTGCACTCGTTCAACGGCCCCGGCGAAGCCTTCACCCTCTTCGGCCCGGAGGACAACACGGGCGATCTGGAGCCCTTTGCCCATGCCGCCGACGAGGTGCGCCTGGCCCGGCATCTGGGCCCGCGGCGCATCGTGGAAGGCTGGCTGCGCACCTACGAGGCGGGCGTGGCACGGCGCCGCGCCCGGGCCCGAAGTGCCGGCCAGAGCCTGGACACCGACGCCAACTACGGCGTGGGCACCACCGAGTACATGCGCTCACGCGGCGGCTGGGGCGTGACGCTGGAGTGCGGCCAGCACGCCGACCCGAA
>JBMLPD010000076.1:0-1782 GCA_049242285.1 Rubrivivax sp.
CGGCGGTGGGGCCCATCATGCGCGGCACCATGCGGTCACCCATCTCCACCACGCTGAGTTGCACACCGCGTGCGGCCAGGGCCTCCATGATGATGCAGCCGATGAAGCCGGCACCCATCTGCAGCACGCGCGCGCCGGGGGTGGCCTGCGCCATGATGGCGCGGGCGTCGGCCAGCGTCCAGCAGGCGCGCACACCCGGGCCGTCGATGCCCGGGATGGGCGGCGTCGCCGGTGACGAACCGGTGGTGATGAGCAGCCGGTCGTAGGCCAGGGTCTCGCCGCTGTCCAGCTTGACCGTGCGGGCGGCGGTGTCCAGCGCCACGGCCCGACCGCGCTTGAGCGTGATGCGCTGGTGCTCATAGTGACCAGCGCCATGGCGCAGGTGCGTGCCCGCCTCGCCGATGTTGCCGATCAGCAGGTAGGGCAGGGCCATGCGCGAGTAGGGCGCCTCGGGCTCGTCGCCCACCAGCGTGATCTCGTCGTGCGGCGCGTGCTTGCGGATGGTTTCAGCAGCGATCACGCCGGCCGGACCAGCGCCCAGGATCAGGTGTTTCATCGTCGAATCCCTCAGCTTCGGTGGTGTGGGGCCCCCTGAAAGCGCGGAAGGCGGTGCTGCCACCGCCTTCCACTGCCCATGTGGGCCGGCTGCGCTTCAGGCGCGGGTCACAGGCCCAGACGCTGGCGCGTCTCGGCCTTGAGCTGGCCGTCGGCGTCCCAGCCACGGATGTCGTAGTAGTGCGGCAGCATCTGCGGCACCTGCGCCACCAGGCCCTTGGCCGGGCCGGTCTTCACCGGCTCGGTGGTCAGGCGGGCGGGCAGCACGTCGTCCTTGCTGGTGAAGCCGGCGCGGTTGTTGAAGTCGCGTTCCATGTTCCAGATGCGCTCGCCGATCTCGTTCATGGCGTCCATCGTGAACTCCGAGCCGCAGGCGGCGGCCACCTGGGGCTGCACGTCGGCCAGGGTCCAGGCAAAGCTCGTGAAGATGCAGATGCCGGCAGCGTCGAAGGCGGCAGTGGCGTCCTGGAAGGCCTTGACCAGCTCAGGCTTGCCTTCGGAGACCAGGGGGTCGGTCTTGACCGGGATGCCCAGGATCTCGGAAGCCACGGTGTAGCTGCGCAGGTGGCAGGCGCCGCGGTTGCTGGTGGCGTAGGTCAGGCCCATGCCCTGTATGCCGCGGCTGTCATAGGCCGGGAACTCCTGGCCCTTGACGCTCATGCTCAGGCCCGGGTGGCCGTACTTGGCAGTCAGGCGCTTGGAGCCTTGGCCGATCTCCTTGCCGAAGCCTTCGCCACTGGCGGTGATCTCGGCAAAGTGCGCCAGCGCACGGGCCGAGCCGAACGGGGCCTCTATGCCCAGTTGCTCCTTGGTGAGCACGCCCATCTCATACAGCTCCATCACCGCGCCCACGGTGGCGCCGAAGGTGATGGGGTCCATGCCCTGCTCGTTGCACAGCAGGTTGGCGTACTGCAGGGCTTCCAGGTCGTTGACGCCGTTGGCCGCACCCAGCGCCCACGCCGCCTCGTACTCCAGGCCACCGCTGGCGTCCCAGTACTCGGGCTTGTTCTGCACCGTGAAGTGGCCCTGGTCCATCTTGCTGATACGCCCGCAGGCGATGGTGCAGCCGAAGCAGGCCTGGTTGGTGACCAGGTGCTTCTTGCCGTCGGTGGCGCGCGGTGTGACCATCGCCTCGGCGGAGATGTCCTTGGCGCCTTCGAACTGGCTGTCCTTGTGGTTGCGGGTGGGCAGCGCGCCCACCTCGTTGATCACGTTCATCAGCACCTG
>JBMLPD010000077.1:0-5785 GCA_049242285.1 Rubrivivax sp.
TCTTGGCACCTCGATGCCGTACAGGACTGGGGAAGTCCCTTCGTATTCGAAGGGCAGGCGCGCGCTCACCCGGTCTGGATGAACTGAGACGCTCGCTCCGCGATCATGATGGTGGGCGCGTTGGTGTTGCCGCCCACGATCCGCGGCATCACCGAGGCGTCGACCACGCGCAGGCCTTGCAGGCCGTGCACGCGCAGCTCGGCGTCCACCACGCTGCCGCCTGAGTCCGCCTGGGCGGCCGGGCCCATGCGGCAGGTGCCCACGGGGTGGTAGATGGTGTCGGCATGCTGGCGGATACAGGCCTCGATCTGGGCGTCGGTCTGCGCGGCGGCTGAAGCGGGCACCTCGCGGCCGCCGTGCTGCGCCAGCGCGGGCTGGGCCAGGATCTGCCGCATGAGCTTGAAGCCGCGCACCAGCCGGTGGGTGTCGTCGTCGTCGCTGAGGAAGGCCGGGTCGATCAGGGGCGCGGCCAGTGGGTCCGCGCTGGCCAGTTGCACACTGCCCCGGCTCTTCGGGCGCAGCAGGCAGACGTGGCAGGAATAGCCGTGGCCGAACAGGGTCTTGCGGCCATGGTCCGCCAGCTTGCCCACCACGAAGTGCAACTGCAGGTCCGGGATGGGCTCATCAGGCGTGCTGCGGAGGAAGGCCCCGCCCTCGCCGAAGTTGGTGGTCAGCATGCCGGTGCGGCGCTGGCGCCACTCGAACACGCCGCGCAGCGCACGCACGGCGCCACCCAGGCTCAGGCCGAAGAGCTCCCGATCGTCGGGCGGCTGCACCCCCTCCACCACCTGCACCACGTCGATGTGGTCGTGCAGGTGCTGCCCCACGCCGGGCAGGTCGTGCACCACCGGCAGACCCTGCGCCTGGAGATGGGCGCCGGGGCCCACGCCCGACAGCATCAACAGTTGTGGCGACTGCAAGGCTCCTGCGCTCAGGAGGACCTCCCGCCGGGCCGTCAGCGCTCGCGCGGCGCCGCCCATGCGCACATCCACACCGACGGCGCGGCGGCCCTCGAAGCGCACGCGCAGCACCTGGGCACCCGTCAGCACCTCCAGGTTCGGGCGGCCGAGGTGAGGCGTGAGGTAGGCCTTGGCGGCGCTGAAGCGCTCGCCGTTGCGGTGCGTCACCTGGTAGGGGCCGAAGCCCTCCTGCTCGGCGCCGTTGAAGTCGGCGTTGCGGGGGTGGCCGGCCTGCACCCCGGCCTGCACGAAGCGCTCGCGCCAGCGCCCGGGGCTGCGCAGGTCGGCCACATTCAACGGCCCGCCCGTGCCGTGGAAGGCGTCCGCGCCGCGCTCGTTGTGCTCGGCGCGCTTGAAGTACGGCAGCACCTCGTCGAACGACCAGCCGGGATTTCCTTCAGCCGCCCAGCCGTCGTAATCCGCCCGGTGGCCCCGGGCGTAGATCATGGCGTTGACGGAGCTGGAGCCGCCCAGCACCTTTCCCCGTGGCTGGTAGCCGCGTCGGCCGTTCAGGCCAGGCTGCGGCACCGTCTCGAAGCGCCAGTTGGCTGCACCGGTCTGGGCCAGCAGCGCCAACCCGGCCGGGCAGTGGATCAACACACTGCTGTCAGGCGGGCCGGCCTCGATGAGGCCTACGCGCACGGCCGGGTCCTCGCTCAGGCGCGAGGCCAGCACGCAGCCGGCCGAACCGGCGCCGACGATCAGGTAGTCGTGCACGGGGCCTCCTGCGCCGCGCGGCCCTGCAGACCAAACGCGCGGGCCAACAGGGCGTAGGAGTGCCGGCGCACGGCCGGGTCGTGGGCCCAGGTGTTGACGACGAGGTGATCCAGGCCCAGCGAGCGGGCCAGGGCGGTCATCTTCTGCGCCACCTGCTCGCCCGTGCCGACCAGGGCCTTGCGGCGCATGGGGGCCACGATGACCGCCATCTCCTCGTCGCTGAAGCCCTGGGCGGCCACGTCGGCCGAGCGCTGCAGCGGCCCCAGCAGGCCGCGCTGGCGGTTCACGCGCCAGCGCTCGCGACCCAGCGCCTGGAACTGCGCTTCTGCCTCCGTGTCCGCGGCCAGGGCCCAGACGCAGATGGTGGCCTGCGGCTGGGGGTGGCGCGCGCTCGGCCGATAGAGGCTGCGGTACAGGTCCAGCGCCTGCTCCACACCCTGGCCGTCCATGAAGAAGTAGGCGAAGGCGTAGGGCAGCCCCAGGTGGGCGGCGAGTTGTGCGCCGTAGTCCGAGCTGCCGAGGATCCACATCTCGGGTCGGCGGTCGGCTGGCGGGTGGCCAGGGTCGTCCGACGCCCCGAGACCTGGCGCTTCGGTCAGCGCTTCGGTGGGTGAATCGGTGGAGGCGGGCGGCAGCGGGTGCGCCACCACGCCCTGGTGGGGCCGGCCGCCCACCCAGGCCTGCAGGTCCAGCACCTGCTGCGGGAAGTCCTCCGCCATGCCCGAAACGTGCGGGTTCAGCGTCTGCGCGGTGCGGCGGTCGCTGCCCGGGGCGCGGCCCACGCCCAGATCGATGCGCCCCGGCGCCAGCGCGTCCAGCACGCGGAACGCTTCAGCCACCTTGAAAGCCGAGTAGTGCGGCAGCATCACCCCGGCGCTCCCGATGCGGATGCGCGTGGTGCGCGCCGCGATGGCGGCCATCAGCACCTCCGGCGCCGTGCCCACGATGGTGGGCATGCCGTGATGCTCGCTCACCCAGAAGCGGTCGTAACCCAGGGCTTCGCAGTGCTCGGCCAGCGCCACGGTGTCGCGCAGGGCGTGGTCTTCGCCGCGGCCGGTGCAGGCCACGGACTGGTCAAGGACGGAAAGTCGAAGGGACATGGGGCTCAGGATTTGGGGGCTCAGGATCGGGCCAGGGCGCGCCCGTGCGGCAGCAACTCCATCGGCTGGCCGTGCGGTGTGCACTTGGCGGCATCCTCCCGGGCATGTTCCAGTGCGTGCAGCGTGTGGGCGCTGGCCAGGCCCTGGGCCTGCCAGGGGGCGCTGAAGACCGGCCCTGCATCGTCTTGCGGCAGGCCGGGCAGGTCGCGGTCGGCATGGGGGATGGTCATGCGGCTCGCGGCAGTGTTGGCGTCACCGGCTCCAGGTGGCTTTCCCAGGCGTCCACGCTGATGCGCAGACCGGGCTCGGCGTCTGCTCCCCAGAGGTCGTGCCCGTCGAAGACCACGGCGTACAGCCACTGCGGCGCATCGTCGAAGGGCTGCCCCGGTGCGCTGGCGGCGTGACGGTCGGCAAAGACATGCGTGCCGTGCACCATGGCCACGGTGCCCGTGTGGCCGCGGACGCAGCGCGGCAGCCGGTTGTGGCCGGCGGGGTGGCGGTTGACGGCGCGCACCCGGTCGCCCACCGCAAAGCGCGCGAGGGCCGAGGCAGTGCGCTCGGTGGGCGTGCCGCGCGCCAGGGTGGCATCCACCGCCGCAGCCTGCAGCACCCGGGCCACGGGCCGGGCCGGCACTTCTGCCCGGCCACTGGCCGGCTCGGCGGCCGTCACCAGCCCTTGCTCCAGCATCAGTCGCTTCAGCGCCAGGATCCTGATGCGGTAGCAGATCGAACCCAGGTAGGTGGTTGGGGCCAGGCTTTCCCGCGCCGAGCGGAACTGGTCGATGTTCCACTGGCCGGTGGCGCCCATGGCCAGCGTCAGCCCGAGGGTCCGGCGCTCCCAGGGGGCATGGAACAGGGGTTCGTTCTCTTCCCACTGCACCGGGCGGAAGCCGTGCAGGCCACCCATGTCGTGCACGCCGTTCATGGCTCGCGCGCCAGCCCGGTGCCGATCATCGAAAGGCGCGTGACCAGTTGCGCCAGTTGCGCTTCGGTCCAGCCGTCGGTGCCGGCCGGCCGTATGGGCGCCACCAGGTAGCGCACTTCGGCGGTGGAGTCCCACACCCGCACGGTGGTGGTCTCGGGCAGCGTGACGCCGGACTCGGCCAGCACCGCGCGCGCCTCGCGCACCGTGCGCGAGCGGTAGGGCGCGCTCTTGCACCAGGCCGGGGGCACGCCCAGCACCGGCCAGGGGTCGCACGAGCACAGCGTGCACACCACCATGCGGTGCTTGGCGGGCGTGTTGAACACCGCCACCATGTGCTCGCCCTGGCGGCCCGTGAAGCCCAGGGAACTGATGGCGGCGGTGGCGTCCTCGGCCAGCCAGCGGGCGAAGGCCGGGTCCGCCCAGGCCAGGGACACCACCTGTGCGCCGTAGCGCGGGCCCAACGCGCTCCTCGCAGGTCTGGATGATGCGGTCGATGGCGGCGGGCTCGACACAGCGTCTTTCGGTGAGCAGGGTTTCCAGGGCCCGCAAGCGAATGTCCTTCTCGTCGAGTTGGCTGTGCTGGTCGTCGGCAGACCCCCTGGCCGTGGTGGTGGTGATGCTGCGACATCGTGGGGGAGTTTAGTGGCGGCCCGGCCGCCACACGCCCCTGAAGAGCGGCATGGGCAACAGCATAATCCGCCGCCCTGGAGCTCGCTCGTGATCTTTCAAGCCTTCGAACGCCTCATCGACCCCTATCCACAGGCCGTGCCCGAGGCGCCGCCCAAGGAGTTGCTGCCCTTTCTGTGGGCCTGTTCGCAGGGCACCCGGGGCTACATCGCGGCCATGACGGCGTTCACCGCCGCCATCGGTGCGTTCGAGGCGTTGTTGTTCGCGTTCCTGGGCCGCATCGTGGACTGGCTGGCCCGGCTGCCTGCGGCCCGGTTGTGGGCCGAAGAGGGCGGCACCTTGTTGCTGCTGGCCGCTGTGCTGAGCACCAGCATCGCCCTGGCGGCCCTGCAGACCATGTTCAAGCACCAGACGCTGGCGGGCAATTTCCCGATGCGCCTGCGATGGAACTTCCACCGCCTGATGCTGGGCCAGAGCATGGGCTTCTTCCAGGACGAATTCGCCGGGCGCATCGCCACCAAGGTGATGCAGTCGGCCCTGGCGGTGCGCGAGGTGTGGATGATCGTGGCCGACATCCTGACCTACGTGCTCATCTACTTCGTGACCATGGGGGCGGTGTTGGGCAGCTTCGATCTGCGCACCCTGGGTCCGTTTCTGCTGTGGTTCCTGCTGTACGCCGGCGTGGTGCGCTACTTCGTGCCGCGTCTGGCCCGCGTGGCGCAGGAGCAGGCCGATGCGCGCTCACTGATGACCGGCCGCATCACCGACGCTTACACCAACATTGCCACGGTCAAGCTGTTCTCGCATTCCCGGCGCGAGGCGGGGTTCGCCCGGGCGGCGATGCAGGAGTTCCTCTGTGCAGTGCACGGCCAGATGCGGCTGGTGTCGGCCTTCGAGATCGTGAACCAGGTGCTGTCGGTGCTGCTGATCGGCAGCACGGTGGGCCTGACCTTGTGGTTGTGGTCGGTGGGCGACGTGGGCGTGGGGGCCGTCGCGGCCGCCACCGCGATGGCCCTGCGCCTGAACGGGATTTCGCACTGGGTGATGTGGGAGATGGCCAGCCTGTTCGAGCACGTGGGCACGGTGCAGGACGGCATGGCCACGCTGTCGCGCCCGCAGACGGTGCTGGACCGGCCAGACGCCCCGGCACTGACGGTGCCCCGGGGCGAGGTGCGCTTCGAGCGGGTGGACTTCAGCTACGGGGGCGACCGCAAGGTGATCCAGGGCTTGGACCTGTACATCCGCCCGGGCGAGAAGATCGGCCTGGTGGGGCGCTCGGGTGCGGGCAAGAGCACGGTGGTGAACCTGCTGCTGCGCTTTTACGACGTGCAGGGCGGGCGCATCCTGATTGACGGGCAGGACATCGCTGGCGTGGGCCAGGACTCGCTGCGCGCGCAGATCGGCATGGTCACGCAGGACACCTCGCTGCTGCACCGCTCGGTGCGCGACAACATCGT
>JBMLPD010000078.1:0-1867 GCA_049242285.1 Rubrivivax sp.
TGCAAGTCGTCTGCCTCGACCTCGAAGGCGTTCTCGTCCCTGAAATCTGGATCGCGTTCGCCGAGCGCACCGGCATCCCGGAGTTCCGCCGCACCACGCGCGACGAGCCGGACTACGGCAAGCTGATGCGCTTTCGCATCGGGCTGCTGCGCGAGCGCGGCCTGAAGCTGGCCGACATCCAGGCCGTGATCGCCGGGATGGCGCCGCTGGAAGACGCCAAGGATTTTCTGGACGGCCTGCGCTCGAACGACCAGGCGATCATCCTGTCAGACACCTTCTACGAGTTTGCGGACCCGTTGATGCGCCAGCTGGGCCGCCCCACGCTGTTCTGCCACAAGCTGGAGATCGATGCAGACGGCTTCGTGGCCGACTACAAGCTGCGCCAGCCCGACCAGAAGCGCCACGCCGTGAACGCGCTGAAGGGCCTGAACTTCCAGGTGATGGCCGCGGGCGACTCCTACAACGACACGGGCATGCTCAGCGCCGCGCATGCGGGCTTCTTCATCCACCCGCCCGAGAGCATCGTGGCGCAGTTCCCGCAGTTCCCGGTGCACCACGACTACGCCAGCCGGCGCAGCTCCATCGACGGCGCGGCGCTGCGCCTGCGCACCGAGAACGTGTAACGCTGCGGCCCCGCCAGACAACACACCAACATCTACCTGACCACAACCATGAAGCTGCTCCATACCTTCGCGCTGCTGCTGAGCCTTGCCACCGCCACCTCCGGCGCCTGGGCCCAGGCCTGGCCCGCGGCCAAGCCCATCCGCCTGGTGATCCCCTTCCCGGCGGGCGGCGCCACGGACATCATCGGCCGCCAGGTGGCCCAGAAGCTGTCGGTGGCGCTGGGCCAGCAGGTGGTGGTGGACAACAAGCCCGGTGCGGGCGGCGCCATCGGCTCAGACCTCGTGGCCAAGGCGCCGGCCGACGGCTACACCCTGCTCATGGCCACCAGCTCCACCCACTCCATCGGGCCGGTGCTCAACCCCAAGATGCCGTATGACGCGGTGAAGGATTTCGCGCCCGTGTCCCACATCGCCAACGCGCCCAGCGTGCTGGTGGTGGGGCAGAACTTCCCGGCCAACTCGGCCCGGGAGTTGATCGACCTGGTCAAGCGCAACCCTGGGAAGTACAACTTCGGGTCGAGTGGCATCGGCACCTACCCGCACCTGTCGGCCGAGATGTTCAAGTGGCGGGCCGGCGGGCTGTTCGCGGTGCACATCCCCTACCGCGGCACCGGCCTGGTGATCACGGACCTGGTGGCCGGGCAGATCGCCTTTCTGATGGACAGCATCGTCTCGGCGCAGACCCACATCCGCAGCGGCAAGGTCAAGCCGCTGGCCGTCAGCGGCACCAAGCGCTCGGCCACGCTGCCCAACGTGCCCACGCTCAAGGAAGTGGGCGTGCCGGGCATGGAGTTCGGCAACTGGTTCGGCATGTTCGCCCCAGCAGGCACGCCGGCGGAGGTGGTGGCGCGGCTGAACCGCGAGCTGAACACGATGGTGAAGGCCGCAGACTTTGTCGAGGGCCTGGACAAGGTGGGCGCCGAGCCCGCAGGCGGCACGCCCGAGCAGTTCGCCAAGACCTACCGCGACGAATCCGAGGGCTGGAAGGCCCTGATCCAGCGCGCCGGCATCAAGCCGGAGTAAGGCAGGCCCCTTCGACTCTGGGTTTTGCTCCCAGGATCTCAGCCCACGCAGCGCCACGGATTCTTCGAGGATCTTGCCCCGATCTCAAAACGTCGCGCTCCGATATCGCAGCCGCAGAGCCTCGATCAATCCCTTGCGTCTGGTCCTGCTGATTTGCCTCGTCACTTTGCGCAGCCACGGCCAGCCCATCCGGCGGGTAACACGCTACGTGAGGCAACAGG
>JBMLPD010000079.1:0-2330 GCA_049242285.1 Rubrivivax sp.
CTGGACCTGCGCGACCCAGACGTCAAGTTCCCGTCCAAAGGCTGCAGCGTCCTGGTAGGTGACAAACCGGTCGTCGCTCTCCCATCGCTGCAACTGCCGCTTGAACTGCACGCAGAGCGCGGCCGAGTCGTCACGCAGCCGCAGTCGTTCCAGTCGCTCGCAGACCGGCGCAGAGTCTTCGGCCAGCTCCAGCAGCACCTGCGCCAGCGTCGGCGCGTCCTGCTTCGCCAGGAAGCTGGCCCTCTCTTGTTTCGCCTCGATGGTGTCCATGGACACTTTCTGCTGGCGCAACTTCAAGTGGTCACGCGCCGGTCCCGCAGGATGACCGGCAAAGCAGGGGTCATTGCGATGCCCACCCCGATCCTGACGCGCAAGAAGACACCTTTCGACGGTGTACTTCCCGAAGTGTTCGCAGACCTCGCCGCCTTCGTCCGCCGCGTGGCTCCGCGCGGGTTGGACGGGCGCCGCAGCCTGAGTCGGATGACGCTGCGACGTGCCCACCAGCGCGAGCTGGCGCGCAGCCGTCGGCGCGGCTGCAGCCTCGTCCCCGCGTCGGCCACTTCTGACTCGTCAGGCCGCGTTGTCCGGCGCCGCGGGCGCTGAGTCGCCGTCTTCACCCGGGTGTTCGCTGCGGGCCGTACCGAGACTCGCCACCAGTTCCAGCGGCTTGGGTCGATACAGCTCGCCATCGCCACAGCCCCGGTCCACCCACTCCAGCGCCATCACCGCGTACACAGGCGTCCAGGTATCCCCGGAGCGCAGCTGAAGTGCAGGGTTGGGCAGGTAGTAGCCATTGCTGGCCCGCGCCCACAGCTTGCGGGCTGGCTGGTACGCGCTGCTGATTTCGGCGCGCGCCAGAACCTGGTTGACGTAGCTGCGCTTGCGGCGCTTGTCAGGCCACAACCAGGCAGGCAGCTGGGTCAGTACCTCGTGCAGTTGCTCGGCGAAGTAGCCGCGCGGGTACCTGTGCGGCTCCACCTGGCGCGTGACGCAACGCGACCACTGGGTCTTCAGGCCGGCCAGCATCAGCGTCAGCACCCAGTATTCGCCCTGCCGCCGTTCCAGCCGAACGAGGCGGCCGTCGGTCTGCACGTCCAGCGCAGCCGGAGCCAGCAGCGGAAACACCGCCGCCAGCCCCGTACCTGCAAAGCCGGGCTCCTGCAGCGCCCGGCCTGCTGCGCAGTCCCATGCGGTATGGCCGAAGTCATCGCGCTGCTGTGGGTCGGCGCCCTTGTCCAGCAGTGCCTGCACCAGCGGGGCGTTGCCCGCCATGGCTGCCATCATCAGCGGCGTGGCGCCCGCGGGGGTGGCGTGGTCGGGGCCGTAGGTGTCGGCCAGCTGCAGCAGGTCCTTGAACCTCTTCGCTTCCCAGGGCTGCAGGTGGCGCTGGCGCGCCGCGGCGACGGTCTTGCGGGTCAGCGCCTCCAGCCGCTCCCAGGCATCGTTGCGGAAGCCGTAGCGGTGGGGCAGCAGCGACCCCGCACCCCAGAACTGGCCCTCGTCGAGCAACTGCCTGGCCGCCGCGAAGGGGGCCTTGCCCAGCGCCGTCACCCACTCATGCTGGCAGTGCCACATCGCATAGTCAAAGATCGTCTGCCGCGGCTTGTTGCTCGGGTTCTTTGGGTCCAGCGCCTTCGGCAGCAGCTCTTCGACCAGCCCACGGCTCCAGGGCGCCCAGGGCACGGGCTTGTTCTGCAGGAAGGCGTCTCGGATGGCCTGGGCCTGTTCTTCCTTGCCTTGCAGCTGCAGCTTGCGCGCTTCCTGGGCCCATTCCTCACGGGTGGACGCGCGCACGCCTTGCGCCACCGCTTCGCCGGCCTGCAGGCCCAGCAGGGCCAGCAGCGGGTGGCCGGTGTCGCTCTCCACCAGCGTCAGCGTCTGCACGGCGCGCGTCATGGCCACGTACAGGGCGTTGACGTAGAACTTGTAGAGCTCCAGCGACTTGTCGGCCTTGTCCTTGGCCCGCCGGTAGTCGAGCGCATCGGCTTCCAGGTCGGCAGGCTGCACGCCGTCGCACACCTCGGCGTAGGCCTGGCGCTGACCCGAGACGATGTCCACCAGCAGCACGTGCGGGTACTCCAGGCCCTTGGCCTCGTGCACGCTGAAGACCAGCGGCGTGCGGAAGCGCGCCCGGGCCGCCGGCTTGTCGTCGTCGCGCAGCACGATCACGGCGTGCTGGGCCGACTGGCGGGTGGCAGCGTCCAGCGCCTGCACCGCCGCATCCTTGGCGGCCACCAGCGACACGCGGCCCGCCTCGGGCGCGGTGCTGCGCACCAGGAAGTTGCTCTCGCGGTCCACCGAGCCGAAGCGCGCCTGCTTGATCTTCAGCA
>JBMLPD010000080.1:0-2068 GCA_049242285.1 Rubrivivax sp.
ACTAGTACAGACAGCCAAAGCTACCGGTCGGGTATCGCGTGTGAAGCGTCTTCTTTCACGGCTGCCAACTTGTACCTGACATGCACCCAAGTAGGGCGGCCTGAATCGCCATAGGGGGCCTCCATCATAGGAGGCGCCCCTGCCACACCACCCGGCGTGCGGGTCCGCACCGGGCGGTTCGAGAGCTTGAGGTCAGGAGAGCCTGGGTACACCCAGTCTGTCGAAGTAGGCAATGGGCCCCCGAGTTCGACAGTCAAACGCGTAAGTTGTTGATCCGTATAGGGGCGCAGGTCAAACGCTCCACTACAACAGTGTCAACTGAGTGTTCAGAGTGGGTTTCTTGATGGTCAGGGCGGCCAAGATGACGGCCTGCTCATGGTCGATCGATGACAGCCCCGCCACAGGCTGAGCGGAGTTGATGCAGACGCGGTGGTGCTGGATGCGGCGCAGCTTGGCCAGTGCGCGCTCGGGCGAGTAGGTCGAGCTGGTGGCGCGCAACCGGGTGCGCATCACGCGGTGCAGGATCAGCGCAATGAAGCAGATCGTGGCGTGCGCGCGAATTCGGTCCGGCAGCCGATGGTGGATCGGCCCGATCTCTGTCTCGGACTTCAGCACCCTGAATCCGCGCTCGATGTCGGCCAGTGACTTGTAGCGCGCCACGACTTCGCTGGGCGAGAGGTCGGCCGTATTCGTCACCAGCAGCAGCTTGCCGTCCATCAGCCTGGCGTGGGCCAGCGCACGCTCGTCGATGCTGTAGCTGAAGAGCTCGCTCTTGAGGTCGACGCGCACGATGCGCGCCATGTGGGCCTCGCACACCGCGTGATACAGGCGCGCCCTGGCCCCGCCATCGCTCAGCTTGCGGCCGCGCCCTGGCTTGCCAGCATCCTGCTCGTCGAGCTTGCCAACCCATTGCGCGGCCTGCTGCTCAAGCGCAGCGATGAGGGTGTCGCGCTGGGCTGTTGCTTGCGTGGCCGCCTTGGGATCGTGGGCCACGATCAGGCGCAGATCGTTCCAACGCGACTCGGCCAGGACCTCGTTCTGGGCCCGCGCAAAGTGGCTGCTGTGCAGGGGCCCCAGCAACTCGACGAACTCACCATGGCGTCGGCCCGGTACGGCCAGGATGAACTCCAGGCGGCCGCCCCCGGGCAGGGCCATGGCCTTCAGTTCCTCGAGGTTGTCGATGGACAGCAGACCGCGGTCGGCCACCGCGATGACGCGCTTGACGGGGTAACGCGCGACGATCTTCTGCAACGTGGGCTTGAGCGTCTGGACCTCCGCGGTGCTGCCGTCAAAGACCTCGTGGTACAGCGGCAAGCCCTCGGCCGTCTGCACCACGCCCAGCATCACCTGGCGGGCCACGACGCCCTCCTTGGACATACCGAAGCGGCGCACATCCCCGTCCTGCTCCGACAGACCTGCAGCGCGGATGGTGGTCATGTCGTAGAAGACGACCGCCAAGTCCTGGTCAACCAGCGGGCGCAGCAAACCCGCCAGTACAGCGTCGACCTCGTCCTGGTGTTCGACCAGCGCATCCATGGCACGCAGCAGATGCTGGTGCTCGATGGACTCGGCCATCGTGCCCGGTAGCGTCACCGTCTGCACCCAGCGCAACACCCCCAGCTTGGACTCCGGATCACACAGGCGGTTGAGCACCATCACCCGAATCAGCGCCTCGACATCGATGGCGTGGCGCGTACGACGAAAGATGCGACGAAGGCCATCGAAGCCGAGCGAATTCCAAAGCTCGGTCAATGCCCAGACATCACCGAAATCGCGCGCCGATTCGAAGCTCAAACTGGGGGCAGTAGCCGCAACCGGCGCGCTCTTGCCGGTCACGCGCAGCAGGCCCGAGATGACGGACTCCAGCTCCGAACTCAGCTGATCCAGGCGCCCCAGGGTGGCCACGGTGCGCTGCTTGGGACGCCCGGCGTCGTCGCGAAAAGCTTCTACGAGTTGAACGTAGCTGCGGGCGCCGGAGCGGGTGAGCTTTACAAACACACCACTACTATATGAATCTGAATTACATGCAAGAAACAGGTACAAACCCTATAAAACGTGCCATTACAAG
>JBMLPD010000081.1:0-1076 GCA_049242285.1 Rubrivivax sp.
TAGAAGGTGACGAGCGCGGCCACGGGGTTGCCGGGCAGGGCGAACAGCCAGGCCGGTTGGGCTTCGCCGGAAAGGACCGGGTCTGCACCGGCGTGAACCTGGCCGACAGGCTGCACGGCGGCCTCTGCCCCCGACCCACCGCCTCCCCGCCGCAGCGGCCCGAAGGCGAAGGGCCGGCCCGGGCGCATGGCCACCTTCCAGAAGGCCACCTCGCCCAGGCGGGCGAGCAGCTCGCGCGTGTAGTCGGCCTCGCCCACGCTCACGCCGCCGCTGGTGAGCACGGCGTCGCAGGTGGCGGCGGCCTGGGTGAAGGCGGCTTCCAGGGCGGCGGGTTCGTCTGGCACCAGGCCCTGGTCCACCACCTCCACGCCCAGGCGGCGCAGGGCGCCGGCCAGGCTGGCGCGGTTGCTGTCGTAGATGCAGCCCTCGGGCAGCGGTTGCCCGGGGTTGCGGAGTTCATCGCCCGTGGAAATCAGCGCCACGCGCAGGCGGCGGCGCACGGTGAGTTCGGCAAAGCCGAGAGAGGCGGCCAGGCCCAGATCCGAGGGGCGCAGCACGCGGCCGGCGCGGATGGCGCTCTGGCCCAGGGCCAGGTCTTCGCCCGCACGGCGGCGGTTCTCGCCGCGCTTCACGGTGCCGGCAGGCACGGTCACACGCAAGGCGGCTCCCTCGCCTTCGGTTTTCACCAGTTCCTGCGGCACCACGGTGTCCAGCCCGGCGGGCATCACCGCGCCCGTCATGATGCGCACGGCCTGCCCAGCGCCCACCGCCGCCGTGAAGGCCTGACCGGCGTAGGCAGTGCCCGCCACCGAGAACGTCAAGGCGGCACCGGGTTCGGCCGCCAGCACCGCACCGTCGAAGGCGTAGCCGTCCATGGCCGAGTTGTCGTGCGGCGGCACGTTCATGGGACAGATCAGGTCCTGCGCCAGCACCCGGCCCAGGGCCTGGGCCAGCGACAGCGTCTCCACCCCCGAGATCGGCCGCAGGGGTGCCAGGATCGTTTCACGCGCCTGCGCCACGCTCAGGTGGCGGTCATTGGCAATCAGCGGGGAGGGGCCAAGGGTGGACATGGTCAG
>JBMLPD010000082.1:0-1280 GCA_049242285.1 Rubrivivax sp.
CTTCACCTTCAGGGGCTTGGCGGCGCTGTGGCCGGCCTCGGCCATCAGCTTCTGGGCGGCGGCCACGTCGTAGCGGATGTCGAACTTGGGGTTGCCCCACCAGGGGTGACCCGGCGGCACGGTGCCCTTGGGCACGCCCATCATGCCGCCCAGCAGCTTGAGCAGGCCGGTGCGGTCCACGCACAGGTTGGCGGCGTGGCGCACGCGCTTGTCCAGCCAGGGCGAGCCCTCGGCGAAGGACAGCTGCCACGGCCACACGTGCGGCTGCGGGTTGAAGTACATCTTGAAGCCGCGCTGCTGGAGGGTGGCCATCGCGTCGGGCGCGGGGGCCTCGATCCAGTCCACCTGGCCGGACAGCAGGGCGGCGGTGCGCGCGTTCGCCTCCGGCATGGGCAGCATCACCACGCGGTCGATCTTGGGTGTGCGCTTGGGGTCCCAGTAGCCCTTGTGCGCCACCAGTTCCAGACGCTCGCGCGGCACGAAGCGCGCGGCCTTGAACGGACCGGTGCCGGAGAAGTCGGCGGCGAAGGCCGTCCAGGCGGCGCGCGCCTTGTCGGCCGGCGTGGCGCCGCTGGCAGCGTCGAGCTTCTTCTGCCAGTGGGCCGGCGAGGCCATGAACAGGTTGGTCAGGTTCAGCGGCAGGAAGGCGTCGGGCTCGCTGGTGGTGAGCTCCACGGTCAGGTCGTCGATCTTGCGCGCGCTGCGCAGCGTGGGCATGCGCGAGGCGGTCACGCCCACCTGGCTGGCGTCGAAATGCGGCGCGTCCTTGTCCATCACCTTGCGCACGTTCCACACCACGGCGTCGGCGTTGAAGGCGCTGCCGTCGTGGAACTTCACGCCCGGGCGCAGCTTGAACACCCACTTGGTCTTGTCCTTGGCGTCCACGGCCCAGCTCAGGGCCAGGCCGGGAATCAGCACGCTGGGCTTGTCGGCGCTGGAGAGGTCCCAGTGCGTGAGCGCGTCGTACATGGGGATGCCGGTGAAGCGGTTGCCCTCGAAACCCTGGTCGGGCTGGCCGAGCGTGCGCGGGATGTCGGCCGCGGTCATGGCGATGCGCAGCACCTTTTCCTGCGCCATCGCGCCGCCGAGGGCGCCCATGGTGAGCATGGCTGCGACAAGACCTGACTTCACAAGACCGGTGCTCAAAAGACCTGCGGGCTTGCGGGCCGGTGCGCCGAGAGGGTTCATGATGGACTCCTGCTGGTGGGGTGAACAAAAAAGGGCGGGTGGGCCGGCCATCGAACCCGGGCTCGACCCGTCAACACATGTGCCTGCGGACG
>JBMLPD010000083.1:0-3157 GCA_049242285.1 Rubrivivax sp.
CCGCTGCCTGGCCGACTTTGTTGCGCCGAAGTCGGGGCCGGGCGCGAAGCCCGACGGCATCGGCCTGTTCGCCGTCACTGCGGGCCTGGGCGTGGAGAAGAAGGAGCGCCAGTTCATCGCCGACCGCGACGACTGCTCCGCCATCCTGCTCAAGGCCCTGGCCGTTCGCCTGGCCATGACGCCGGCGGCCAGCGTGAGTGGCTTCTGCCTCGCCCACCCCGATGCGACTTGCTTCAACGTGGGCCGCATCGGCGAAGACCTGGTCGCCGACTGGGCAAGGCGCATGGCGATGGACGAGGCGCAGTCGAGAAGGGGGCTGGCGGGGGTGGTGTGACCGAACCTCGGGGGGTCGTGCTGCCGGGTATGCGCACTGCTCCGGCTTGATGCATGATGCCGGCTTCAAAGCAGGAAAGACCCCTTCGCATGCTCGTCAGCAACCTCGAAACCGTCCCCGGCCACCGCATCACTGGTCACCTGGGCATCGTGCAGGGCAGCACCGTGCGTGCCAAGCACGCCGGCAAGGACATCCTGGCCAGCCTGAAGAACATCGTTGGCGGCGAACTCAAGTCTTACACCGACCTGATGCAGGAGGCTCGCGCCGAAGCTGTGACGCGCATGACGGCCCAAGCGCAGGCCATTGGTGCCAATGGGGTGCTCAATGTGCGCTTCGTCACCACCAGCATCACCGCGGGCGCCGCGGAGATCCTCGCCTACGGCTCGGCGGTGACGATCGAGCCGGCGTGAGCCAGGAAAAGTGATGAACATTCCGTTCTGGATCGAGACGCTCAACCTGTGGCTGCTGCTGGGTCTTCTGCTGTTGGGCTACGGCGTCGGCCGTTGGCAAGAGCGGCGCCACTACCGCAGCATCCGCCAGCGTGAAGACGCGCTGCGCCATGTGCTGACGCTGAGCACACGCTATGTGCCCGAGGGCGTGGTGGCCACGGGCGGCCATCTGGTCAGCGGCGGGGTGGTGATCTCCTCGGACTGCTTCAAGACCTTCGTCGCGGGCTTCCGGGCCTTCTTTGGCGGCCGGTTCCGTGGCTACGAGACCCTGCTGGAGCGTGCGCGCCGCGAAGCGCTGCTGCGCCTGAAGGCCGAGGCCCAGGCCGCGGGCAGCACGCTGGTGATCGGCGTGCGCTTCCAGAGCACCAAGATCGCCAGCTCGTTCACGCCCAGCGTCGAAGTGATGGCTTTCGGTACGGCGCTGATGGCTCAGCGCTGAAGACGGCGTGACCAAGCCACCGCCGCGGCTGGAGAACCGGCTGCCGCCGGAAGACCTGCTCGAGCGCGACGAGCGCCCGCTGCGCGAGCTGGCTTGGATGCTGGCCGCCAGCCTGGCGGCGCTCACAGCACTGGTGCTGGCCACCGGCCTTGCCGCACGCTGGCTGGCACCCAAGCTGCCTTTCGAGCACGAACTGGCGCTGGCCGAGCGTCTGTTCGACGAGGCCGCGGCCGCGCAGAAGGCCGACGCTGCCACGCGCGAGCGCCACGCCGCGTTGCAGGCACTGGCCGACCGCGTGGCCGCGGTGATGGCGCTGCCACCGGGCATGCGCGTGGTCGTCACCGATGAGCCCTCGGATCTGGTGAACGCCTACGCCACCATCGGCGGCCGCATCCGCGTGTTCCACGGGCTGCTGCGCCAACTGGGCAGCGAGGAAGCCCTGACCGCGCTGCTGGCGCACGAGATCGCGCATGTCAAGCACCGCCACGTCGCCGCCGGCCTGGGCCACGGGCTGGCGGTGGCGCTGGTGCTGGCGGTGGTGTCGCCTGAGGGCGCAGCGCAGGCGGCGCAGGCCGTCCTTGGCGGCGCGACCCACTTGGCCCTGCTCGGCTACTCCCGCGAGGCCGAACGCCTGGCCGACGCCGAGGCGCTGGCCGCCAGCCTGGCCCTGTATGGCCACGGCGGCGGCCTGACCACCCTGTTCGCGGCGCTGCCGCAGACCCAGGCGCCTGCCGGCACGGCATGGCTGCGCACGCACCCCGACACCGCCGAGCGGCTGGCCATTTTGCAAGCGGCCGTCGACGCGCGCGGCGCCCGTCTGTCAGGCCCGGCCACGGCGCTGCCGCCAGCCTTGCGCACGCTGCCGCCACCGCGGCCCCCGGCGCACGGCCGAGAATGAAGCGGTCGACCCAGGAAACCGACACCCGCCGAGGGCAGCCGCTGCCGCGACATCACCCGGCCGCCTTGAGGGCCGGCTGTCCGTCCGAGGTGCCGCTGTTCGGGTCTTGCGCCCGTGGCGACGCGGATGCAGTCTCGGACCTGGATCTCATGGTGATCGAGGATCGGGTCGACAACATGGCCGCCGAGTACCTGAAGACCCACCGGGCCGTGGGCTCGATGGGCGTCGGCGTCGACATCATCGTGATCTCGCGAGAAGACTTTGAGCGATGGCCTCAGGTGCCGGGCACGGTTCCGTACGGGGCCGCCAGAGAAGGGCGCCGTGTCCATGACACCCGCGCTTGAAGAGACGCTGCCCCCGCTGCGTCTTGCCCAACGGGACGGCACTGCCGCTGGACGTCGTCGCTGTCACACCCTTCACGCTGGATGAAGTTGGGCAACTCAACCCGTTGGCTGTCGAGTATCGCTGCGGCGACGAGGGGGAGTCGGGCCCCTCGCGAGATGAGTTGACCCGATCTGGTATCCGCACCGGCTCACGCTCGAACCGAGGAATGGATCGATGCCGTGCGGGCCCGGCCGAAGGCAGGCGCCGTGGCGGGTAAACGGATCGCCGCCGGGTACAAGGCCCCGGTCGGCGCACCGCAGGCCGCGCCGGATGGAAGTGCGGCCCCGGCGCCGGCCCCGGCAACACAAGACAATCCAGGCATGAGCACCTTGCTGATCCACCAAGCCCGCTGCGTGGCCACGCAGGACGATGCCGGCACCGAACTGGCCCACGCCTCCATCCTCGTGCGCGACGGGCTGATCGAGGGCGTCTACCCCGAGGGCACGCTGCCGCCGCAGTGGCTTGCGCCTGGCGCCGTGGACGAGGTGATCGATGCGCGCTCGCACGTGGTCATCCCGGGCATGGTGAACACGCACCACCACATGGTGCAGTCCCTCACCCGCGCGGTGCCGGGGGTGCAGAACGCCGAACTGTTCAGCTGGCTCCAGGGCCTGTACCCCATCTGGGCCGGGCTGAGGCCGGAGATGGTGACG
>JBMLPD010000084.1:0-6778 GCA_049242285.1 Rubrivivax sp.
CGCGTGTGCGCATCGAACAGCATCTCGTGACCCTGGCTCGGGTAGGCCACCAGCCAGAACGCCCGGGAGGCACACAGCTTCATGTGCGCCACCTACAGCCGGTAGTAGATGCCGCCCACCAGCAGCCCCTCCTCGCTCCAGTCGAACTGGAAGGCTTCGCCCAGCTCGAAGCTCAGCGGCACGAACGCCCGGCTGGCCACGCCCGCGCCCGCGCCCTGGCGCCACGCGCGGATGAAGTCCGTCACCCGGCTGTAGCCCCCGTCATAGCCCTCAGCCTTGATCTGCGCATACAGCGCCCGCGCCGTACGGCGCTCGTGCTTCGGGCGTCGCGCATCGGCCTGCAGGGCCTGCTTGATCGCATCCTCGAAGGCGTTGAGCTTCTTGGGCATATCCGCCCGGCGGTACTTCGGCGCGCTGTCCACCGCCCCGCGCAGCCACTTGGCCACCGTGTTGCGCGACAACCCCGTGATGCGCGCAATCTCGCGCTTGCTCTTCTTGCCCCGGCTGCTCAGCCGCCGGATCCTGCCAATCATGTCCATGGTGATCACTCCAATCCTCTACTGCTCAAAAAAACAGCAGGGTAGGTCTTCACCTGGCTCAGTTTTGGGTCGGCACAACCCTCAAAAGTGGCTCAGTTTTCGGTCGGCGTCAACATCCAGCGGCGCAAGGACTTCAAGCTGATCCGCCACTTGGTGGCCAACTGGTGCTCGGTCATCACGGGGTAGTGCATCTCGTCCTCCGGGGAACTGCCGCCATGACAACTCTCTTTGCCGAAGAGGCCAAGTCCAGCGACCGGGCGTTGTTGGCTCTCAGCCCGAAACCGTCTCCGCGATCTTGGCCTCCGCTTAATGTGGAAGTCTTCCATGATCCGGGGCGTTGCCCCACATCATGAAAGTTAGCGAGCCCGTTCAACCCGAAGTGGAGATAGGTTCAGATCAGGCCAAGACCTTCAAGCCATGCTTCTCGACCACCGCCAGCAGCTTCAGCGCCATCCCACTGGGCCGCTTGGTGCCGGCTTCCCACTTCTGGACCGTCGACTCGCTGGTGTTCAGGTAGCGCGCGAAGACAGGCTGGCTGACGTGCGCCTGCTCCCGAATGCGCTTGATGTCGGCGGCGCTGATCTCCGGTGGAACGGTGAGGCAGCTTTCATCGAACTCGCGCATGGTCGCCTTGTCGATGGCGCCGACGCGGTGCAGGCCCTGCGCGGCGCTGTGGATGGCCTCGAAGGCGTCGCTCTTGAACTTGATCCTAGTGGTCATCGCTCAACTCCAGCAATTCGCCCTCATCCAGGGCCTGTTCAAGTTCCGGGCCGTGATCCGCGCGTACGCCTGGGCGAGCTTGCGGAAGGCCACCAATTCGTCGGGATCGATGTTGGCCCGGTCCTTCTTCGCGTAGAGGAACGCGAAAACCCAAAGCTTCCCGCCCTTGGCAAGCAGGATGGACCGGTGCTGGTTGTCGTTCAGCCGCTTCTTGTAGACGCCGCCGCCCAGGTCATCGGCCTGCCCCCGCACGGCCTCCCGCACGGCCTGCAGCAGTGCACCGTCGCGGATGCGAGCCTTGCGGGCAGCCTTCGAAAACCAGGCTGTCTTGAAGGCTCTGACGAAGCCGTCCCTGTCCATGCCAGAGTCTAGCACCAGGTCCTACTCATTCAAAGACCCTGGCCTGGTGTGAAGCTGCCGAGACCGCTACCGGTATGCCGCCTGGCGCCGGCACGGCCACAAGCTGGATACGTGTCACGCCTCAGACAGTGCTGCGTTCGGCCGAATACCGCAAAGCGCGTCCTCAAGGGCTGCGCCTTTCCATGTGTTTTGGATGGCGGACGCCGGTTCGGTTCCGGCGCGCGCTACCAGTACCAAGGGCCCAGAGACCTCTCTGGGCCCTTTCTTTTGTGCGCCCGGCACGGGCGCACTCTTGCGGGTGCAAGTCCCGCAGCAAGTTGATCACAGCGAACGAAGCCAAGCGCAACTGCATGAGGGCGACCGAGTGTGGGGAGGAAGCGTGGAGCGAAGCTGCGAGCCGATGGACAAGAACCGGATAGAAGGCGCTGCCGAGCAGGGCGAGTGGGCGAGATTCCGCGAAGCTCTCGTGATCAAGGTGAGGTGGCGTAGATCCGGCGGTTGTGCAGCGGAGGAGCGCGTTCTTGCCCGGGGAGATCTCGCCTTGTGCCTGAAAGGCCGACGGCTGGTGCCGGAGCGAGAAGTCAGCAGAGGTCGTAGCAGTCCGAGTCGGGGGCCGCTGAGGCTGGACCAAAAGGACGAAGGGCCGAACGAGAGTGAGTGACCGAAGACATGGGGATGTCAAAGGCCATGCGTCAGATGCCGGAGTCACCCGGGCGGGCGGGGGCAGCGCACGGTGGCGCCGTGCGCGAAGCTGCCAGCGACGAAGCCTGCGGCCCGCCCCATGAGCACCCGGGCACAGGGTCGGCAAGGCCGAAGGCGGGGGCTGGCACCCTGCTGGAGGCAGCGCTGACGAGAGAGAACCTGCAAGCGGCGTGGAAGCGGGTCAAGGCCAACAAGGGTGCGGCGGGGGTGGACGGTCTCGACATCGAGCAAACGGCCCAACTACTGCGCACGAGTTGGCCGCAAACGCGCCAAGCGCTGTTGGCAGGCACGTACCGGCCCCAGCTGGTACGCAAGGTGATGATTCCCAAACCGGACGGGAGCCAGCGCGAGCTGGGCATCCCAACGGTGCTGGATCGGCTGATCCAGCAGGCACTGCTGCAAGTGCTGCAACCCCTGATCGATCCCACCTTCAGCGAACACAGTCACGGGTTCCGACCCGGGCGCCGTGCGCACGACGCGGTCAAGGCCGCGCGGGCATACGTGCAATCGGGCAAGCGCGTGGTGGTGGACGTGGACCGGGCGAAGAGAGGTGGTTGCGCAAAACTGAACACGGCGACAAGTCGAAGAGCTGCTCCGATGGGCGAGGACAGAGCCCGTGTTTTGAGGAGCACAGAAGATGAGCAGACGACCACGCCGGAACCACTCACCGGCATTCAAGGCCAAGGTGGCGATAGCGGCCTTGGGCGACGACAAGACGATTGCCGACATCGCGCACAAGCACGACGTGCACCCCAGCCAGGTCACCGACTGGCGGCGGCAGCTGCTGGAGCGAGCTGCCACCGTCTTTGACGCTGCGGCCGAGCCGGCGCAGCCGGCGGTGGATGTCAAGGCGCTGCACGCCAAGATGGGCCAGCTCACGCTGGAAAACGATTTTTCGAGCGCGCGGGCCAGCGCCCCGGCCAGCAGGGCAACATCGGCGTTCGGATTGGCGGCCACGTTGCGGAACCAACGCATGGGTCGGGTCCCGAATGATTGGCCGTTTGCGTCAGCATCGTCCGCTGCTCTTGGGGCCAGAAGTCCTGAAGGCCGTCATGGCGGCATTCACTGCCCGGACGTTAAGCCCCTGCGCTCTCACAGTCACCACTCCTCCACCGCCAGCCCCGGCACGCGCAGACACTCGCGGGCGTTGTTCGGGCGAGTTGCCTGCTCCAGGCGGCTGAAGCGCTCCAGCATGCCGGGCGGGTGACGGCGCAGCACGTGGCTGCAGATGTTGGTGTCGAGCATGCGCTTCATCGGCGCTCAGCTCCCATCCCGCTCCCGAGGTGGCTTGCACGTCCTGTCCGACAGGGATTTTTCAGGCAGCGGGTCATGGGTGGCGTAAAAGTCCTGAAGCCAGGAACTCAGCGAGCCCTGCCTGGGCTGGGACTGGATCAGCAGGGCATGCCCCAGTGGTTCGATCCGTACGTCCTGGCCCTCAAGGCGGAAGCGTGCCGGCCGCCTGATGGCCCGGCTGCGGACGCTCATGAAGCTCTTGGTGGTGGCGCTGGTCATGGCGGGCATCTCGACTTGTCATATGACGTTGTGATCGAACAGCGCCACTCCGCACTGCAGACCTCGATCCTGGGAGATTCAAACGGCCTCCGCCAGGGCCCAGCCGCGAGGCGCCTTGTCTGGTCCTTGTCTGGCCGTGGATGGATGGGCGAGACCTCGGATCAGGCGGTGGCGTCGGCTACAGCTGGTTTGCCCAGGGCCTTTCGGGCCTGGGGCGGGCGTTTGAAGTTCCTGAACTCCCCGGCACGGCGGTGACGGCGCTGATCAAGGCGTCGGACCTGGTGCTCACCACGCAGAGTTCAAGCGCCGGTGCGTCCAAGTGCCTCGGCGGGCTTCAGCCGCCGCGATCGGGGTTGCTGGCGGGGCTCATCCGGCTCATCGCGCTGACACCACGTGCGCCGTCGACATCGCTGAGACCGCCAACACCGCGCCTCACACTGCGAGCACCCGTCCAGCGCCGCCGCGCTTCGTCCCAGTCCAGCTGCAGCTTGACAAAAACCTCGCGGTCGCGGCGGCTTTCGCTGCCCGCCGAACGTTGCCGCGCCAGGCTGGCGCCCACGTTCAGCTGCGTGCCGGCCGATTCGCGCCACGTGTAGGTCAGTGATCCGATCTGCCCGCGTTCGCGCAGGCCCGTCTCGGTACCCTCGGGCCGACGGTCCAGCCCCGTGCGCTGCACGATGCCGCGCAGCGTGTGACGGGCGTCGAAGTGCCACACACTCAGCAGCTGGCTGGCCACCTCGCGGTAGGCGAATCCGCCACCATGGCGCAGCCAGGCGGCGCTGGTGCTGGCTTCCAGTTCCAGCGCGCGGAGCGGGCGCAGCTTCACGGCCCAATTGGTGTTGCCGCCGGTGCGCACGGTGTTGCTGGCGGTGTCGGCCATGTGCCCGCCCACCAGCTTGCCTTCCAGCAACGGGAACCAGGCGGCCGGCGTGTAGCTGAAGCCCACCGCGGCAAAGCGTTCGGCCAGTAGCGGCGCTTGCGGGCTGGTGCGCAGTGTCGAATGGTGAAAGTACTCGGCCCAGGCTTCCAGCCCGCTGGCCCCACGCGCCCACACGCCCGGTCGCCAGCTCGACTGCACGGTTTGCCCGTTCCGCCCGCCGCCGATGGACGCACGTTGGTCGCCCTGCGCATCAACGGTGTGGTCGAACTCGGTGTTGAACCACACCTCGTCGAACCAGCCGCCCTTGTGCACGACGCGGCTGTACCAGCCGTGTGCATGACGCACGCCGGCCTGGTTCACAAAGCCGCTGTCATGGCGAAAGCGCGGGGTGGCGTCGTCCAGGCCCAGGTTGGCTTCCACCTCGTCGCCCTGGTAGTAGGCGCGCAGGTAGCGCTTCTGGCCGCCTTGCGCGGGCCCCTCGCGCAAGCGGCCGCTGGCGTCAGGAAGCGCGGTGTTGTTCGACAGCAGCCACTGGCCGCGCAGGCGCCAGGCGTCGTTGATCTGCCAGGCCACATCGGGCCCCAGCACGGTGTTCTCGCCACGGCCTTGTGCGTAGCGACGCGCCGCGGCCAGGCCGCCCCACTGAAGGTGGCCCGCGCCGCTGCCAACGCCGCCGTCGCTGCGTGCGCGAAAGGCCACGGCGCTGGATGCGGGCTGCGGCGCGACGTCCGTGCCGTAGGCGCCGGGCAGCAGCACCAGGCCACCGCCCTTGTCGTTCAACGCAAACGCACTGCCGGCCCAGCCGGTGTCGCGCCAGGTGCCGCGCAAGCCCCAGCGCGGCTGCGTGTAACTGCGGGTGTAGAAGGCTTCGGTGGGGGAACGCAGCAGGTCGGCTGATTCGAAGAAGAACGGCCGCTTCTCAGGGAAGTACAGCGCGAAGCGCGAGTTGCCCGCCAGCTGCGGCACGTCCAGTGCCAGTTGCGAGAAGTCGGGGTTCACGGTGGCGTCCACCACCAACTCGGCGCGCGGGCGCCACTTCACGTCCAGGCTGGTGTCCACCGAACGGCCGCCCGCATCGGGGCTTTCTCGGCGCAGCGTGACGCTGGGGCGCACGGTCAGGAACTGGCTGTCCTTTGGAATCGTGACACCTTTGAGGGGGTGCAGCGTGTGGATGAAGCTCGGCGCGTCGCGCGGAATGGGTGCCGAGGTCATCATGTGAAAGTGCTCGCGCGGCATGCGGCGCGCCACCAGGATGCGCCAGTCGTGGGCGCCCGGCGCGTAGCGCAGCGAGGCAAACGGCAGGCGAAACACCGCCGTCCAACCGCGAAGGCCTTGCGCGTGTGCGTGCGGCCCCGGGTGGATTTGCGCATGCCGCGCAACGGCGGCGTCCCAGTCGAAATCCGGCGAGAAATCTTCGCTGTCGTCGGCGGCGGTGTGCAGGCCGTCGCCGGTGCTGCCGGCTGCGTTCACGCGGAAGAACTGCGCGCTGCGCTTGCTGCCGATAGCGTCGATGTAGACGACCACGAAGTCTTGCGTGCGCTGGACCTGGTCGGTGCGCACCACGTCGTCGCGGATGCGCTGCGGCGCGTCGTCGTGCGACACCACGCCCACGTACAGCGCCTGCTCGTCGAACAGCACGCGGAACTCGGTGCGCTGCGGCGGTGCTTCGCCGAAAGTGGGGTCCTTGCCTACGAAGCTGCGGTGCGGCACCGCGCGTTGCCAGGCGGGGTGGTTCAGCGTGCCGTCCAGCACGATGCGCTCACCGGGCTGCATGCGCTCGGCGCGCACGGTGTCACGCGCGTCGTCCACGCGGGCGGCGGCCGTCAGGGCGGCAGTACCCGGCGCGGCGGGTGCCTGTGCCACGGCGGCGGTGCTCAGCAAGCCAGCGGTCAGCAGGGCCGCCAAAGGCGTGGGGCGGGGGGGGCGCATGGTGAAGGTGATGGGGCGGAAAGGCCGGTAGGTTAATGTGGAAGTCTTCCATGATCCGGGGCGTTGCCCCACATCATGAACGTTAGCGCAGCGCGGTGACACCGGCCAACCGCCAAGCGACGGGGTGCGGCCAGCC
>JBMLPD010000085.1:0-1171 GCA_049242285.1 Rubrivivax sp.
TGGGGCCCGCCCTACTGGGGCGATCCGGCCCAGGGCATGGCGGCCTACTACCTGAGCACCAACCGCGGCAAGCGCTCGATTGCCATCGACATCGCCAGCGCCGAGGGCGCAGCCCTGGTGCGGCAGCTCGCGGCCGAGGCCGACGTGCTGCTGGAGAACTACAAGGTAGGCCAGCTCGCCAAGTACGGCCTGGACTACGCCAGCCTGTCGGCCTTGAACCCGCGCCTGGTGTACTGCTCGGTCACCGGCTACGGCCAGGACGGCCCCTACGCGCAGGCCGCCGGCTACGACTTCGCCATCCAGGCCACGGGCGGGCTGATGAGCGTCACGGGCGAGAAGGAAGGCACGCCGGGCAGCGAGCCGCAGAAGGTGGGCGTGGCCGTGAGCGACCTGTTCACCGGCGTCTACGCTTCAGGCGCCGTGATGGCCGCGCTGATCGAGCGTGGGCGCACCGGCCGCGGCCGGCACATCGACGCCGCGCTGCTGGACGTGCAGGTGGCCATGACCAGCCAGCAGGCCAGCAACTACATGCACAGCGGCAAGACGCCGCAGCGCATGGGCAACGCCCACGCCAACATCGTGCCCTACCAGGTGTTCGCCACGAAGGATGGCCACATCGTCATCGCCGTGGGCAACGACGGGCAGTTCGAGCGCTTCTGTGCCCTGGCCGGCCGCCCCGAGATGGCGGCCGACCCGCGCTACGCCCGCAACTCCAGCCGGGTGGAGCGCCGCGCCGAACTCGTGCCCGTGATGGCGGCCTGGATGCTGGAGCGCACCACCGCGCAGTGGGTGGCGCTGCTGGAGCCCCACGCCGTGCCCTGCGCGCCCATCCTGTCCATCCCGGACGCGCTGGCCCACCCCCAGGTGGTGGCGCGCGGCATGCGGGTGGAAGCCGGCGGCATCCCCATGGTGGCCACGCCCATGCGCTTTGATGGCCTGCGCCCGCTGGCCCCGTTGGCGCCGCCCCGGCTGGACGAGCATGGTGCGGCCATCCGCACGGCCCTGGCTCGAACCGGGGACTGGCCTGCGGCCTGAGCTGCCGTTCCTCTTCCACCTGGTCGAAACGACAACGGCCGCGCCCCATGAAGATGGGTACGCGGCCGGCGGACTCAGGATTCTGGAGCGGGTGAAGGGAATCGAACCCTCGTATGAAGCTTGGGAAGCTGCCGTT
>JBMLPD010000086.1:0-1568 GCA_049242285.1 Rubrivivax sp.
CAGCACGTCTGCGGCCTGGGCATCACCCTGCTGGCCACCAGCCTGGCGAGCTACGCCTACCGCGTGAGCTTTCCCAAGGTGGACAAGCCACCCACGGTGACACCTTTCGCACCCATGGAGGGGCTGCCCATCCCCGTGCTGAACGCGCAGACGCCCCTGACGCTGCTGGCGCTGGCCCTGGTGCCGCTGCTGGCCTGGGTGCTGTACCGCACGCCGCTGGGCCTGGCCGTGCGCATGGTGGGCGAGAACCCGGCCGCTGCCGAGGGCCAGGGCCTGAGCGTGGCGGGCCTGCGCATCGGCGCCATTGCCGCGGGCTCGGCGCTGATGGGCGTGGCCGGCTCGTTTCTCACGCTGGCGGCCTTCAACGCCTTCTTCTTCGACATGGTCAACGGCCGGGGCTGGGTGTGCGTGGCGCTGGTGGTGTTCGCCTCCTGGCGGCCGGGCAAGGCCTTGCTGGGCGCGCTGCTGTTCGCCTTCTTCGACGCGCTGCAGCTGCGCCTGCAGCAGGCCGGCGGCGGGGTGCTGGGCATGGAGCTGCCCTACCAGGTCTACCTGATGCTGCCCTACGCCATGGCCATCGTGGCGCTGGTGGTGATGGCGCGGCGCGCGGCCTACCCGCAGGCGCTGATGAAGCCCTACCGCAAGGGCGAGCGCTGAGCGCCTGCCGGGCGCCAGAGCCCGAAGGGCCACACCTGTGGTCCGGGCTTGTGGCCTAATCCTGCGTCCGCAAATTTCAACCGTTCCGGAGCGTATTCATGGGCAACAAGATCATCACCGAAGCCGACCGCCGCGCCACGCCGCCCTCCAAGGCGCCCGCGGGCGTGACCCTGACCGCTGGCAAGGGCCAGAAGCTCAGCAAGGAGCGCGGCTCCCACACCCGCAGCAAGAAGAACCCTGGCAAGCGAGCTCACCAGGGCTGAACGCCTGCAGGGGTATGGGCTGAGCGCTCCGGCTTGACCGGGACGCCCCCGGGCACCGCAGCGCCGCCGCGCCCGCCGGCTGGCGCCCGACCATGATCAGAATCACCGAACTGCGTCTGCCGCTGGACCACGAGACCGCGGCCTTGCGCGCGGCCGTGCTGCAACGCCTGGGCGTGACCGACGAGGCGCTGCGGGAATTCCACGTCTTTCGCCGCGCCTGCGACGCGCGCCGCAAGACCGCCATCGTCCTGATCTACACGCTGGATTGCACGCTCGCGAGCGCGCAGGATGAGGCAGATGTTCTGCAGCGCCTGCAGGGCGACCCGCAGGTGCGCGAAAGCCCCGATACGCGCTACCGCCGGGTGGCGCAGGCGCCGGCGGACTTTCGTGCCTCGCAGCGGCCGCGGCCCGTGGTCATCGGCTTCGGCCCCTGCGGCCTGTTCGCCGCGCTGATCCTGGCGCAAATGGGCCTGTGCCCCATCGTGCTGGAGCGCGGCAAGCCCGTGCGCGAGCGCACCAAGGACACCTGGGGCCTGTGGCGCCAGGGCGTCCTGCATCCGGGTTCCAACGTCCAGTTCGGCGAGGGCGGCGCCGGCACGTTCTCCGACGGCAAGCTCTGGAGCCAGATCAGCGACCCGCGCCACCTCA
>JBMLPD010000087.1:0-1017 GCA_049242285.1 Rubrivivax sp.
CGCTGGACGTCTTTCGCCACCAGGCCATCCGCTTTGACCACGTCAGCACCCGGCGGGCGGGCCAGCGCCGCTTCGTCGATCTGCACATGCACATGCCCTCGGGCTGGACCCTGGGACGCGCTGCGGCCCTGCGCACCTCGGTGGAGCAGGCGCTGATGAGCGCAGTGCCCGGGCTGCGGGCCTCCATCCAGTTGCTGCCCATGGATGTGGAAGCGCATTTCGACGATCCCAAGGACCTGATCTGACGCGCTGTCGCGTCATGACCGGAGCCTGATGGGCCAGGGGGGACAGGACACGCCCCGCGCAGGCGGCGGACAGAAGAAGGCCGGCGCGAAGCCGGCTTGTTCAGCGAGGCGGCCGAGGCAGCACAAGCGCTCGGCCCGAGGCGTTCTCGCAGATCAGTCGGCGTACTGGCCTGCGGCCTTGATGACCGGGCCCCACTTGCTGATCTCGGCCTCGACGAACCGCTTGTGCTCGGCCTGGCCCAGGCGCGCGTCGCTGACGACCACGGCGCCCAGCGCTTCCTGGCGCTTGATGAATTCAGGGTCGGCCAGTGCCTTGCGCAGCGCGGCGTTGAGCTGCTCCTGGATGGGCTTGGGCGTGCCCTTGGGCGCGTACATGCCGTGCCAGATGCTGACGTTGAAGCCCTTCATGCCCGACTCGTCCAGCGTGGGCAGTTTGGCCAGGGCCGGGGTGGTCAGGCGGCGCGGGCTGGTGACGGCATAGCCCTTGACCTTGCCGCCCTCGATCTGGGCGGAGGTGTTGGTGGTCTGGTCGCACATGATGTCCACCTGATTGCCCATCAGGTCGGTCATGGCCGGGCCCGTACCCTTGTAGGGCACGGTGGTCATGTCGATCTTCAGGCTCTGCTGGAACAGCAGGCCGCACAGGTGGGAGGCGGCGCCCAGGCCGGCGTTGGCCAGGTTGATCTTGCCCTTGTTGGCTTCCAGCCACTTCACCAGCTCGGGCATGGTGTTGGCGGGCAACGTGGGACGGCCGACGATGGTCATGGGCACG
>JBMLPD010000088.1:0-16760 GCA_049242285.1 Rubrivivax sp.
AGCTGCACACCACGCCGCAGACCTTGTCCAGCCAGATCAAGCTGCTGGAAGACCGTCTGGGCCGCAGCCTGTTCCGCAAGAGCGGCCGCAAGCTGGAGCTCACCGATGACGGGCGCGTGGCCTTGCGCTATGCCGATGAGATCTTTGGCCTGGGAAGCGAGCTGGAAGCCGCCATGCGAGAGCGCCGCAGCAGCGGCAGCGACCGGGTGCTGGAGTTCCGCGTGGGCATCGAGGATGCGGTGGCCAAGTCCGTGGCCTACATGCTGCTGGAGCCCGCACTGGCGCTGGGCGAGCCCATGCGCCTGATCTGCACCGAGGGCCACTTCGATGACCTGCTGGCGCAACTGGCGCTGGACCGGATGGACCTGGTGATTGCCGACGAACCCATTCCCCGGCGCCTGGCGGTGAAGGCCTACAACCATGCGCTGGGCAGTTCGTCGATGAGCTTCTTTTGCGCGCCGGAACTCGCGCGACGTCTGAAGGGCCCGTTTCCAGACTGCCTGAACGGCGCGCCCATGCTCATTCCCGGGGCCCGGTCCACGGTGCGTTCCCAGGTGGAATCCTGGCTGACCTTGCACGCGCTGCGCCCACGGGTGGTGGGTGAGTTCGACGACGGTGCGCTGATGAAGGCCTTCGGGCGCGAGGGCCGCGGCGTCTTCATCTCACCCAGCGTCGTCGAGCAGCAGACCTGTGCGCAGTACGGGGTTCAGGTGATCGGTCGCAGCAGCGATCTGGTCGAGCAGTTCTACGCCATTTCCGTGGAAAGGCGCATCACGCACCCCGGGGTGGCCGCCATCACACAGGCGGCCCGAAGCGCCTTGTTGTGAGGCCTTGGCCGGGCGTATCACCTCTGTCGGCTGGGGGCCGCTGCCCCCGCAAAAACCCCGATGGTGGCCTCGGGCCAGGTGTCTATCATCCGCGGCAGACGGGCCGTTGGGTGGTCTGTGTCGCGCCTTGATGAGGAGACATCGAATGAAGCCAAGCAAACTCTTGTTGACTCTGGGACTGGCCTTCGGCCTGACCTCTGCTGCCGTTGCGCAGCAGATCGTCATGCGCAATGCCATCTCGGTGGCTCAAAACTCCCATGCGGGCGAGGCGATCGACACGCTGGCCAGAGAGGTGGAAAAGCGCACCAACGGTCGCATCGTCATCAAGAACTTCTACTCGGGCTCGCTGGGCGGTGAGCGTGAGGTGATGGAGTCCGTGCAGTTGGGCACTCAGGAACTGGCCCACAACTCCACGGGGCCGGTGCCGAATTTCGTGCCGGAGACGCGCATCCTGGACGTGCCTTTCCTGTTCCGCGACAAGGCCCATGCGCGCGCCGTGCTGGACGGCCCCATCGGCCAGGAATTGCTGGCGAAGTTCGAGTCCAAGGGCTTCAAGGCCCTGGCCTGGACCGAGAACGGTGTGCGCCACATGACCAACAACAAGCGCCCGGTCAACGAACCCAATGATCTCAAGGGTTTGAAGATGCGCACCATGGAAAACCCGGTGCACGTGGCGGCCTACAAGGGCCTGGGCATCGTGACCACGCCCATGGCCTTCCCGGAAGTGTTCACCGCCTTGCAGCAAGGCACGGTGGACGGGCAGGAAAACCCGTTGTCGGTCATCCTGGCTGCCAACTTCGACCAGGTGCAAAAGCACATCACGCTCACCGGCCACGTGTACTCCCCCTCGGTGTACCTGATGAACAAGGGAGTGTGGGACAAGCTCAGCGCCGCCGACAAGCAGATCTTCCTGGACGCGGCCAAGGAAGGTGTCAAGGCCAACCGTGCCCGCGTGGACAAGGACGATGCCAATGGCGCCGCCGAACTGCGCAAGCGGGGGATGACGGTGATCGAGAACGTGGACAAGGCCAAGTTCATGGCCACGCTCGCCCCGGTCTACGCGGAGTTCGAAAAGCAGTTCGGCAAGGCCAATCTGGATCGCATCCGGAACTACAAGTGACCTGAGCGTCTTCCCAAGCGTTTTCCACGCGCTCCCCACGCGCTCCCCACGCGCTTCTGACGCGCTTCTGACGCGTTTCGATACCGAGAACGCCCGACCGGTTCACGCTGGCGGGCGTTTTCCCTTGCTGAAGGGCCCTGGGCCGATGAAACAACAGATCTTGCGCTTCGAGCGCTGGACCACGTCCGCCTCGATGGCGGCCGCCTGCCTGATGTTGGCGCTGGCATCGTGCCTGGCCATCCATCAGATCGTCACCCGGTTCATCCTGGAGTCCCCTGCGGAGTGGACGGAGGTGCTGATCCGCTTCAGCCTGATCTGGATGGTCTTTCTGGGCATTCCCACGGCTTTCCGCCAGGGGGCCATGGTCAGCGTGGACTTGCTCTACCGCATGAGCGGCGGGCGCATGCGCCGGTTCCTCGACACCGTGGTGGCGCTGGCTGCCTTGCTGCTCACGGGCATCATCCTGTGGTGGGGCTGGGATTACGCCCAGCGCGGCAGCGTGCAGTCCATGATAGGCCTGGAGGGCGTGTCGATGTTCTGGGCCTACCTGGCCCTGCCCGTGGGTGCCGTGTTCAGCATCATCGGCATCATCGGCAACTGGCTGGACCCCAAGCGCATGGAACTGGAGTCTGCACAATGAGCTTTGCCATGCTCGTCACGATGCTGCTGTGCTTCGCACTCAGCGTCTCGGTGGCCGTCTCCATCGGCCTGTCGTCCATCCTCGGCATTCACCTGGCCAACGCGAACATGCTCATTTCCGTCAAGGAAATGTTCAATTCGATCAACAAGTTTCCGCTTGCGGCCATCCCCTTCTTCATCCTGGCCGGCAACTTGATGGAGACCGGCGGCATCTCGCGCCGGCTCATCGAGTTCTCCAAGAGCATCGTCGGGGGCGTCCAGGGCGGCCTGCCCATGACCTGCGTGCTCACCTGCATGATCTTCGCGGCCGTGTCGGGTTCATCGGTGGCCACCACTTTCGCCATCGGGGCCATCCTCATTCCCGCGCTGATCAAACACGGCTATCCCCGGCCCTGGGCCACGGCCTTGCAGGCCACGTCCGCTGAGCTGGGCGTCATCATCCCGCCGTCCATCCCGATGATTCTGTTCGGTGTCAGCGCCGAAGTGTCGATCGGTGAGCTGTTCATCGCCGGGGTCGGGCCGGGCCTGCTGATCGGTGGCTCCCTGATGCTGTTCGTCTGGCTGTACGCCAAATACAAGGGCTGGGGCAAGAACGATGGCGATGGCCGCCTGCGGTTCGGACAGGCCACCTGGCAGGCGGGCTGGGCCCTGCTCATGCCGGTGGTGGTGCTGGGCGGCATCTACGGCGGGGTGTTCACACCCACCGAGGCGGCGGCCGTGGCGGTGCTGTACTCCTTCATCGTGGGTACCCTGGTGCACCGCGAAATCAAGCTCAAGGATCTCTACCCCATCCTGCGCAAATCGGTCATCTCCAGCGCGGTGATCATGTTCATCATTGCCAATGCAGGCCTGTTCGCGTTCCTCATCACCCGCGCGGGCGTGCCGGGGGCCATCGGGCAGTGGCTGGAGCAGGTGCTGCAGTCGCCGTTCTACTTCCTGCTGGGTGTGAACGCGGCCTTGTTCATCATCGGCATGTTCATCGAGACGGGCGCCGCCATCATCGTGCTGGCGCCCATCCTGGTGCCCGTGGCGGTGCACTTCGGCATCGATCCGGTGCACTTCGGCACGGTGGTGGTGGTCAACCTGGCACTGGGCATGATCACACCACCTTTTGGCGTCAATCTGTTCGCGGCGTGCACCGTGGCCAAGATCTCGCTGGACCGCATCATCAAGGACCTGATCCCCTTCATCGGGGTGATCCTCACGTGTTTGATGCTGATCAGCTACATCCCGGAGATTTCCCTGGCGCTCAGGGACCTGGTCTACAACAGGTAGCCTGACACGCGGCCTGCAGGGGGGGTACGTGCCCCGGGCAGCGGTTCAAGCCCCCTCAAGGCCTGACCGCAGCTGCCGGGACAGTGCATGCTGGTCAGCGTGCGGCCTGCGGCGCGCAGGGTGTGGCGGTCAGCGCAACGGCGCCTGCACCGAACTTGCGCGTCGTCTGGGCCTGCCCGTGCGTGGGCCGGTACGCTGGTGACCTGGGGCTTGACCGCCTTCCAGCATCCTCCACCACGTCCGCCCGCCGCCCGATGACGATTCCCAGAACTCCAGCGCTGCAAAAGAGGGTGGCGTGACGGCACTGGCGCTGAAGTGGTTGAGCATCGCCCCGCGTGGCCGCGGGCTGCAGTATCTGGAGCGCATCCGCACGCTGGACGACTGGGTCAGGCTGCACGCGCGTCCGGGGCATCACACGGTGGCGCGCACCGAGACGGTCAAGTTCGTGATCGATCTCCACGCCGGGAACAAGACCTACTTTCTGGACACCCGCAAGTGGGAGGTGCATTTCGATTTCGTGCATCGCTTTCTGGACCCTTATGCCGATTACGACCGGTTCAACATCCGGGAGTACACGCAGGACGACCGACGCTTCCTGCTCGGCTCGCTGATGCATTACCTGGATGGCGGCCACTGGACGGTGGAACTGTCGGGAGGCGACACCTTGTCGGCCGAGCGCATCGGCTGGATGGTCGAGCACGTGGCGGCGCGGGTGGGGTGCGCGGCCGGCTTGAAGTTCCGCCCTGTGTCACCGCAGCAGATCGCGCGGGCGGCGCGTCTGAATGGGCGCGTGCCGGTGTTGTCCAGCGAGGCACTGAACGCCTGCGTGGTCTACCAGCCCGTGGTGCTGGGGGTGGCTTATGGCCATGTGCGGTTGATTCGCGGGGGCCTGGATGTGTCGGCTGTGCGGCCCTCCGACATCGTGGTCAGCGAATGGGTGCCGGAGCAGATCCCGCCCGTGGCCGGCCTGGTGACCAGCCAGCTGCAGGCGCCGCTGGCGCATGTGGCGGTGCTGTGCCGCAACCGCCACACGCCCGATATGTCTCTGCGCGGAGCCGTCGATCTGGACGTCTTCACCCAGATGGAGGGGCAGCTGGTCAAACTGAGCGTCGGGGGTCAGGACTACTCGGTGGAGCGGGCCGACCCCGCCGAGGCGCAGGCTGCCTGGGCCGCCCGGCGTCCGGCCACTGCCTGGCGCCCCGACGCTGACCTCATGGTGCAGGGCCTGTTCGACGTGGCAACGCTCGATGACGGGGCAGCCCGCATCGTTGGCGCAAAGGCCGCGCAGATGGGGCGCCTGGCCCGCCTCGACGGCCTGGCCACCCCGGGGGGCTTTGCCATCCCGTTCTCGGCCTACCGGGACCACCTGGCAGCCGCAGGCCTGGACGCCGAGATCGAAGCGATGCTGACCGACAGCGCCTTTGTCCGTGACGCCCGTGTGCGGTCGATACGCCTGGCGGCACTGCGCGCGGCCATCCAGCGGCATCCGGTGCGCGGTGACGTGCTCGCGCGCGTGTGCGAAAGGTTGCAGCCGTGGGCGCAGCACGGCAGGTCCATCTTGCGCAGCAGCACCAACGCCGAGGATCTGGACGGCTTCAGTGGTGCCGGCTTGTACGACAGCATCCAGGTGTCTGCCCAGCCTTCAGCGCAGCAGGTGGCCGATGCGCTGCGCGAGGTGTGGGCCAGCGTGTGGCTGGAGCGGGCATTCGAGGAGCGCGACTGGTACCGCATCGATCACCGCGCGGTGGCGATGGGCGTGCTGGTGCAGCCCTTTGTCGAGGGTGCGGTGGCCACGGGCGTGGCCATCACCGGCAATCCCTACAAGCAGGGCCTGGACGCCGTGTTCATCAACACCCAGTGGAGCGGCGCCACGGTGACCGGCGCGCTGGGTGACCAGCTGCCCGAGCAATACCTGGTGGCCACCTGGACCGGGGTCTTCGAGCCCGAGCTCGTCAGCCGAAGCTCGTTGGCCGCGGGCGAGCCCATCCTGCGGCAGCCGGAGCTTGCAGACCTCACGACCCAGCTGCTGCACATCCACCGGGCCTTGCTGGCAGGGCACACCGGCAGCGCCAATGCGATGGATGTCGAGTTTGCGCTGACGCAGGAGCGACAGTTCGTGATGCTGCAGGCGCGGCCCTACCGCATCGTCTACAGCCTGGACCGTGCTGGTCGGGATCGGCCCAGGACGGGGTGGACGCAGCGGATGCAGGACAAACTGCGACGTCTGGCCCATCGCCTGAACAGGATCTGGTGAACCGGGGCTGATTCAGGCGCCGCTTGCCCGGCGGGATGGGCTCAAGCTCAGGGTGGCGCGGGCCGCCTGATCCACCTGCGGCGCAGGAGCGACAGCGTATGGGCCGTCCGCGCCGCAGCCTTCGCGAATGCCCCCAGCGCGATCGACCCCGAGTGCAGCTGCACCCGGTCGGGCCAGAGCTGCTCGATGAAGGACCCCGGCTCCGACCCGCTGTCGATGACCCGGAATGGGTCCACGGGGCGTTCCAGGCTTTTCATCAAACCCAGCTCGTTCAGCAGGCCTGGGCTGCGCTTGGCGTGGCGGGGGTCGAAGCACACCTTGAACGCGAAGCCGTCGCTGCCCGACACCAGGTTGCAGGTGGAGGCGATGACCTCGCCGCTCAGCCGCAGCTCGGTGAAGAAAATGTTGCCGTCGTCCCGAAAGGCGCGGGTCATCTCGTGGAAGAAGCGGGTGTGGCGCGGGTCTGAGCGCAGCGAGGTGCCTTGCTCGCCCTTCCAGCCCGCGTGTTCCATCTCCAGGAAGCGCTCGATCGTCCGGTCGCGCACCTCGTCGCCCCGCAGGTAGTGCCATGTGACCTCGCCAGACTCGGCCAGCTTGCGCCACTGCCGTTCGTAGCCGTGCAGGCGAGAAGCCCCCACGTGATGGCGCCATCGGCGCGGCCACTCGGCGTCAGGCACGATGCAGGCCCGCTCGAACCACTCCTGCTCGTGCCAGGACATCCCGCGCTCGGCCAGCACGTCATGCAGCAGTCTGGCGGTGGACTCGGCCTTGGGCAGGTGCAACACGCGCAAGCCGGTCGTGCGTCTGGCCAGCGCTTCCAGCAGGGTGTGCAAGGCGGGGCGTGCGACTTCAGCGTCCAGCAGAACCCCCCCCAGAAACGAGTGCGGCGAGGCATAGACCTGCGCATGCGGCAGCGGAAACAGAGGTCTGGGGGCGCGCGGCTGAAACAGGCCCAGCCCCCGCAGTTCGGCACCGTGCGCCGCGCTGTCGTGCACGCTCAACGCCCAGACGGGTGCCTGGGTGGGCAGCCACTTCAGGGCGGGCAGGGCAAACCGGGCTGACAGGTAGGCGTTGGGTTCCAGCGCGCGCGCTTCCAGAGCCCGCCAGGGCGCGCGCAAGGCCTCCAGCGTGTCGATGCGATCGTGGAATTGGGCCTTCACCCTGGTTCAACCTGGATGTGCGTGAAAGGTCCGCTCGGGCTGACCGGTGATGGCCGCATGCCGCATCAGAAAGCCGCTCGTGGTGCGGGCCATGCCTGCTGCAGTGCCGGCAGGGCAGAGCCATCGCCCACACTGCGCAGTTGCCCGCCGCAGAGCTCGACGATCTGATCACAGCCTCCCAAGGTCGTGATGCGATGCGCCACGATGAGGATGGTGAGATCGCGCCCGAGGCCTTCAATGGCGTCCATCACCGCGCGTTCCGTGCCGTTGTCCAGGGCGCTGGTGGCCTCATCCAGGACCAGCACGTCGGCTTGCTTGTACAGCGCCCGGGCGATCCCGATGCGCTGGCGTTGACCCCCCGACAGGCGAACCCCCCGCTCGCCGACGAAGGTCTCGTAACCCTGGGGCCAGCCCTGGATGGTCTGAGCCATCTGCGCCTGGGCCGCGGCCTGTCGCACGCGCTCCATGTCGATGCGCTCGCGCGGCACGCCGAAGGCGATGTTCTCTGCGATGCTGGCGTCTGACAGGTAGATGGTCTGCGGCACGTGGGCGATGCGGCGCTGCCACAGGCCGGCGTTGGCCGCGGTAACCGTCTGCCCATCCACCTGCAACTGCCCTTCGGTGGGCTGCAGCAGGCCCATGATGATGTCCAGCAGGGTGCTCTTGCCGCTGCCCGTGGTGCCGATGAAGCCGACGCGACTGCCCTTGGCGATGCGCAGGTTCAGCCCTCTGAGCGACCACGGCCTGTCAGGCCGGTATCGATAACCCAGGCCCGTGCACTCCAGCGCATGCTCAAAGGGCATGCGCTGGTCCGGCGCCGCATCGCCCGCGTCGGGCATGGGCTGCTCCAGCAGGTCCAAGGTGTCCTGCAGGGACCGCTCGCTCCCGCTCAGGCTCGTCAAGGCGTGATAAATCTGTTGCAGCAAGGGCAGCACGCGTTGCGCCGCGATCGCCAGCGCGCCCACCACGGGCAGTGCGGCTGAGAAGCCTTCTGGTTGCCGCGCCAGCGTGAAAGCCAGCCCGGCGATGAAGCACACGCCCATCGCCTCGATGGCAAAGCGCGGGGCCTCTGCGGTCATGGTGTTGTGGGCCTGCGCGCGGCGCATGCGCCGGTCGGCCCTCTGGTACTCGGCGCAGTAGACGGCCTGGGAGTGGTCCAGCAACACATCGCGGATGCCGCCCAGACCCTCCTGCAGGGACTTGATGCGCCGGGTGGACTCGACGGCCACGCGTTGGCTGTTGACCCGCAGATGTGCTCGGCTGACCCGGTAGATGACCAGATAGATCAGCCCGAAGCCTGCGAACGTGGCCAGCGCCACGACGGGCTTGTACAGCAGCAGCGCCCCCAGGATGACCGCCAGCATCAAGGCGTTGGAAGCGATGACGAGCAGCGGACCGAGGATGCTGAAGATCACGGTGTTGACCTTGCCCGAGACAGCATCGATCACTTCGCTGCTGTTGCGGGCCAGGTGCACGGCATAGGGTTGACACAGCGTGCGACGGTAGACCTCCACGCTGAGATCGGCACCCGTGGCAAAGGTCATGCGCGTGCGCAGCCAGATGGCGAGGATCCTGACCCCTGCAGACAACAGGGCGGCGCCGCAGAACAGCACGGTGGCCGGCAGCAGCAGGCCCTGCGGTGTGGTGATGTCGAGGTAGGCGATGAGCGGCTGCGCATAAGCGTGGGCGAAGACCTTCTCGGGCGCCGTGAGCACGCCCAAGAAGGGCAGCACGGCGCCGATGGAGAAGACCTCTGCCAGCGAGGCCACCAGCGTGAAGGCCAGCAAGGCCAGCAACTGCAACCGGCGCCTGCCGGGAATGGCGGCCCACAGGCGCGCAAGAGGTGTGGTGTGGAGCAAGGAAGGTGCAGGGGGAGTACGCTGTGCAACACCGATACTTGCCGGTGAGCCCGGTGCCGTGGCTGCGCATGCTCATGCTCTGTCTCGATCCCGAGCCTGCCGGTCCGCGACACCCAGTCCACGCGCAGTGCTGCCAGGTCAAGGTGCACTTGACCGCCCGTACCTGTGCCTGCCGAAGCAAGGGGCTCACACGGGCGATGTCGGCCACGACAGCCTGCCACCTTCTGGCCGTCTGGTCTTGCAGCCCGATGAGGCCTGCCCCCGCTGGGGTCACCGCGCCAGCACGCCGATTCCCGGCTGCCGTGGCGGATCGGAAAGTTCCTTCAGCGCGCGCCCATCGAAGGCAGCAACACGCGGTAGATCTGGATCATGGCCGGGCCCATCAGCACCACCATGAGCGCGGGAAAGATGCAGAAGATCAGCGGGAACAGCAGCTTCAGGGCGATCTTGGCGGCGGCCTCCTCGGCGCGCTGGCGGCGCACCGTGCGCAGCATGTCGGCATGCACCCGCAGCGACGCGGCGATGCTGGTGCCGAAGCGTTCGGCCTGGCTGATCATGGAGACGAAGCCGTCGACCTCCTCCACTCCGGTGCGCAGTCCCAGGTTGCGCAGGGCGCGGTCCCTGTCGGCTCCGGCGCGCAATTCCAGGTGCACCAGGCGCAGTTCCTCGGCCAGCGCCGGGCTCTTGAGCAGCAGATCATCGGACACGCGCACCATCGCGGCCTCCGTCCCCAGACCGGCCTCGACGCACACGGTCATCAAGTCCAGCGCGTCGGGAAAGCTCTCGAAGATCTCGCGCTGTCGGCGCTTGACGGCCTTCCACAGCACGAGGTTGGGAAGGTAGTAGCCCAGCCCGGCAAGTGTCAGCAGGACCAGCGGCAGGTTCTGGCCCCTGGGCGCAAGGCCCAGCACGCTGAGGGCCGCCGCTCCCACCAGCGGAAGGCCCAGGGCCAGCACGCTCTTGGCGCCGAAGAAGGCCGTGGGCGCGGCGGGGCTGCGGATGCCCGCATGCATGAAGCGCATGCGGATGCTGGACTTCTCGAAGCCCTGCTCGGGTGCCGACAATCGGCTCATCGGCCGCAGCAAGGTGCTCAGTTGCTGCAGCCAACGCCCACGCGCCGCAGGGCCGCTGTCCTGGGCCGTGCCGTGGAGGGACAGGTCCTGCAGCCGCTGGCGGGAGGGGCTCGGACGGGCGAGCGCTGAAACGCCGGCCAGTGTGGCCACCACGCCGATGAAGACCAGGGCCAGGAAGGCCCATTGAAGGGGTGTCATTGCCAGGGACTCCTCATACACGGATGCGAATGATCTGCCGCATCCACACCACGCCCAGAACCATCATCAGCAGTGCCGTGCCCAACATGCGCATGCCGCTGGGGTCGGTCCACAGCACCGCCATGAAGCGGGGGTTGGTCAGGTTGACGACGAATGCCACGACAAAAGGCAGGGCCGTCAGGATGTAGGCCGACAGCCGACCTTCTGCCGACAGGGTGCGCACCTGGCCATGCAGCTTGAGCCGTTCGCGCACGATGGCCGCGATCTTGTCCAGCAGCTCCGCCAGATTGCCGCCGGAGTCTCGCTGGATCATCACCGCCACCACGAAGTAGCTCACATCCGGCAGAGGCACCCGCCGGGCCAGGCGGGCCAGCGCCTCGTGCGCGGGCACGCCGTAGTTGATTTCGTCGAACAGGATGCGGAAGTCCCGGCCCAGCGGCTCGGGCAGTTCCTCGGCCACCATGCGTACCGCGGCGGCAAAGGCGTGGCCGGCGCGCATGGCGCGGCTCATCAGGTCCAGGGCCTGGGGGAACTGACGCTCGATCTGATCGATGCGGCGCTGTCTGCGGTGCGCCACCCGCCACCAGGGCAGGAGGGCCAGTGCCAGGCCTGCTGCTGCCCCCAGCACGGGCGGCTGGCCCAGCAGGCCCGGCAGCACGCCGCCCACCAGGCCCAGCAGCGCCGACAGCGCGATGAGTTCCGCGGCCGATATCCGCATGGCCGAAGCGCTCACCCAGCCTTGCAGCGCAGCGCCCGGCGAGCACTGGCTGATCAGCGCATTCAGACGGGGAAGGCGCTGAGCCAGTTCGGCGCGCTCGATGCTGGCGCGTGTCACCGGGTCGCTGGACAGCGCTTCGAGCCGCGCCGCGATGCGGCGTGCCTGGGGGCTGTGCCGCGAGGCCCAGAGGTTGTAAACCCCTTCCAGGCACAGCACCACGGCCAGGAATGCGGCCACGACAAACAGGAGGAAGGTCAGGTTCATGAAGTCAGCTCTCCAGCCTCAGACCTCAAGCCGGCGCGGCTCGAACAGTGCGCAGGGCAAAGGGATGCCGCGGCTGGTCAGCCGGTCGCTGACCCGGGGCCGGATGCCCGTGGCGGTGAAATGCCCCTGCACGCGGCCCGCCTCGCCCACACCGGTCTGGTCGAAGCGGAAGATCTCCTGCAAGGCCACGGTCTCGCCCTCCATGCCGGTGATTTCCTGGACGCTCGTGAGCTTGCGGGTGCCATCGGGCAGGCGGTTGGCCTGCACGATGACGCCGATGGCCGCGGCCACCTGCGCGCGGGCGGCCTTGGCAGGCAGGTCCACGCCCGCCATGGCGATCATGCTTTCCAGGCGGCTGAGGGCATCGCGCGGGCTGTTGGCGTGCACGGTGGTCATCGACCCTTCGTGGCCGGTGTTCATGGCCTGCAGCATGTCCAGGGCCTCGGCGCCGCGGGTCTCGCCCAGGATGATGCGGTCAGGTCGCATGCGCAGGGCGTTTCGCACCAGCGCGCGCTGCGCCACCTCGCCTCGGCCCTCGATGTTGGGTGGCCGGGTCTCCAGCCTCACCACGTGGGGCTGCTGCAGTTGCAGCTCGGCAGCATCCTCGATGGTGACCACCCGTTCGTCGTGAGAAATGTGACTGCTCAGGATGTTCAGCAACGTCGTCTTGCCCGAGCCCGTTCCGCCTGAGATGAGGATGTTGACGCGGCCCGCCACCAGGGCACCGATGAACTGCGCCAGCTCCGGCGACAGGGAGCGGAACTCCAGCAGGTTCGACATCTGCAGGGGCACCGCTGCGAAGCGCCGGATCGACAGGATGGGGCCATCGATGGCCAGGGGCGGGATGATGGCGTTCACGCGTGAACCGTCGGGCAGTCGGGCGTCCACCATGGGGCTGGATTCATCCACCCGGCGGCCGATGCGCGAGACGATCTTGTCGATGATCTTCATCAGGTGCGCGTCGTCCTGGAAGGTCACGTCCGTGGCCTGCAGGCGCCCGTGTCGCTCGACGTAGACCTTGCGGTACGTGTTGACCAGGATGTCGGACACGCTCGCGTCTGCCAGCAGCGGCTCCAGCGGCCCGTAACCCAGCATCTCGTACTGGATGTCGCGCACCAGGTTGCGACGCTCGCCGGCGTTGAGCACGAGCTTCTCTTCGTTGAGCAGTCGCTCGACGGTCTGTCGAAGCTGCTCCCGCAAGGCCGTGGGCGACAGGGCCTGCATGGCCTCCAGATCCAGGCGGTCCAGCAGCAGCTGGTGCAGGCGCGCCTTGGTGTCCTGATAGGGGTGGTCCGCTGCGGCCGTGCCCGCGCCGGGCGCCGCCTCCGGCGCGCCCGGTCCTGCCATGTCCATGGCGTGGGGGGCCCCCAGTCTTTCACGCAGACTCATGCAGTGGCTCTCCGGATGCGGCGGTACTGAAAAGGCCTGCCAGCCAGCGGTTGCCCGCACGTGGGGGCGGGGGCGGCAGCAGCTCTCGGGCCAGGTCGCGCAGGGCCCGCGTCACCGGGCTCGCTGGCGCAGCCTGGCTGATCGGTACGCCCTGGTTGACCGAACCGGCCACGGCCTGGTGGTGACTGGGCAGCGTGATGAGGTCGGCCACACCCAGGGCCCGCTTGAGGTCGTCGAGGCTGAACTCGCCATCCTTTCGGTGGCGATTCACGATCCACCGGATCTTGTCCTTCGGGTAGTCCAGCGAATGGAACATGTCGCGCAGCCGCTGGCTGTCGCGGAAGAAGGGCAGGGTCAGTTGCACCACGGGGTAGACGCGGTCGGCCATGTCCAGCGCCTGCAGCGTCACCGGGTTCAATGCGCGGCCCGCGTCGATCACCACGTGGTCGTGCATCTCGCGGGCCAGTTCCACGATGCGCCGCACGTGGTCACGGCCGACCTCCATGCTGTGTGCCGGGTCGTCCGGTGCCGCCAGCACCCACAGCCCTGGCATGGCCTCGCGCATGGACGAGCGCAGCATGGCGGTATCGAGCCGATCGATGTGGCGCGCCACTTCGGCCACGTGGCTGCCGCCGCGGCCGTCGCTGATGAACAGTGCGGCATCGCCGAACTGGAGGTTCAGATCGATCAGCGCCACCCGGCGCCGGCCGCCCTGCGTCAGCAGGTGGGCCAGGTTGGCGGCCACGAAGGTGGTGCCGCAGCCCCCCTTGCAGGAGACTACCGCCAGCACCTGCCCCGAGGCGGGGGCTTCGGGCCTGGCCTGTGCCGACCCCGACCGTCGCTGGCGACTTCGGGTCGCCACCACGGCGGCCACCACCGCGGCGGGCTCGCACGGCGCTTGCAGCACCTCGCGCACGCCTGCGCGCAGTGCGCGTACCAGCATCTGCGCCTCCAGGGTCTGGCAGACCATCACGAGGTCCAGCTCCGGGTGGGCACCGGCCAGGCGTTCGAGGGCGTCGATGTCCTGGGCCCCGGCGGTCTGCACCAGCACCAGATCCGGTCGGCTGCCGTTGATCACGGCGCTGGTGTCGTGCAGGGCTGACACCACCTCCTTGACGTCGAATCCGCCTTCGCTGCGCAAGGCATCGCCCCAGGCCTGGGCGGCGGCACGGTCGGGAGTGATGATCTTGACTTTCATTGGCAAACCTCGTTGGCCGTGCTGTTCATGAATTCCTTGCGCTGGGTGGTGGCCATGGGTGGCAGCGTCAGGCTCAGGGGAACCAGGGGAATCAAGGCCTGGTGCGTCAGATTGCGCAGCGACACTCTGACGGCCTTGCAGTCTGCTGCGGTACAGGTGTTGTCAGCCGCCGGGGGGTTGAGATAGGTGATGACGATGTGCTGCGATGCCAGCGCGGGCAGCCTTTGGATCATGGAGGACTTGATCCGCTGGTCGCTCTGGTCGCACACGGTGGCCAGGCGTGCGCCATGACGCGTGGCCTCCACTGCGGCATTCCAGGTCCACAGCAGCCGCGCCATCTCGATCACGCCGAAGAGCAGCGTGAACAGCAGCGAGGCGATGATGGCGAACTCCACCGCAGCCAGGCCTTGCTGGCTTCGGCCTCGGCTGCAGGTGACGGTGCCCATCGGGGTGTTCACAGCTGGGCCCTCAGCGTGACCGAGATGGTGTTGAATTGCAGGTCCGGCACCACCCACTGCACGGCGGAGGTCCAGGCGTACCGGGCAACGCCCACCGTCACCAGATTGACCGCGCCCAGTCCGGTGGACAGGCCCGCATGCGTGGTCGCGCACAGGGTGGCGTCGCACAGCACCACATGCTCGACCGTGAGACCGGGGGCCAGCGCGTCGCCGCTGCAATCGGTGTTGCCGTACACGGCCAGGCAGCGCGCCTGTGCGGCGATGAGCGCGTCTCCCGGCCCGTGCTGGGACAGATGCCGGGCGGCGTCCCGCACGGTCTTGGCCAGGTTGTTGTAGGTGTAGATGGCGCGGCCGAGCTCGGCCACCCCGAACAGCATCACGACCAGCGGGGCCAGCAGCAGCGCCAGTTCGATCACGGCCACCCCACGCGGCGGCCGGCGGCGGCCAGGCAAGCATGCGTTCCTGCGCATGCGGGCCTCACTGCACCAGAGCCGGGACCAGGGGCCCGACGCTGGCGCTGTCGCCGGCAATGCCCGAGGTGGAGCAGGGGCTGCCCGGGTCGCTGGAGGCGCCCAGGTACTCGACCTTGCTCTTCACGCTGTTGCCCTGCTTGCGATAGGGATCCAACAGCAGGACGCAGGCATAGCCGCGGATGGGGGCGTGCTGACCACGTCCAAAACTGGAGCAATCCACGATGGGCATGGTCACGCGTCGCCTGTCGGCGCCGCTGGCCTGGTGCTGGGCGGGCGTGGACGGGCTGTAGGCGTTGCCATGGAACGCCGGGCTCAGGCCCGCCGCCTGCGCGGTGCCCAGGTGGCCTGCCCGCGCCTGTTCGAAGTTGGGCGTGCCGGAGACGCTGCCCGCATAGGCGTTGCGCCCCGGCGGCCAGTTACCCTTACCGCCTTCCCAGGCGTAGGCATAGCCGGTGAGGTCGGGTGCGGCAGTGCTCAACTGCGGGTTGCCCGCGCCGCCCTTGTACAGGCCGAAGCGGGAGTTGTAGGCCGCCTCCATGGCGCTGATGTTGCCCGTCTGGCCCACACAGCCGGGCTCGGCCTTGGCGCCGCCCGATGTCGAGCAGGTCCCGGCGTTTGGCGTGGGCAGGCTGCATTGCCCTGCGCCGGCCATCAGGCAGGCCAGTTCCTGCCCGCCGTTGCCCGAGCATCCTGGCGTCGTGGCGGAGGGGTCGAAGTCGATCCAGCGAAAGTTGCCCCCGAACCGGGCCGTGCTGCCGGTTTCATCGAAGTCCAGGCCGTACCACTGGCCCCTGACATATCCGTAGTGGGGTGCCGATGTGCCGGGCTGGACGCACAGCCCCATCGGGATGGCGCAAGTGGTCTGCGCTGGCGAGAGGGTCGCGCTGGCCAGGGCGCGCACCGTTTTCGGTTCCGCCCCCAGAATCTGCATGAACCAGGGTGAGATATCGGCCCGCGTCAGGATGCAGCGGACGTACTTCGAATCCGGCGCAGCAGCCCCGGCGCCCACCCAATGACCACCGCTGTCCAGGCTGTTGCCAAACCCCACCGTCACATCGGTGTTGGCGATGGCCGAACGCTGGAAGCCCACCTTGTTCTGGAGCGCAAGGGTCCGCCCGGCCGCCTCGGCACGGCTGAAGGCGTCGGCGGTGATGGCGGGTGCGCCCGTGAGTTCGTAGCTGGCCGCCAGCGCGCAGGCATCGGCACTGTTTTGCAGTTCGGTCCTGGTGAGGTAGAGGTGGCCGCTGTCCAGGGCCAGGCCGATGGCGCCGAGCAGCACGGCCAGCGTCAGGCCGACCACCAGGGCCACGGCACCGCGCTGGCGTGAGGGCAGGGTGCAACGCCGGCGCGCGTTGCGGATCGGGCAGGTGCGGTCGGGCTTCATGCAGTTGGCGGACGAGGGCAGTGGGGCCCGGCTCTTCAACGTGACGGCGAGGCGCCGCCGTTACCCGTCTGCAAGGCGCTGGATGGGGGAGGGCTGCGGTAGCTCTCGGTCAGACGCAGCATGGCTTCGCTCACACTGCGTCCGTCGCTGGGCGGCAGCGTCTGGCCGTGGCGCGTCGGCGCGTCTGGCGCGATCAGCTGCGAGGCCTGCAGCAGCCGCAGGGACTCCCCGAAGCGTGCGTCCCACTCGGGCGACGGGGAGCTGGCGCAGCCGCCCAGGACGAAAGGGAGCGCGAGCGCAATCCGCAGCGTGCCCGTCTGCAGTGCCGGCTTGAAGCGCGGCCGGACGGCGTGCCGTGAAGGGGTGGCGTGCATCAGGGCTTCTCCTTGTCGAGGCCGCCCTCGGCGGCGGGGGGCGTGGGGGCCTGGGCCTGGGCCTGCGTCTGCGTCTGCGTCTGCGTCTGCGTCTGCG
>JBMLPD010000089.1:0-3492 GCA_049242285.1 Rubrivivax sp.
GGGCCAGCGCGCAACTCTTCATCACGGGCGACCAGCGGGTACTGGGCTGGCATCCTCAGGACCCAATGGCTATCGTGTCACCCAGACAGGCGTGGCAGGAGTTGGTTCTGTCATGACCATCCGCCTGCACGTCGATCGCACACTGGTCGAGCACGATGCATTCGCCCTGCCCGAAGGTGCGGCGCGCCATGCCCAGGTGCGACGGGTGCAGCCCGGCGATGAATTGCGCCTGTTCGATGGGCGGGGTCACGAGCATGCCGCGCAGCTGCTGGAGATGGGGCGCAAGGCGGTGATGGTTCGCGTCGGGCCGGCCTGCGCGACCCTGCCCGAAATGCCGCAGCGCCTGACCCTGGCCCTGGGCATGCCGGCCAACGAACGCATGGACACCCTGGTGGAGAAGGCCACCGAGCTTGGCGTGCACGCCATCCAGCCGCTGGAGTGCGAGCGCTCGGTGCTGCGCCTGTCAGGCGAGCGCGCGCAGCGCAAGCGCGAGCACTGGCAGGCGGTGGCGGTGGCCGCCAGCGAGCAGTGCGGCCGGGCCTGGGTGCCGCAGGTGGCTGAGGTCCAGCCCCTTGCGGGGTGGCTGCAGGCGCTGGCAAGAAAGCGTGCGGCCACGGATGCGGATGCGGGTTCGGCCGCAGGCGCGGCGGTTGCAGGCGCGGCGGCTGGAGCGGACACCACGCCCCGCACGCTGCGCCTGGTCCTGAGTTTCAGCCCCGATGCCGTGTCACCCGCGGTGGCCCTGCAGGCCCTGGGGCTTAGGGACGGTGGCGATCAGGCGGTGTTCGCCTTGTCCGGCCCGGAAGGGGGCCTGTCGCCTGCTGAAGAGGCGGCGGCGCGCGCTGCGGGCTTTCAGCCCGTCACACTGGGCCCGCGCGTGCTGCGCGCCGATACCGCGCCGCTGGCCTTGCTGGCGTGGTGGGGGCTAAGCGCCTGATCTGCTGAAGCCCTTCGACAGGCTCAGGGCGACCCTTCGACAAGCTCAGGGTGAGCGGGGGTGGTCGAAATCCGGTCTCTTCAGCCCCGTGCCGATCCCGCCACCAGGTCGAAGCGGAACATGCGGCACTCGATCGGGCCGTTCCACATCGGCACGCGCCGGCTCTCTTTAAGGCGCATCAGCGAGGGCAGCTTCATGTCCGGGCTCAGCAGCCAGGCGGTCCAGCCGGGGTAGTGGCGCTTCCAATGGGCGGCCAGGCCGCTGAAGAACTCGGCCGAGCTGCCGCCGGCCTCGAAACTTTCGCGAGCCCCCCGTCGGGCCACGCCCTTGGCCTCGATGCGCTCGCCGTAGGGCGGGTTGAGCAGCATCACACCGGCCGCCGCCGGCGCGGGGCGCTGCAGCGCATCCGCCGTCTTGAACTCGATGGCGTGCTGCACGCCGGCGCGGCGCGCGTTGCGGGCGGCGAAGTCGGTCATGCGAAAGCTCACGTCGCCGGCAAACACCGGCACCGCCGGGGCGTGCACGCGCGCCTGGGCCTCCTCGCGCATCGCCTGCCACTGCGGCAGCAGCGGCCGGAAGGGCAGCATGCGCTCGAAGGCGAAGCGGCGTTGCAGCCCCGGGGCCATGCCGCAGGCCATCTGCGCGGCCTCGATGGCGATGGTGCCCGCGCCGCAGCAGGGGTCCAGCAGCGGCCCGTCCTCGGGGCGGCCTTGCCAGCCCGCGGCCGCCAGCAGGGCTGCGGCCAGCGTCTCCTTCAGGGGCGCCTCGCCCTTCACATCCTGGCGTCCGCCCTGGGCGTCGCGCCAGCCGCGCTTGAACAGCGCCTCGCCCGAGGTGTCGGCGAACAACGTGGCGTGGTCCGGGCCCACGTACAGCACCAGCGGCAGGTCGGGGTGGCGGGTGTCCACGCTGGGGCGCTCGCCCGTGGCCTCGCGCATCACGTCGCACACGGCGTCCTTGATGCGCAGCGCGGCGAAGTTCACGCTGCGCAGCGGGCTGGCCTGGGCGTTGACATCCACGCGCAGCGTCTGCGCCGGGGTGATCCAGTCCGGCCAGGGCACGCGCCGGGCCAGGTCGTACAGGTCGTGCTCGTCGCGGTAGGGGCCGTCCACCAGCGGCCACAGCACGCGCTGGGCGATGCGGCTCTCCAGGTTCAGCCGCAGAGCCTGCAGTCCGTCACCCTGCGCCCAGACGCCGCCGCGCCCGGCCTGGGCGGGGCGCCCGGTCAGGCGCTGCACCTCCTCGGCCAGCAGGGCTTCGGAGCCGCCGGCGGCGGGCAGGAAGAGGTCTACCGTGCGGTTCAGGGGGGCCTGTGTTTCGCCCTGCGGCAGGCGTGGGTGGGTCATGAGGGGCTCAGGGCCTGAGAAGGGTGATGGCGTGCCCGAGCGCCCGAGCGGGTGCGCGAATGGCCGGTGCAACGAGGGGGCAGTTCACAGGCCCTCAAATCGCCTTGCGCAGGTTGGCGGGAGCGATCTTCAGCGCCTCGCGGTACTTGGCCACCGTACGGCGCGCCACCTGGATGCCTTGCTCCTCCAGCATCTCGCTCAAGGTGCTGTCGGACAGGGGTTTTTTCGGGTCCTCCGCCGCCACCATCTGGCGGATCAGGGCCCGCACCGCAGTGCTGGAGGCGTTGCCGCCGGCCTCGGTGTTCAGCGAGCTGCCGAAGAAGTACTTCAGCTCGAAGGTGCCTTGCGGCGTGGTCATGTACTTGGCCGTGGTCACGCGCGAGATGGTGGACTCGTGCAGGCCCAGCTCATCGGCGATCTCGCGCAGCACCAGCGGCTTCATGGCGATCTCGCCGTGCGTGAAGAAGGCCTTTTGCCGCTCCACGATGGCCTGGCTCACGCGCAGGATGGTGTCAAAGCGCTGCTGGATGTTCTTCACGAACCAGCGCGCTTCCTGCAGCCGCGCCGACATCGGCCCGCCGCGCTGGCCGCGGATGGCGGCGGCGTAGAGGTCGTTGATGCGCAGGCGCGGCATCACGTCCGGGTTGAGCAACACCTTGAAGCTGCGGCCACTGCGCTGCACCACCACGTCGGGCACCACGATCTGCGACTGCGCGTCGGCAAAGGGCCGGCCCGGCTTGGGCTCGCAGCCCAGGATCAAGGCTTGCGCCTGGCGCAGCAGGGCTTCGTCGGCGCCGGTGGCGGCCATCAGCCGCTTGACGTCGCGCCGCGCCAGCAGGTCCAGGTGCTCGGCGCACAGCGCCAGGGCCAGCTCGCGGGCCGGGGTGACCGGGCCTGCGCGCAGCTGGATCGTCAGGCATTCGGACAGCGAGCGCGCGCCCACGCCGGGCGGGTCCAGGCGCTGCAGCCAGTGCAGGGCACAGCGCAGCCGGCTGCGCAGGTCATCGGCATCGTCTTCGTCGAGCCCGCCGGACAGGGATTCGGCAATGTCTTCCAGGCTGTCGGCGAGGTAGCCATCCTCGTTGAGGGATTCGATCAGCACCATCAGGGCGGCGGCGTCCCCGGCCGACAGCCGCAGGCCCGGGATCTGGCCGCGCAGGTGGTCGGCCAGGCTGACGTCGAGGGCGCGCCGCTCCTGCGGGTCCAGGT
>JBMLPD010000090.1:0-1903 GCA_049242285.1 Rubrivivax sp.
GGCCCTCAGGATGGTTGACGCCGGGCATCTGGATCAATAGCATCGTGACCGGACGCTCCTGGGGTGGGCAATGGGCAGGGCAATCGGATGGGAACGGCATTGAGACAGCGGCGCTGCGGTGCCTGGGCTGTGCTGCTGACCGGCTTCGTGATCGGCGCCGCCGCGGGCCTGTCCGGCTGCAGCACGCTGCCGTTGTGGATGGTGGTCCAAGGCAAGGCCGAGATTTCCGACCACCAGCACTTCGACAATGCGCAGATCACGCGCGCGGCCGTGCCGTCGGCCTTGCCCAAACCACCACCAGATGCGTCGGTAGCGCTGCGTTGGCCGGGTGGCCTGGCGGCACAGGAGGCCGCGGCCCAGCTTGCCGCGCGTGACACCGTGGCGCTTCTGGTCTTGCGCCGCGGCGTGATGGTGCATGAGCAGTACTTCAACGGATTCAGCCGCAGCAGCATCGGCACCTCGTTTTCGGTGGCCAAGTCCGTGGTGTCGCTGCTGATCGGCATGGCCATCGCCGACGGCCGCATCCAAAGCGTGGACGATCCCGTCACCCGCTACCTGCCCGAGTTGCTGGCGCAAGACTTGCGGTTTGGCCGGATCACGCTGCGCCACCTGCTGATGATGCGCAGTGGCATCGACTTCCAGGAAAGCTACACCGCGCCCTGGTCGCAGGCCGCGCGGTTCTACCTTGGTTCCGACCTGAAGGCCGAGGTGGCCCGATTGCGCATCAAGACCGCGCCCGATCTGGCCTATTCGTACCAGAGCGGCGACACCCAGTTGCTGGCCATGGCGCTGGAACGGGCGGTGGCGACGCCCATTGCGGGCTATCTGCAGCAGCGGCTGTGGCAGCCGATGGGCGCCGAATTCGACGCCAGTTGGAGCCTGGACAGCGCCACCGGCGGCATGGCCCGCGCCTTCTGCTGCTTGAATGCCCGTGCCGTGGATTACCTGCGCCTGGGCCAACTGGTACTGAACAACGGCCGCGCAACCAATGGATCACCTCTGGTGGCTGCAGATTGGATTCGCCAGAGCACCGCCGTGCAGGAGCGGCCCGGCGCCGATGCCGCCGCCCGCCGCAACATCGAGCGTCCGTCCAGCCGCTTCCAGGCCTTCTATGCCTGGCAGTGGCGGCGCGCACTGTCGCCTGCCCAGACGGTGGCCGGGCGGGCCGCCGCGACCAGCAACCCGGGCGGGGCGGCCTGGCCCGACGCTCTCAGTGCCGAGCCCGGCGACGACTTCTATGCCGAGGGCCTGCGCGGACAGTACATCTACATCGCCCCGGCGACGCAGACCGTGGTCGTGCGCCTGGGGCGTGAGCGAGGCGGGTTGTTCTGGCCTGCCTGGCTGGGTGAACTGGCCCGGCTGAACCCGTGAGTGGTCAGGCCGGTCAGCGCACCCAGGTGTCAGGGCAGCGTTCGCGCAAGACGAACGCGCCCAGCCAAGGGGTGATCACCCCGCAAAGCAGCGAATGCGCCCCGCACGCCGACATTTGCGTGATCGGCGTCAGGCCATCGAAGGTCATGCCGTGAAAACCGGTGACCTCCCTGGCGCCCAGCAAGGCCTCCACGCATTCACAACAATGCAGCAGCACAGAAGCGGCTGGCCGTCAGATTCCCGGGGTGCCCGCCTGCTTCAAGCCCTCCCAGATGATCGACAGCGGCCGCTTGAGGTGGGCACGCAGTTCCTTGCGGAATTCGGCGTGCTGTTCCTTCTTGATGCTGCCCCCGTGCAGTCTGAACACGCAGTTGGCAGGGCTCAGACCGGCGCTGACGGCTGCGCCGGTCCAGTTGCAGTGGAATTGAATGACGGGCGTCCTGCCCTTGGGCGCCCAGGTGCGCACGCGGGTTGGCCGCTCGCTCAGCCCGGTCTCGTCGTTGAAGACAGTCAATCGGCCCTCGCGCTTGGC
>JBMLPD010000090.1:2003-5703 GCA_049242285.1 Rubrivivax sp.
CACCGAGAAGCCCGGTTCGCCGGGCTTTTGCACCGAGAAGCCCGGTTCGCCGGGCATAGGCCAGATGTGGGTCTGGCTGAGAACCTGAACCCCAGCGCCGCTCGTTGAGAACGCCGATGCGCTTGAGGGTCCACAACCCGGTGCCAAAGCCCTGCGCTGCAGGCTTGTCCAGCAGCAGCCCGCCCAGGGTTTGCAACCGCCGCGCGTCCAGGTGTGCCGGCACCCGTTCGATGCATGTCGCACAGCGCATCATCGCCGACCTTGTCAAGTGCGGCCCTTCAGGTTATCGCCGTGGCGATGGGGCTGCCGGTCCGGCGCGCTACCCGCCTGGTTGCAGGCCTCAGGGATCGCAAGGAAGGGCTGTTCGGCGCTGGAAAGAGGCAAGACCTGAGCCTTCCCCCCCTTCCGTCACGAACCCTTGCAGCACGCGTTCGATGAGCGTCCAGTCTGCCGGAATCTGCCGATCCAGCACCAGCAGCGCCAAGCCGTGCACCAACGCCCAAGCGTGCAGCGCCGCGGCCTTGCGCTGGGCATCGGTCCAGCCGGGTGGCATCAGTTCCGCGATGTCTTCACGCAGGCCGCGCATCGCCGTCGGCACCGTGTCGGGCGGCGCATCCAACAGGTCGTCGGGCCTGGCATGGGTGAACACCAGCCGGAACAACACGGGGTGCTCGGCCGCAAAGTGCACATAGGCCAGCCCGCTGGCCAGGAACCCGGCGCTGCCGCGGCCGGCCTGCATGCTGGCCTGCTGCTGACGCCGCGCCAGCCGCGCCAGGCCCTCGGCGGCCAAGGCGGCCTTCAACGCGTGCTTGTCCGGAAAGTGGCGATAGATGGCCGCCGCACTGACGCCAACCTCGCGCGCCACCTCGCGCAACCCCAGGTCCTCCAGCGGGCCATCAGGCGGACGCGCCTCTAGAAGCCGCAGTCCGGCCTCGATCAGCGCATTGCGCAAATCGCCGTGGTGGTAGGGCCTGGCGCCCTGCCGTTGAAGCGCCGAATCGTCAATGTTGACACTGTAATCATTTGCTGGCACGATGTGGCCTCTGTAAACATTGACATCGAAAATCGGCGATCACCGGAACCAGCTCACGGATTCACGACAAAGTTTGCAAGAAGAGGAAAGAGATCATGACTTCAAAGCCCGCAGGCGTTAAGAGCACCCTCTACAGTGTTCCTGAAAAACGGTCGATCGTCATGCCCTACCGGTATCGCGTCAACGCGCCGCGTGCTTTGGTTTGGAACCAGCTCGTGAACCTTGAGCAGATCTACACCCAAACGTCTCCTGCACATTTGTTCTTTCGTGTCAGAGGCGGCGGCCCGTTGACTGCCACGGCAGCGATTGATTGCGAGGAGACCGTTGAGGGGGAGCATGTGCGGCACGTGTTCAAGATGGACCATTTCACGCTCGGAGAAACGGTCGCATACACCTCAGAAGACAGTGTGACCACGACTTCAGGCGGCCAGAAGTTCCATTCGAAGGTTCACTGTTCCTTCGTTCTTGAAGATGCCGATGCGCAGGCGTCAGCGACGGACATTGACTTTTGCGTCATCGTGGTCCTGCCCAGCCGAATTCACCGAATGGTCGCACGGATGCTGGGTACTGAGGCCATCTGGAAGCCCCATATCGTCGAAGAATCACTGGGATTTGCCCGTCTGATGGATCGCATGGCGCCAACAAGGACAGCATCAGAAACGCACCGGCTGGCATGAGTTTTCAGTTCGTGAGTTTCACTCGGTGTGGCCCCGCGGTCCCAACCGTATGGAAGTCTGCCTCCGCGGGCTCGTTTCATGGGTTTTCGAGCCCGTGATCTGAGCTGTCCTGAGCAGCACTGCGTCGTGGATCACGCAAACCGCGCGCTGTGCCCAGGTTCAAGCGGGCATCACCGTGCCGGGCCATATCGAAACCGCCCTGGCCGTTGCCTTCGAGGCACCGAATTTCCGCAATCACCTTCAGATTCAGCGCCCGGCCTTCGCGTGCCGGGCCCACCAGTGCTTCGCTTGCACAGCCTCACGGCGGACCTCATTGTCGGCTTGGCGCGGAACGCGGCCGACGAGAGCAGCGGTCTGCCACCCGGGGTCAACAGGCTGAGCAATGTCTCTGACCAGGAGCTGTCGTGACCATCTCTTCTTTCAGTGAGAAAGACCCCGTAGCCGAGGCCTTCACCCGATCGGGACTTGCCGGGAGAGACCCCTTCCGGGCCACCACTTTGCATCCCGTACGTGCGCAGGCGCGGGTTGAGGGGCAGATGCCCTGCTGGCTTGCCGGCGATCTGCTTCGCACGGCGCCCGCGGGATTCGCCACCGCCCTCTGGTCGGCGTCGCACTGGTTTGACGGGATCGGGATGCTCTACCAGTTCCGGGTCCTGGACGGTCGTGTTGAGTTCTCGCAGCGCCTGCTGGAGTGCCGTGGCGCGCATGACGCGGCCGCGGGAGCGCTGAGTGCCGCGACCTTCGCGACCCCGATGCGCCGACCTCTGCTCCGTCGCCTCTTCCAGCCGATCCCGCAGATCACGGACAACACGAACGTCAACGTGATCCCGTATGACGAGACACGCGTCGCCTTGACCGAGGGTGCCCAACAACTCGTGATCGACAAAGACACGCTGCGCACCACAGGCCGGATCGAGTGGTCGGACCGTGAGGGTGCGATCCTCACCATTGCCCACCCGCACTTCGACTTCGAGAACAAGGTCGTTGTCGGAGTGGCTCTCGTTCTTGCGGGAACCTCGCCGCACGTGTTGGTTTACGAACACGCCCCGTCGGAGCGCGTGCGCCGACCGATTGCACGGGTGCGCAGAGGCGCTCTGCCTTACGTGCACTCCTTCGGTCTGACGCCTGCTCACGTCGTGCTGATTGATCACCCGCTGAGGGTCAAGCCGGCGCGGATGCTCTGGTCCGAGCTTGGATTCATTGATCACTTCCGCTGGACGCCCGAAGACGGCACGACCCTCGTGCGCATCGATCGGCGCACGGGAGAGCAGCACCTTCATCATGCGCCCGCCCACTTCGTGTTCCACGTCATCAACACCTTCGAGGAAGCCGATGCGACCATCCTGGACGTGGTGGCGCACGACGTGGGAGTTGTCGATCGACTGCGGTCTGACCGCCTGACTTCCCCCATCGATGGCCGGTACCTGCGCTGGACGATGCGCCACGGACGACGCGACGTCGAGGAAGTCGAAATCTCGGGTGCGGCTCACGAGTTCCCGAACGTTGACTACCGTCGAGTCTCGGGACGAAAGCACCGTCGATCATGGGGCGCGACGAACGTGGAGAAAGCGGGCTTGATCCACAGCGAGGTGGTGGCCATTGACGTGACGACGGCATCCATGCGCTGCTTCCACGACGAACACTTCATCATCGGAGAGCCGGTGTTCGTAGGGCGCCCAGGCGCAGCAGATGTTGACGACGGGGTTGTGCTGGCTGTGGGCGGGCGCCTTGGAGGTGACGAGAGCCGGCTCTACGTGCTTGATTCCCGCACCATGGAGGCGCGAGCGACGGTCAGCGTGCCGTACACCGTGCCGTTAGGGTTTCACGGGAATTTCTTTCCGTCACGGTCCTGAGGGCTGCGGACAGTTGTTTCAGGAGCGGAAAGGGCGGGCTATTTCGAGCTTGAAGCGCGCCACCGCGCCCGATGTGGTGGCCCGGCTGAACCGCGAGCTGAACACGATGGTGAAGGCCGCAGACTTTGTCGAGGGCC
>JBMLPD010000091.1:0-4051 GCA_049242285.1 Rubrivivax sp.
CCAGCAGCTTCATCTACGTGGCCGTGGCCGACTTGCTGCCGCAGTTGCAGCAGCGTCTTACCTGGCGCCAGGTGCTGGTGCAGGTGGCCTGGCTGGCCGCCGGTCTGGCCCTGGTGACGGCCGCCACGGGGGTCTTGCACGTGCACTGAAGCCGCCAGGCTGCAGGCAGCTTCACGTCTTCAGCGGATCACCAGCACGGGCAGGGTGCTGTGCGTCAGCACTTTCTGTGTCTCGCTGCCCAGCAGCAGCGCGCCCAGCCCGCGCCGGCCGTGTGAGGCCATGACCACCAGGTCACAGCCCTTGGCCTTGGCGTGGTCCAGGATGGCTTCCCAGGGGTGCAGAGCCTCCACCGTGGCGCCTTCGGCTTTCACGCCCTGGGTGCGCGCGGCCTCCAGCGCCGCCGAGACCCGGGCCTGCGCCGTGCGCTCCTGGGCGTCGAAGAACTCCTGCGGCGGCACGGGTTGCATCTCCGAGAGCGCGCTGTAGGGGAAGGGTTCCTTCACGCTCAGGACCTCCAGCCGCGCCCCCGTCAGCCTGGCCATGGAAGCCGCGGTCTGCACGGCGCGCAGGGATGTCTCCGACCCATCGGTCGGCACGAGAATCTGCTGGTACATCGCCCATCTCCTGTTCTTCCCGCGCGGTGTGCGGGCCCGATGTCCAGTCTGAACCTTCGCTGCGCGCCGGCCTTGATGCCGGTCAAGCGTCCGCCAACCGGCCCTGCTACGGCCACGGCGCGCTGTGTGGTGCCGGGCCCCCGGGCCAAGCCACCCGCGTTCCGCTCAGGACGGCGCCGCCGGCGCAAGAGTCAGCACAGCAGCCGAAGGTCAGACCCCTCGGTGCGAACAGGGCCGAAGGCGCCACCATCACGGCCGTGGCGCAGGCCATGCCGGGCGAGCCTGACGGGCGGCGCCGCCGCGGGGTTTCAGCGCCCGGCCTCGAGCGCCATCCCGGGCAGGCGGATCATCCGACTGCAGACCCCATCACGCGCCGGTACCACTCGTGGAAGTGCTGCATCCCGTCTTCCATCGGGCTCTGGTAGGGCCCGGCCTCGTCGTCGCCGCGCTCCATCAACGCCCGGCGACCGGCATCCATGCGCTCGGCGATCTCGTCGTCCTCGACCAGGGTCTCCCGGTAGGCTGCCTGCTGGGCCTGCACGAACTCGGGCTCGAAAGCTGCCACGTCCTCGGGGTAGAAGAACTCCACCAGGTTCAGCGTCTTCTGCGGCCCCTTGGGGTGCAGCGTGGACACCACCAGCACCTGCGGATACCACTCCACCATCACCGTGGGGTACAGCGTCAGCCAGATGGCGCCCTGGGCTGGGGACCGTCCTTCGTGGCGGTCCAGCACGGCTTGATGCCACGGTCGATAGGTGTCGGAACCGGGCCGCGCCAGGGCGTGGTGGATGCCCACGGTCTGCACCGAGTGCTGGTGGCCGAATTCCCAGCGCAGGTCGGCGCAGTCAACGAAGCCGGACAGGCCGGGATGGAAGGGCGCGACGTGATAGTCCTCCAGGTAGACCTCGATGAAGGTCTTCCAGTTGTAATCGCACTCGTGCACCTGCGACGAGTGGAAGACGTAGCCCTCGAAAGACAACTCGCGCTGCACCCCCAGGCCTGCCAGGTCTTTGACCACATCGCGGCTGCCCGGCGTGCGCTCGAACAGCAAGCCGTTCCAGGACTGCACCGGGTAGTTGCGCAGGTTCAGGCAGGGGTCCTCAGCGAAATGCGGGGCCCCGAGCAGGGTGCCTTCCGTGCTGTACGTCCAGCGGTGCAGCGGGCACACGATGTGGCTGCCCGTGCGGCCGCGTCCCTTGAGCATCACGGCCTGCCGGTGCCGGCATACGTTGGACAGCAGCTGCACGCCGTTGGCGCAGCGGATGAGCGCACGCCCGTGCGCCTCCTGCGCAAGCGACTGGAAGTCTCCGACCTCGGGCACGCTGAGTTCGTGCCCGAGATACCTGGGGTGCGACTGAAAGATGAGCGACTGTTCCTGGCGGAACAGTCCCTCGTCGAAGTAGCTGGAAACCGGTAATTGAGCGCGGCTGCGCTCAAGAGCTTGGAGACTGACGCTCAGGTCGGACATGATCCAAAGGATCTCCATGGTCAGGATGTCAAACCCCCACCCGGAGGCCCTGCGGGTGAGTCACGACGGATCGGGAAAGCCGATGCACTGGTCCCTGCCGAAGCGGGGAGCGGATTCTACCCATGCCCCCCTGCGGCGGCGGTGATCGCCTGTGCGGCGGGCCTAGAATCCCGTCACGCCATGTCTCGAACGTCATCCCGTCCCCATCCAGAAGCACCCCCTGCCGCCGGCGAGCTGAGTTACGAGGCGGCGGCTGCGGAACTGGAGCAGTTGGTATCCGCCATGGAAAGCGGACAGATGCCGCTGGACCGGCTTCTGGAGGGCTACCGGCGCGGCGCCGAACTGCTGGCGCTGTGCCGCTCACGTCTGAAGGCGGTGGAGCAGCAGGTCCAGGTCATGGAAGACGGCGACCTGAAGCCGCTGGAGGCAGGCCGGGGATGAGCTCCCGTTCGTTCGACGACTGGGTGCGGCAGTCGCTTGCGGAGGTCGAGCATGCGCTGGAGACCTGGGTGCCGGCTGAGGCGCCGGGGGGGCTGGGCTTGGCCATGCGCTACGGGGTGCTCGATGGCGGCAAGCGCCTGCGGCCCCTGCTCGTGCTGGCTGCAGCGCATGCGGTGCAGGCTCGGGGCGAGGCGCCCTTGCGCGCGGCCGTGGCCGTGGAGCTCATTCACGCCTATTCGCTCATTCACGATGACATGCCCTGCATGGACAACGATGTGCTGCGCCGCGGCAAGCCGACGGTGCATGTGCAGTTCGGCCAGGCGCAGGCCATGCTGGCCGGGGATGCCATGCAGGCGCTGGCCTTCGAGGTCTTGACGCCCGAGCACGGGGTGGAGCCCGTCATGCAGGCCCGGCTCTGCGCCTTGCTGGCAAGGGCCGCTGGCCATGCCGGCATGGCCGGTGGGCAGGCCATCGACCTGGCCAGCGTGGGCCGGCCCTTGAGTGAAGAGGTTCTGCGCGACATGCACCGCCGCAAGACCGGGGCCCTGCTGCAGGCCAGCGTGATGCTGGGCGCCGCCTGCGGGCCCTGCGACGCGCGGGCGCTGCGTGCGCTGACCGATTTCGGCGCGGCCATTGGCCTGGCATTCCAGGTGGTGGACGATGTGCTGGATGTCACCCAGGCCTCCGAGGTGCTGGGCAAGACCGCAGGCAAGGACCTGGAGCAGAACAAACCCACCTACGTGCAGCTCATGGGGCTGCAAGGCGCCCGGGACTGTGCGCAGGAACTCCGGGCGCAGGCCCGTGATGCCCTGGCGGGTTCCGGCTTGACCTCGACCGAGGCACTGTCAATGCTTGCCGACAAGGTCGTGGACCGTGAAAATTGAACCCCAGGCCCTGGTTCGGGCACGTTCGACGACGGCGGCCGTCTGTCCGGCGCCTGGTGTGCACCACAAGAGTTCCCCATGACCTCAGCGCTGCTTCCCACCCTTGACAGCCCCGCCGATCTGCGCAGGCTGTCGCGCTTGCAACTGCGCCAGGTGGCCGACGAGGTCCGGCAGAAGGTGGTGGACACCGTCAGCCAGACCGGCGGGCACTTCGGCAGCAACCTGGGCAGCGTGGAGCTGACCGTGGCGCTGCACTTTGTGTTCAACACGCCCTACGACCGCCTGGTGTGGGACGTGGGCCACCAGACCTATCCGCACAAGATCCTCACCGGCCGGCGCGACCGCATGCACACGCTGCGCCAAATGGGGGGCGTGAGCGGCTTCCCGCGCCGCGAGGAGAGCGAGTACGACACCTTTGGCGTGGGCCACAGTTCCACCTCCATCTCCGCAGCCCTGGGCATGGCGCGGGCTGCCCAGCTCAAGGGCGAGAACCGCCGGGCGGTGGCCATCATCGGTGACGGCGCCATGACGGCCGGCATGGCCTTCGAGGCCATGAACAACGCGGGGGACCCCCATGTCGGCGAGCTGCCCGACATGCTGGTGGTGCTCAACGACAACGACATGTCCATCAGCCCGCCCGTGGG
>JBMLPD010000092.1:0-1017 GCA_049242285.1 Rubrivivax sp.
CGCCGTGGTGCACATGGACGAGACGCCGATGCTGCGCGAGGGCGTGGCAGGCAACTGGGCCGGGGCGGCGGGCACGCCAAGGCGGGCCATGCGGCAGGCGCTTCAGGCGCTTCAGGAGCTGCAGGTGCTTCAGATGCTTCAGATGCTTCAGGTGCTTCAGGTGCTTCAGGTGCTTCAGGCGCTTCAGGTGCTGCCCTTGCGGGCGCGCTGTGTGTTCACGGGCCTGATGGGCGACAAGCCCGCCGCGTTGATCATCTCGGACCGCCATGCCGCGCACTCGCGTCTGCAGCCCGAACGGCGGCAGGTGTGCCGGGCCGGTTTGCTGCGGGACTTTCAGCGCATGGCGGCCCCCTGCGCCTGCGTGCTCAGTTTGTGGTCGGCACTGTGGCAGTTCGTGGGGCGCAAGGACGTGGCGCCCACGATCAACGCAGCCGAGCAGGCACTGCGCATGGTCGTGCTCAAGCGAAAGATCTCGGGGCCCACCCGCAGCCGACGCGGCGACGAGTTCATCGCAAACGGCTGCACGGCGATGCTGACCTGCCAGCGGCAGGGGCGCGATCTGCTGGGCTGGATGCAGCAGGCGGTGTTGGCATGGATCAAAGGGCAGGCGCCTTCAGGCTTGATGCCGCAGACAGCAGTGGCTTGAGGTGGAGCGGGCCCTCAGGGAAGGGAGCCTGAAAAGGTACCCTCACGGTAGGGGGGCTGAACAGGTACGCAGAGCCCTCCTGGTGGACAATCGGCTCATGCTCGCGCAACGTACCCTCAAGTCCATCACCCGCGCCGTGGGCGTGGGTGTGCACAGCGGCCAGAAGGTGGAACTCACCCTGCGGCCCGCGCCGGCGGACCACGGCATCACCTTCCGCCGCACCGATCTGCCCGTGCCGGTGGACATTCCCGTGACCGCCTTTGCCGTCAGCGACACGCGCATGGCCTCCACCATCAGCCCCGGCGGCGACCCCGGGGCGCCCAAGGTGCAGACCATCGAGCACCTGATGTCGGCCTGCGCCGGCCTGGGGC
>JBMLPD010000093.1:0-1648 GCA_049242285.1 Rubrivivax sp.
GGCCGTCCGCGCTCGGCCACCATCGTCATCACGCGTGAAGACGGTGGGGTGATCGGGGTTTGAGTCTGCCGCGAAGGGCCGCCGCGCGCGGGCCTCCCGGCCTTGGACGGCCCGGTCCGCGGCCCCTCGCCCAGGACGCTGAAGCCCTCAGGTGACATGGCCGTGCCAGCCGGGGCAGCATCGAAGACCGTGCCACCCGCCAGGCCGCGGGTGGGTCACGTGGAGCGGCACGGCCCGTGCTCAAGCTCAAGCTCAAGCTCAAGCTCGCGCTCTGATCTGGTTGCAGCGGGCGACATGACGTTTTTGGCCGACTGTCACGCGCCCGTCACACCGGGTGCCTACGCTTCCGGAATGTCTTCATCAGCGCTGCGGGCCGTCGTCGTCCGAGAAGTTTCCAAGACCTTTCACACGGAAGGCGGTCCTCGCCGCGCACTGGCCTCGGTGTCGTTCTCGGTGCGGCCCGGCGAGCGCGTGGCGCTGCTCGGTGCCTCGGGATCCGGCAAGTCCACCTTGCTGCGCGCCTTGTGTGGCCTGGAAACCCTGGACAGGGGATCGGGCAGGGTCGAGGTGCATGGCCAGTGCCTGCAACAGGCGGGCCGACTGGACCCGAAGGTGCGTGAGATGCGCCACGGCATCGGCATCATCTTCCAGCAGTTCAACCTCGCGGGGCGTCTGCCGCTGTTGACCAACGTGCTCACGGGTGTGGCCGCCGAAACGCCGCTTTGGCGCTCACTGACGGGGCGGTACACCTTGGAAGACCGGGCCCGGGCGCTGGATGTGCTGCGCGCCGTGGGTCTGGCCGATCAAGCCTTTCAGCGCTCTTCCACCCTGTCTGGAGGCCAGCAGCAGCGTGCTGCAGTGGCGCGTTGCCTGGTGCAGGGCGCGCGCTTGCTGCTGGCCGATGAGCCTGTGGCCTCGCTGGACCCGGAGTCCACGCGGCGCGTGATGGACTTGCTGCTGGAGCTGAACCAGACGCGCCGCATGACCCTGCTGATCAGCCTTCACCACGTGGCGCTGGCTCGGCGCTACTGCGAGCGCGTCATCGCGCTGCGCCAGGGTGAGCTGGTCTTTGACGGCCCGACCTCCGCCTTGACCCCCGCCTTTTTGCGTGACCTCTACGGCACGGCCGCAGACGAGCTCATCGATGAGCCGTACGCGCAGGACGCCGCAGGAGCTCAACCTGCTGATCGCCTCAAGCCTGGCCATGACGCAACTGAAAGCGTGCCGTTTCCCGAGGCCCGCGCTGCTTGATGAGGCTCGCAGCTGCTCGACGAACCGCCATCGAAAAACGCATCTGATCTTCTGTCCTCTGTCCCCCTGTCCGGAAGGAATTTCTCATGACCACCAAGCTCCATCGTTGTCTGGCCGCCCTGACGCTGGGTGTAGCCGCCTGGGCCGCGCAGGCCCAGGAAATCAACTTCGGCATCATCGCCACCGATGCCGCCAGCGTGCAGCGCGAGCGCTGGGAGCCCTTCTTCCGCGACATGGAGAAGAAGACGGGCCTGACGGTGAAGTCCTTCTATGCCCCGGACTACGCCGGCGTGATCGAGGCCATGCGCTTCAACAAGGTGCAGGTGGCGTGGTACGGCAACAAGGCCGCCATGGAAGCCGTGGACCGCGCCAACGGCGAGATCTTTGCGCAGGTGCG
>JBMLPD010000094.1:0-1740 GCA_049242285.1 Rubrivivax sp.
AGCAGATGCGCCTGATCTACGGGTTCGACCGGCCGCTGCCCGAGCAGTTCGCCGGCTGGATCTGGCGCACCCTGCAGGGCGACCTCGGCACCTCCATCGCCACCAGCCGGCCCGTGACGGCCGAGGTCTTCAAGGCCATGGTGAACACGCTGCGTCTGGCGCTGCTGGCCACACTCATCGGCTTCATGCTGGGCTGCCTCTTCGGTTTCGTGGCCGGCTACTTCCAGAACTCGTGGGTGGACAAGGCCGCGTCCTTCACCGCCGTGCTGGGCGTCAGCGTGCCGCACTACTGGCTGGGCATGGTGCTGGTCATCATCTTCTCTTCGCTGCTGATGTGGCTGCCGGCCAGCGGCGCCGGCCCGGGCGGCTCAGACCAGTGGGTGTGGAACTGGGCGCACATCCAGCACATGGTGCTGCCCGCGCTGACCATGAGCGTCATCCCCATGGGCATCATCGCCCGCACGGTGCGCGCCCTGGTGGCCGAGATCCTGGCGCAAGAGTTCGTGGTGGGCCTGCGCGCCAAGGGCCTGACCGACCTGGGCATCTTCGGGCACGTGGTGAAGAACGCGGCGCCCACGGCCCTGGCGGTGATGGGCCTGCAACTGGGCTACCTGCTGGGCGGCTCCATCCTCATCGAGACCGTGTTCGCCTGGCCGGGCACGGGCTTTCTGCTGAATTCGGCCATCTTCCAGCGTGACCTGCCGCTGCTGCAAGGCACCATCCTGGTGCTGGCCCTGTTCTTCGTGCTGCTGAACCTGGTGGTGGACGTGGTGCAAACCCTGCTGGACCCGCGCATCGCGCGCAGCTGACACCGTGAGCGGCACCCCATGAACATGCTCCACATCACGGTCGACCCGCGCAAGGTGCCGGGCGTCGCCTTCGAGCGCTCGCCCGGTTACTGGCAGACCGTCGCCCGACGCCTGCTGCGCGACAAGGTGGCCATGGGCGCGGCCCTCGTGGTGCTGGGCCTGCTGATCCTGGCCGTCTTCGGGCCCATGCTCGCGCCGGCCGACCCCTACAAGGCCTCGATGCTGTCGCGCCTGAAGCCCATCGGCTTCGAGGGCCACCCGCTGGGCACCGACGAGCTCGGCCGCGATCTGCTGTCGCGCCTGATGGTGGGCACGCGCCTGTCGCTGTTCATGGGCATCACGCCCGTGGTGTGCGCCTTCTTCCTGGGTTCGCTCATCGGCATCGTGGCGGGTTTTGCCGGCGGCATGCTCAACACCGCGCTGATGCGCACCATCGACGTCTTCTACGCCTTCCCCTCGGTGCTGCTGGCCATTGCGCTGTCGGGGGCGCTGGGTGCGGGCATCACCAACTCGCTGATCTCGCTCACCGTGGTGTTCATCCCGCCCATTGCCCGCGTGGCCGAGAGCGTGACCACGCAGATCCGCTCGCGCGATTTCGTCGAGGCCGCGCGGGCCTCGGGCGCTGGCGCTTTCACCATCGTTCGGGTGCACGTGCTGGGCAACGTGCTGGGGCCCATCTTCGTCTACGCCACCAGCCTGATCGCGGTGTCCATGATCCTGGCCTCGGGCCTGAGTTTCCTGGGCCTGGGCGTCAAGCCGCCCGAGCCCGAGTGGGGCCTGATGCTGAACACCCTGCGCACGGCCATCTACACCCAGCCGGCGATTGCCGCCCTGCCTGGCGTGATGATCTTCATCACCTCCGTGGCCTTCAACCTCCTCAGCGACGGCCTGCGCTCGGCCATGGAGATCAAGTCTTGAGTGGCGCCCCTGC
>JBMLPD010000095.1:0-1687 GCA_049242285.1 Rubrivivax sp.
CGGCCACCACCAGGATGACGATGTCGGTGGCCTTGGCACCGCGGGCGCGCATCGCGGTGAACGCAGCGTGGCCCGGGGTGTCCAGGAAGGTGATCATGCCGCGCGGCGTCTCGACGTGGTAGGCGCCAATGTGCTGGGTGATGCCGCCGGCCTCGCCCGCAGCCACACGGGCGCGGCGGATGTAGTCCAGCAAGGAGGTTTTGCCGTGGTCCACATGGCCCATGACGGTGACCACTGGCGCCCGGTTCAGCTCCTCGGCCGTCTGAGCGGCCTGCTCTTCTTCGGTGAAGGCCTCGGGATCGTCCAGCTTGGCTGCCAGCGCCTTGTGCCCCATCTCCTCGACCACGATCATCGCGGTCTCCTGGTCGAGCTGCTGGTTGATGGTGACCATCTGGCCCAGCTTCATCAGCTGCTTGATGACCTCGCTGGCCTTCACACTCATCTTGTGGGACAGGTCTGCCACGCTGATGGTCTCGGGCACGTGCACTTCCTGCACCTGCTGCTCGGCCGGCGCCACGAAGCTGGAGCCCTCGTCACGCTCGCCTCGGCGGCCGCCGCGCGGCGCGCGCCAGCCGGCCCTTGCACCGCCCGTGTCACCCCGGGTCTTGAGCGCGCGCTTCTTGGCGGCGTCATCGGCCCAGCTCGAAGACAGCTTCTCGCTCTTGACCTGCTTCTTCTCACCCGCCTTGGCTGTGGTCGTGCCGGTGGCCCCGGGGGCTCCGGGCTTGGCCGCGGGCTTGTGGATGGTGCCCTTGATGCCTGCGGCCTCCGCCGGCTTGGGTTCCTCGGCCTTCTTGGCCGTCAACACCGAACGTGGGCGGGCCATCATCTCGCGAATGGCGGCGGCCTCGGTCTCGGCCTTGCGACGACGGGCATCGGCTTCCGCCTGCGCCTGACGCGCACTGGCATCGGCATCGGCCGCCTTGACCACGCGCAGGCCGGATTTGACCGGCTCGGCGGGCGCCGCTGGGGCCGAAACAGCCGGCACCTCCGCGGCGCTGGCCGCGACCACTGGCACCGCTGCGGGCTGCGTGGCCTGGACGGGCTGTGGCGCCACATCGGGCGGCGTTGTCGGGGCGCCCTCGGCTTGGGCAGCAGCACGCGCCCGACCCTCGACAACGGCCTGCGCTGCCGCCTGCTCCGCAGCGCGCTCGGCCGCGATGCGGGCGGCTTCAGCCTCGGCCGCCTCCCGCTCACGCTGGGCCTGGGCTTGCGCCTGACGCTGCCGCTCGGCAGCGTCTTCCATCTGACGCTGCAGCAGCGCGGCCTGCGCCGCGGCTTCCGCGTCGCGGCGCGCCTGCTCCTGCACATCGATCACGGACACCGGCGCGGCCGGTTCTTCCGCTGCGGGGGCCTCGTCACGCTTGACGAAAGTACGCTTCTTGCGCACTTCAACCTGAATGGTGCGGGCCTTGCCTGAGGCATCAGCCTGCTTGATCTCGCTGGTGCTCTTGCGCGTCAGGACGATCTTCTTGCGCTCGGTGGACGCCGTGCCGTGCGACGTGCGCAGGTACTCCAGCAAGCGCTCCTTGTCGCCGTCGGTCAGTGCGTCGTCGGGCGAGGCCTTGGCCACCCCGGCCGAGTGCAACTGCTCGAGCAGGGTGGAAGTCGGCCGGTTGAGCTGCGCGGCGAACTGGGCGACGGTGGTCACTGCCATGGGGGAAGGTCCTTCGGTGTCCGGGCCGTA
>JBMLPD010000096.1:0-1394 GCA_049242285.1 Rubrivivax sp.
CGCGCAGCTCGTGCACGATGTCGGTGAACTGCGGCGTGTAGGTCACTTCCAGGTCTCGCGGGCGGGGCAGGTCGATGTCGCGCCTGACCACGAAGCGGCCGGGGCTGCGGCTCATCACGTACACCGTGTCGGCCAGGAACACGCTTTCGCGCAGGTCGTGCGTGACCAGGATGACGTTGAACTTCTGCTGGGCGTGAAGGTCGCGCAGGGCGCACCACAGTTCCTCGCGCGTGAAGGCATCCAGCGCGCCGAAGGGCTCGTCCAGCAGCAGCATCTTGGGCTCGTGGATCAGCGCGCGGCAGATGCTGGCGCGTTGCTGCATGCCGCCCGAGAGTTGCCAGGGGAACTTGTCCTCGTAGCCGCCCAGGCCCACGCTCTTGAGCAGGCCGCGCGCCTTGGCCTCGTACTCCTTGCGCCGGGCCCGGAAGCTGGAGCGGTAGGGCTCCACGATCTCCAGCGGCAGCAGCACGTTGTCCACGGTGGTGCGCCAGGGCAGCAGGCTGGGCGCCTGGAAGGCCATGCCGCTGATCTTCAGCGGGCCGGTGACCGGCTCGCCCCCGATGTGGATGGTGCCCCGGCTGGGCATCTTCAGGCCCGTGGTGAGCTTCATGAAGGTCGACTTGCCGCAACCCGAGGGGCCGACGATGGCGATGAACTCGCCCTCGGTGACCTGCAGCGAGATGTCCTCGACGGCAAAGTGAGCTTGCGCCAGCAACTCGTCGTTGTAGGCGAGCCAGACGTTGCGGAAGTCGACGAAGTGACTCATGTCAGCGCCTGAGGCTTCACTTCCGGGCTGGAGGAAGGATGTTCAGATCGGCTTTCGAGGGCAGGAAGGCGTCGGTCCAGACGTTGTCCGGGTTCACCCGGGTCTTGGTGTTGAAGGCGTCGGACACCTGCGAAGCCATCAGCGCCAGACGTCCCGGCACCACGACCCCGAAGCCTTCACGGCGGGCGTCCGGGCTGGCCACCACGGCGTCGATGGCCATGCGCAGGCGGCGCTTTTCCAGGGCCACGTCGATGATGCCGTCGCGTGCCTTGACCAGATCGATGGAGGCGTCGGGGTTGGCCATGACCTCCTTGGCGCCCTTGGTGAAGGCCGCCAGGAAGCCCTTGACGGCTGCCGGGTTCTCCCGCATGAGCTTGGGGCTGGCGATGATGACGTTGCCGTACAGCTTCACGCCATGGTCGGCGTAGGGCATGACGACGATGTCCTCGGTCTTGACACCGCGGGCTTCGAGGTTGAGCAAGGAGGTGAAGGAGAAGCCGGTGATGGCATCGATGTCACCGCGCACCAGCATGGTCTCGCGCAGCGGGGGGTCCATGCTGGTCCACTGCACGTTGCCGATGCCGTTGGCCTTGGCGAAGATGGGGAAGCCGCGCCGCCCGGCGTCAAA
>JBMLPD010000097.1:0-5095 GCA_049242285.1 Rubrivivax sp.
CCCAAACCGCTCGAGATCTGAGGACGGCCATGATCGGACAATGGAATTACGGCACTGGCCGCCGCAAGTCGTCGGTGGCCCGCGTGTTCATCAAGAAAGGCTCCGGCGTCATCGAGGTCAACGGCAAGCCGCTGGACCAGTACTTCGGCCGCCAGACCTCCATCATGATCGTCCAGCAGCCCCTGCTGCTGACGGCCAACGCCCAGTCGTTTGACATCAAGGTCAACGTGCATGGCGGCGGTGAGTCCGGCCAGGCCGGAGCGGTGCGTCACGGCATCACCCGCGCCCTGATCGATTACGACGCCGCACTCAAGCCCGAACTCAGCCGTGCCGGCTTCGTGACGCGTGACGCGCGCGAGGTCGAGCGCAAGAAGGTCGGTCTGCACGGCGCGCGCCGCCGCAAGCAGTTCAGCAAGCGCTGATCGCGCTGGTGCAGGGGCCCGCGCGGGTGCCTGCATCGCCCACCGCGCCATGCGCTGGAAACTGTGGCGCCGCCGCCTGTCGGTGAGCGCCCCCCGGATGATCGTTCGCAGCCATCTGCCCTGGCCTTTGCGCTGGGCGGTGGTGGCGGTGGTGTTCGGGTTCTCTGCCGCCATTGCGCTGTGGGCTTTCGAGTTCGGCAAGGACATTGCCGGGCTGGACCGGGACGTGAAGGCGCAGGCGGCGCAACTGCAGGCCGAGGTGCAGCGCCTGCGCGCCGAGAACGAGCGTGCCCTGTCCGTGGCCCATTCGGCCGAGAGCCTGCTCAAGGCCGAGCGTGTGACGCAGGAGCGCCTTGCGCAGGCCGTTCGCCAGCTGGAAGAGGAGGCTCGAACGCTCAAGGCCGATCTGGGGTTTTTCGAGCGCCTGATTCCTTCCTCCGGCCCTGGTTTGCAGGTCAGGGGTCTGCAGGCGAAAGTCCAGGGACCGGGGCAGTTGCGCTACCAGATGCTGGTGATGCAAGGTGCCCGGTCGAGTGCCGAGTTCTCAGGCCGGTATGAGTTGATGGTGGTGGGGTCCCTGGCGGGCCGTCCCTGGAGTCTGCCGGCAGCCGGCGGCGCAAAGGACATGAAGCTCAAGCAGGTCTTGCGCGTCGAGGGGCTGATCGACCATCCCCCGCAGGCCGTGATAAAAAGCCTGCAGGTCAAGGTTCTGGACGAGGCCGGCGCGGTCAAGGCCACGCAGACTCTGGCCCTGTGACATCAAGCAAAGGTTCATGCCATGCCATTCGGACGCAGGAAAGCCCCGCCCATACGCAGTCTCATCGGTGAAGGCACGCTGATCCATGGCCCGATCCGTTTTGCCGACGGCCTGCGCATCGATGGCGAGGTGCAGGGCGATGTCCTGGGCGCCGGCGAAGGCCCCACCCTGGTGGTCATCAGCGAGAAAGCCAAGGTCACGGGCATGGTCAAGGCCGCCCATGTGATCATCAACGGGAGCGTGACAGGCCCGGTCGAATCCGAGGCCCTGGTGGAATTGCAGCCCCTGGCACGGGTGACGGGCAGCGTGCACTACGAGTTGCTTGAAATGCACCCGGGAGCCCTCATTGACGGGGAGTTGCGTCCGTTGAAGAATGCCGACAGGCCTGCCCTGAAGCTTGCTGCTTCGAACGACCACTGAACAAAGGAATGACATGAACGCCCTTGCAGAACTGCCGGTCCCCTCCGCTGACGAGATGCCTGTGCCCCTGGTCTTCACCGACAGCGCCGCGGCCAAGGTGGCCGATCTGGTGGCGGAGGAAGGCAACCCGGACCTGAAGCTGCGCGTTTTCGTGCAAGGCGGTGGTTGCTCGGGCTTCCAGTACGGCTTCACCTTCGATGAAGTCATCAACGAAGACGACACGCAGATGTCCAAGAACGGGGTCACGCTGCTCATCGATGCCATGAGCCTGCAGTACCTGGTGGGCGCCGAGATCGACTACAAGGAAGATCTGCAGGGTGCGCAGTTCGTCATCAAGAACCCGAACGCCACCACCACCTGCGGCTGCGGTTCGTCGTTCTCGGTCTGATGTTCCGCACGGGCCGCTCGGTTGAGGCCGGCCGCCTGTGGCTCAGGCGGGGTACCAGGCCCCCAGCACCCGGGGGCCGCGAGCGCCGGTCACCGCCGGCAGGTTGCCCGGCAGGCGCTGCGTGAAGGCGTGGGCCAGCCACGTGAAGGCCAGCGCCTCCACCTGATCCGGCGGTACGCCTTGCGCGGCGGTGGAGGCGATGGCCACACCCGGCAGCAGGGCCTCCAGGCGCTGCATCAGGTGCCGGTTGAAAGCCCCGCCCCCGCACACCAGCAGTTCGGCCGTGAGCGGCGCGTGGCGGTGAAGTTCCGTTGCGGCGCAGCGGGCGGTGAGTTCAGCCAGCGTGGCCTGCACGTCCTGCGGGGTTCGCCCGTGCCTGGCATCGGGCGGTTCTGACTGCAGGGCCTGCTCCACCCAGGACAGGTGCAGCAGGTCGCGGCCGGTGCTCTTGGGCGGGGCCTTGGCGAAGAAGGGTTCCTGCAGCAGGCGCTGCAGCAGGCCCGTGTCAACCTGGCCGCCGGCGGCCCAGCGTCCGCCATCATCGAAAGCCTGGCCGGTATGGCGCTCGCACCAGCCGTCCATCAGGGCGTTGCCCGGGCCGCAGTCGAAACCGCTGACGCTGCCATCGGCGGGCAGAAGGGTCAGGTTGGCGATGCCGCCCAGGTTGAGCACGGCCACGTGCTGGCCGGCGCGGCCGAACAGGCCCGCGTGAAAGGCCGGCACCAGCGGCGCACCCTGACCACCCGCGGCCACGTCGCGGCTGCGCAGGTCGCACACCGTCCCGATGCCCGTGAGTTCGGCCAGCAGCGCGCCGTTGATCAGCTGCAGGGTGTAGCCCGTTCCATCGAAGTCCTGGGGCCGGTGCCGGACGGTCTGGCCGTGGGCCCCCAGCGCGCTGACGTCCTTCGCCTCCAGGCCGCAGGCGCGCAGCAGTTGGTGCACCACATCGGCATAGCGGCGGGACACCTCGTTGGCGGCCAGGGCCGCCCGATGCAACTCGTCATGGCCGGCGGCATTCAGGGCCAGCAGTTCAGCGCGCCAGGCAGGTGAAAAGGGTTGGTGGGCGTGTGCCAGCACCCGGGGCCGCGGGTGGGACCAGTCGGCCAGCACGCCGTCCACGCCGTCGAGCGACGTGCCCGACATCAGCCCGACGTACAGCACCATGGCGATGGTGCGCGCAAGCCTTATTCGAAGGCCGGACGAGCGCCGACCGTCTCGGCCAGATCCAGCTTGCCCTGGACCACGCGCGACCACTCGGCAAACCTGGGGCGTGCGGCAGGATCCAGTGGCACGCTTTCGGAGGCCTTGGCGATCTTCAGCGGGTCCTGGTGAACACCGCCCACGCGGAACTCGAAGTGCAGATGCGGGCCGGTGGCCCATCCGGTGGCCCCCACGGCGCCGATGCGGTGCCCCTGTTCCACGCGCTGGCCCTTGCGCACGTCGATGCGGCTGAGGTGGGCATAGACCGTCACGCGGTCACTGCCGTGGCGCACATGGACCACGTTGCCATAGCCGTTCTGCCAGCCGGCGAAATCCACCACCCCTTCGCCCACCACGCGCACGGGTGTGCCGGTTGGGGCTGCGTAGTCCACGCCCAGGTGCGCGCGCATGCGCTGCAGGATGGGGTGCATCCTCATGGCAAAGCCCGAGGTCACCCGAGAGAATTCCATCGGGCTGGCCAGGAAAGTGCGTTTGCGGCTGCGGCCGCTCGGGTCGAAGTAGGCACCCTTGCCGCCCGATTCGAACCAGATGGCCTGGTGGGTTTTGCCGCCGTTGATGAATTCCGCCGCCAGCACACGCCCGGCACCCTGGTTCCAGGGCACCGGCTCGCCGTCAGCCGTGACGGCCTCGTAGACGATGCTGAAGGTGTCGCCCTTGCGCAGCTCGCGGTGGAAGTCGATCTCCGCGGAGAAGATCTCGGCCATCTGCGTGGCCACGGCGTCGGGAATGCGGGCCTCGTCCGTGGCGGCAAACAGCGAACTGCGGATGGTGCCGCTGGCCAGACGCGTCTGCGTTTCCAGCGGCACCAGGGCGCTGCGAACCGCGAAACGGCCGCCTTCCGGCTTGACGCTCAGGCGAGTGAAGTGAGTGGGTGCTGACCCGGAATTCTCGGCGGGCAGGCGCACCACCAGCTCCAGCAGTTCACCGCGTGCCCCCACCCGGCTGTGCAACAAACGCCCGGCCCGCCCGTCCAGTGCGCGACGAAGCGTCGGTTCCTGCCGCAAGGCGGCCAGCGTGCCGGCGTCGGAGATGCCCAGTCGCTGCAGGGTGGTGTCCAGCGCGGCGCCCGGCCGCGTGACTTCGCTGAAGCTCAGCTCCAGACCATGGTCAGCCAGCGCTTCGAGCTGCGGGCCGATCTCCACGGTGGCGACGTTTTCGGAGACGGTCTGGACAGGCAGCAAAGCCGCGTCCGGCGCCAGCGGTGCCACCGCAAAGGCCACGGCGCCCAGCCCCCCCAGCAGGCCTGCGGCGGCCAGCGTGACGGTTCTGGAATGTCGTGCCTTGAAGAGGGCGGCGGCTTGGCCGTAACGCTCGAGAAGATCCAAGAAACATCCTGCCAGAAAACGCTGCCTGCTGCACCCGGGAGTGCGGCAGTCGCTCATGTCTCAAACGTGGAGTGGTGCTCCGGCGAAAGCCCGGGATGAAAAGAGCCGTCGCCTAGAATGGAGCCGTGCTGCAGAGTCGCTCGCCATGGGCGGTCAACCTGCCTCCGAGTGCGGCGCAGTATAGCAACCGACTGCCCGCACAAGGCCCCCAAACCCCTTGTCCGTCGTGCCATGTCGCTGCCTGACCCCCCCGTGATCGCGCCCCGGGACGCTGCCCACCCCGTGGACGACCAGGTCCGCCAGGCCCTGGCGGTTTGCCTGCGCGGGTGTGAGGAACTGCTGCCCGAAGCCGACTGGTTGAAGAAACTGGCACGCTCCCAGGCCACCGGGGTGCCGCTGCGCATCAAGTTCGGCATGGACCCCACCGCCCCTGACCTGCACCTGGGTCACACCGTGGTGCTCAACAAGATGCGCCAGTTGCAGGACCTGGGGCATGTGGTGATTCCGCTGATCGGTGACTTCACCACGATGATCGGAGATCCGTCCGGCCGCAACTCCACGC
>JBMLPD010000098.1:0-1066 GCA_049242285.1 Rubrivivax sp.
CCTGGCTGTGGCGCCTGGGCTTCGCCCTGTTCACCTTCTTCGGTGGCGCGGGCCTGCTGGTGTACCTGCTGTTCTGGATCTTCGTGCCGCAGGAGCCGGCCTTGAACGCGCGCCAGATCGGCGCCTGAGCCCCAGGCCGCCGCTGCGTCGTGCCCACCTTCGCCTTCGACAATACCTACGCCCGTGAGCTGGAGGGCTTCCATGTGCCGTGGAAGCCCGCCGCCGTGCCTGAGCCGCGCCTGTTGTTCCTCAACCGCGGCCTGGCCGAGGAGCTGGGCCTGGATGCCCAGGCCCTCGGGGCCGAGGACGCCGCCGCCCTGTGGGCCGGCAACGTGCTGCCCGAGGGCGCCGAGCCCATTGCGCAGGCCTACGCCGGCCACCAGTTCGGTGGCTTCTCGCCGCAGTTGGGCGACGGCAGGGCGCTGCTGCTGGGCGAGGTGATCGACCGCCACGGACAGCGCCGCGACATCGCCTTCAAGGGCTCCGGGCGCACGCCTTTTTCCCGTGGGGGCGACGGCAAGGCGGCCGTGGGGCCGATGCTGCGCGAGGTGTTGATCGGCGAGGCCCTGCATGCGCTGGCCATCCCCAGCACCCGTGCGCTGGCCGTGACCGCCACGGGCGAACGGGTCGTCCGCGAGCAGGTGCTGCCCGGTGCCGTGCTCACCCGTGTGGCCGCCAGCCACCTGCGCGTGGGCACCTTCCAGTACTTCGCGGCGCGGCGCGAACCGGAGCGCGTGCGCCAGCTGGCCGATTACGCCATCGCCCGGCACGATCCGGTCTTGCGTGACATCGACAACGCGCCTGCGCGTCACCTCGCCTTCTTCCGCGCCGTGGCCCGGCGCCAGGCGGTGTTGCTGGCGCAGTGGATGAACGTGGGCTTCATCCACGGGGTGATGAACACCGACAACATGACGATCTCGGGCGAGTCCATCGATTTCGGCCCCTGCGCCTTCATGGAGGCCTACGACCCCGAGGCAGTGTTCAGCTCCATCGACCACGGCGGGCGCTACGCCTACGCCAACCAGCCGCACATCGCACGCTGGAACCTGGCCCGCCTGGCCGAGAC
>JBMLPD010000099.1:0-1797 GCA_049242285.1 Rubrivivax sp.
CGGCCGACATGAACTTGCGTGCGCCCTCCACCGATTCCGCGTACAGCAGGATGGCCCGCGTGTGCGGGCAGCCGGCCAGCCAGTCCAGCAGGTCGGCAAAGTCCACATCGGCATGCTCGCCCAGAGAGACGAAGTGCGAGAAGCCGATGCCGCGCGCGGCCGCCCAGTCCAGCAAGGCGGTGACCAGGGCGCCGGACTGCGACACGAAGGCCAGGCTGCCGGGCTGGGCGTCCAGGTGCGCGAAGCTGGCGTTCAGGCCCGCATGTGGGGCCAGCAGCCCCAGGCAGTTGGGCCCCAGGATGCGCAGCAGGTGGCGCCCTGCCGCCGCCAGCATGGCCCCCTTGGTGGCGGCGTCCAGGCCGGCGGTCAGCACCACGGCGGCGCGGGTGCCGCGCGCCCCCAGGGCCTCGATCAGCCCGGGCACCGTGGCCGGCGGGGTGCAGATGACGGCCAGCTCCGGCGCTTCGGGCAGGCTGGCCACGTCGGCAAAGCAGGGGTCCTCGCCCAGGCGCTCGCGCTTGGGGTTGACGGGCCAGCGCGGGCCGGCGAAGGCCCCCTGACGGATGTTGCGCCAGACGGTAGCGCCCACGCTGCCGGGGCGGTCGGACGCGCCGAAAACGGCCACGGAGCGGGGGGCGAAAAGCTGGTCAAGGTGGCGGACGGTCATGGGGCTGGGTCATGGGGCTGGCGATGGCTGTGCGGCAGGCACCAGGCGGGCAGGGTGGATGAAGGCAAGAGCAGTGTGCGCCTTGATCGCTTCACGAAGATGACGAAGGAGGCCCGCAGAGATGCTCCCGCGCCTTGCGCGTGGGCAATCAGGGCGGCGATGGGGCGGCTAGGCTCCCGCACGCGCTCCTTGCCTGCACCGATGCCCCATCTGCCCCGCAACCACCTCACCCAGCGCACCTATGCCATGGTGCTGGCCGGTGGCCGCGGCAGCCGTCTGCAGCAGCTCACGCAGGGCCGGGCCAAGCCGGCGGTGCCGTTTGCAGGGCAGTTGAAGATCATCGATTTCACGCTCAGCAACTGTGTCAACGCCGGCATCCGCCGCATCGGCGTGCTCACACAGTACAAGGCCCAGAGCCTGATCCGCCACATCGAGCGCGGCTGGGGCTTTCTGTCGCACTCGCTGGGCGAGTTCATCGACCTGGCGCCGGCCCAGCAGCGGCACGGCGAGGGCTGGTACGACGGCACGGCCGACGCCGTGTGGCAGAACCAGGGCTTGATCCGCGAGGCACGGCCCGACCACGTGCTGGTGCTGGGCGGCGACCATGTCTACAAGATGGACTACTCGGTGATGCTGCAGGAGCACGTGGAACGCGGCGCGGAGCTGACGGTGGCCTGCATCGAGGTGCCGGTGGCTGAGGCCTGCGGCCTGGGCGTGATGGCCGTGGACCAGGACGAGCGCATCGTGGCCTTCGAAGAGAAGCCCGCCTGCCCCACCCCACTGCCCAACCGCCCGGGAATGGCCCTGGCCAGCATGGGCGTGTACGTCTTCAATGCCGATCTGCTGTTTGCCGAACTGGCGCGCGACGCCGCCGATGCGGCGTCCACGCATGACTTCGGCCGCGACCTGATTCCGCGCCTGATCCACGGCCGGCGCGTCTTCGCCCACTGCTTCGCGCGCAGCTGCATCAACTCCGTGGACGGGCGGCCGTATTGGCGCGACGTGGGCACCGTGGACGCCTACTGGGAGGCCAACATGGACCTCACGCGCGTGCTGCCGGAGCTGAACCTGTACGACGACACCTGGCCCATCCTGAGCCAGATTCCGCAACTGCCGCCGGCCAAGTTCGT
>JBMLPD010000100.1:0-4118 GCA_049242285.1 Rubrivivax sp.
AGGCCTGTGTCTCCCGCGAGGCCTGTGTCTCCCGCGAGGCCTGCGCCTCCTGCGAGGATCTGTGTCTTCCGCTGGCTTTCATGATGTGGGGCAACGCTCCGGATCATGGAAGACTTCCACATTGAGGCCTTTGTATGCCGCCAGGGCCTGTGTCTTCCGCAAGGGCCGCATCTCTCGCAAGGTCCGCCACTCGCGTTTTTCGTGTGATCACCCCATCCGCACGACCTCATCCCCGTTCGGGCTGAGCCCGTCGAAGCCCCTCGCCCCCCGTTCGGGCTGAGCCTGTCGAAGCCCTCGCACAGGAGATGGGGCCGGGCTTCAAGGCAGCAGGGCTGTGTCGGCCAGCGCGGCCAGGGCCGTTCGGCGCCGCCCGGCCACGGGATTGGGCAGGGAGGTGGTGTCGGGCAGGGGGTTCATGGTGTGACCTTGCGCGGTGTGGGCGGGTAGCAAGGGGGGTTACGGAGTGAATACGGAGTGAATACGGAGTGAACACGGAGTGAATGCCGGTTTGCTTACGGGGTGAACGCGTGCGGGCGCAGCGCTTCGATGCGGCTGCGAGCGGGCGCAAGAGCTTGCCGGCTGGCGCGCGCTGTCAGGGCACGGTGCGCCAACTCCCGTCGGGCTGCCTGCAGGCCTGGCCGTAGACCCGCTCCGGGCGGTCGCCCACGGTGGCGTCCACCGTGTATTCGCGGCATGGCCCTTCGGTGGTCTGGCGCGTGCGGGTGGGCGTGACGGTGTAGGCCGTGCCGGTGTCGGGGTTGCGCCACGAACTCGAGCGTCCGGTACGTACCGATTCCAGCGCCTGCGCGGTCTTCAGGCGGTCGGTCTGGTCCATGGATCGACCGACGTTGCCACCGATGGACGCGCCGATCAGCGTGCCGATCACCGTGGCCGCGGTGCGGCCGCTGCCCCGGCCCACCTGCGAGCCCAGCACACCGCCCAGCACACCGCCAATCACCGTGCCTGACTCTTGCTGGCTGGGTGGTGATTCACAGCCTGCCAGCAGGGCCACGCACAGGGCCGCCCCGGCCGCCGCATGAAGGCCGGCGTAGCGCCTCGGTGGCATGGCCTGTGCGGCAGGGGCGACAGGGGCGGCGGGGTTCGCCGGCTTGGGGCAGCCAGGCCGGTGGATGTCAGGGTTCAAGTGCTTCGATTGCATGAGATGGTCCGCCCGGCCTGAAGGGCCATGCATGGATGATCCGTGCGCCGCCTGACGGCGCCGATGAGCCCGCTCAAGCTTCGCGGGCAGGCCGTGGTGGGCGGTGGCGAACCTTTTGCCTGTGCCCCGCAGGCCGCCTGGCGCCGTGCGCCTGCCCCCCGCTGCTCCAGGCCTGGCGCAGCAGCGAAAGCTCCACCAGTCGCGACGCCACGAGGTGGTTGACGGTACCCGCCGGCACCTCGCCCTTGGCGTTGGGCATGCCCGCGGGCACGCTGGTCAGCAGCTCAATGGCCTGGTCCACGTCGTCCACGGCATAGACGTGAAAGCGGCCCTCGGCCACGGCCGCCACCACATCGTCACGCAGCATCAGGTGCTGGACGTTCGCGCGCGGGACCAGCACGCCCTGGCGCCCGCCCAGGCCGCGCTGGTGGCACAGGTCGAAGAAGCCTTCGATCTTCTCGTTGACGCCTCCGATGGCCTGCACCTGGCCGAACTGGTTGATGGACCCCGTGACCGCCAGCCCCTGGTGCACCGGCAAGAAGGCCAGCGCCGACAGCAGGGCGCACAGCTCCGCCAGCGAGGCGCTGTCACCCTCCACCGGGCCGTAGCTCTGCTCGAACACCAGGCTGGCCGCCAGCGACAGGGGCAGTTCCTGGGCGTAGCGTGAGCCCAGGAAGGCGGCCAGGATCATCACGCCCTTGGCGTGTATGGGCCCGCCCAGCGTGGATTCGCGCTCGATGTCCACCAGCTCGCCTTCGCCCAGCCGCGTGGTGGCCGTGATGCGCATCGGGTATGCGAAGCGGAACTCGCCCAGTTGCGCCACCACCAGGCCGTTGACCTGTCCGATGTGTTCACCGTCGGTGGACACCAGCAGCGTGCCGCGCAGCAGCTCTTCGTGCACGCTGTCGCGCCCGCGATCGGCCCGGCGCACGCGAGCGGTCTGGGCCGTGCTGACGTCCTGGCGGTCGATCACGGTGCGTCCGGCCTGCGTGGCCTGGGCGTTGGCCTCATGCAGCAGATCGCTCAGGGCGCGGGTGTGGGTGCTGAGCTTGGCGCCATCATCAGCCAGGCGGGCGGCGTGGTCCACCAGGCCCGCGACGGCCTGACGCGTCAGCGGCCGCAAGCCCTGTTCACGAGCCACGGCCCCCAGCCAGCGGGCCAGGGCCTGCGTGGATTCGGCCTGCCGGGGCAGTTCGTCCTCGAAGTCTGCCACCACCTTGAACAGGTCATCGAACTCCGGGTCCAGCGATTGCAGCAGGTGGTGGAGCTGGCGGTCACCGAACAGCACGATCTTCAGGTCCAGCGGTACCGGTTCCGGCTCCAGCGGCAGCGTGTTCACCCACCCCAGAGCCTGCGGCAGCGATTCGATGACCACCCGGCCGGATTTGAGCGCGCGCTTCAGGCCCGCCCAGCTCAGCGGCTCGCTCAACACCTTCACCGCGTCCAGCATCAGGATGCCGCCGTTGGCCCGGTGCAGAGATCCCGGGCGGATGAGCGTGAAGTTGGTCAGCAGCGTGCCCATGTGCGCCACGTGGTCGATGCGCCCCACCAGGTTGGCGTAGGTGGGGTGGTCGTCCAGCAGCACGGGCGCGCCGCGGGGCGCGGCCTGCGCAGAGATCTGCGCCGCGTCGCCCACCAGCAGGTTGACCTGGTAGCGGTGCAGGGCCAGGCTGCCGGCCAGCGCGCCGGCATCGTCGTCGTCAGGGGCCGGCTGCTCCCGCAGCTGTTCACCGGACTCGATGATGTCGCGCCGCACTTCGTCCAGGAAGGTGTTGACTTGCGGGTGCTGCGCGAACTCGGCCTTGAGTTCGTCCACCAGGTGGCCTGCGGCCATGGCCATGGCGTCGCGCGTGGCCTCGCGCACGCGCTGCTGCATCTCGCGTCGCTGCCGGGGCAGTTCGTGCAGCACCTGCTTGAGCCGCTGGCTCAGGCCGCCAATCACCTCGGCCAGGCGTTCGCGTTCCCGAGCGTCCAGTTGTTCGAAGCGGTCTGCGGGCAGCGGTTTGCCCTTGTCCATGGGGGCAAAGGCAAAGCCCTGCGGGGTGCGGATGAGGGCCACGCCCTGGCTCACGGCGCTCTCGCCCAGGGCTTGGAGGGCCCCGTCCTCGCGTTCCTTGGCTTCTTTCTGGATGGCGTCCAGGCGGGAGCGGTACACATCGCTTTCCAGTGCCGAAGAGACGGCCTTGGACAACTCGACCACGAAGCGCTGCATGGCCTGGCGCAGCCGGTGGCCCTGACCCGGGGGCAGGCTCAGCACGCGGGGACGGTTGGCATCCGCGAAGTTGTACAGGTAGCACCAATCGGGCGGCGCGGCTTGGTCCGCCGCGTGTCGCTCCAGCAGGCGCCGGACGAAGCCGTGGTGGTCCATGGCCGGCTCGCCTGCCACGAACAGGTGGTAGCCCTGGCCACGCACGGCCAAGGCCAGACGGATGGCGTCCACCGCACGGGCCTGCCCGAAGGGCGTGTCGCCATCGGGCAGTTCTGCAGTGGTGTCGAACCCCAGCGCGGCGGGGTCGCAGCGGGTGACGAGTTGCGCGGCGGACAGGGCACGGCCCCCGCCCTGAGTGGGCCCGGCTTCTGCACCCGTGGAAGAAGCGACCGAGACACCAGAAGCGGCCGAGACACCAGAGGCGCCCGGGGTCCCTGAAGCGCCGGCCGGATGGGCGGCACTTGGCACAGGCGCGTCAGGCGGTGCCAAGACCCGTCACGCAAGCCGTGGGGCGGGCGCTGACGCTCACTGGATGGACAGCCGCTTCGTGGCCGTGGCCGACTTCTTGGGCAGTGTCAGCTCCAGCACGCCGTTCTCGTATTTGGCGCCGGCCTTGCTTTCATCCACCGGGCTGGCCAGGGTGAAGCTGCGCGTGGCGTAGCCGTACTGGCGTTCGCTGCGCAGCAGGCGGCCTTCCTTGCGGTCGTCCCATTCCTTCTTCATCTCGGCGCTGATCGTCACGAGGTTGCC
>JBMLPD010000101.1:0-2543 GCA_049242285.1 Rubrivivax sp.
GTGTGGACGACGTGTTCGTCCCACAGCTTGTCGTAGAGGGTGCGGGCGGGCATGGGGTCAAGGCAGAAGCTGAGCCGCAGATTGTGGCGGATTCGGCCCTTGGAGATTCACGCGGCCCGACTTGCACCGATCGAAGGCATCCCCGGCCTGTCGCGGCACGTCAGTGCTCTTGCGCCGGACCCAGACATGCCCAGCAGGCTCAAAGGTCTTGTACTGGCGGAGGAAGACCGATGGACTTCCAAACAGCCTCAGGTCAGGAGGACTCCCCCCGCGGGTCAGGGTTCAGATTCGAACCGGCAGAGTGATATCACGGCCCTTTGAGAAATTTCACGTGGCCTTGGGAAGCGCGTTCACCATGACTGACCCGATGTTCGCCAGGTTGTGTACGACCACAGCGACCCAAATGGATGAAGTCCGCTCCTTCAACCACAGCAGGCCTGCGCCCATGAAGGTGGCAGCCAGTATCGGCGCGATGGCGTCCGAACTCCAGCTCTCGGTCAGCCCATGTACAAGACCGAAGAACGCAACCACCGGCAGTGCACCCCAACCGATGCGGACGCCGGCAACCGAGAACGGCTTGCCCAACGCCCCGACCAGCAGTGCCAGCAACACACCGCGATACATCGTCTCCTCGTCGAGGCCCGGCATGGTGGCCTGAAAGAGGAGCATCTCAGTGGTGACGGGCTTGCCGTCCCTGAAAAGGTAGGCGATCGTCCAGAACACCACCAGCAAGCCGGCCGACACCGCGATCGTCGATCGCCAGTCCGAAGTTCTTGGCAATGCGAAGATGCCCGTCTCGGCGCGCAGGGACCGTGGGAGCAGGAAGTACATTCCCAGTGTCAGAACGATGCCAATGACCTTGCCCATCCAGTTGTATTCGAGGCCGGGCGTCTGGTTGCGCAAGCTGGAGCCGATGATCATGGCGCCGATGTTCACGCAGACCGCGGCAACGGCTGCCAGGCACAGCCACCAGGCGCGTCTGGAGCGAACTTCTCCACTGAGCAGCAGGGCCGCGAGTGTGGGCAAGCCGATTGCGGCCAGCAGCATGAGTAGGGTATGGGTCATGGGTGGTCTTTCCTGAGCGCAACCAGTTTCAGAGAAAGATCGGAAATCGCAGAGCTCGAACCCGAGAGGTCGGCTGGAAGTTCAGACCATGACTTGAGACACGACCAAGGGGTGCGAGGACGACATGCTGGTGGGTGCGACAGGACGCCATATCAGACGCCCAGAACCAACAGTTCCTGCCGTGCCGAGGTGGCAGCAAGGCTACAACTGCGCTGGCCGGACCCTACACGATTTGATGGCGGAAAGGGAGGGATTCGAACCCTCGGTACTGGAGAACCAGTACGCCGGATTTCGAATCCGGTGCATTCGACCACTCTGCCACCTTTCCGGGGTTCGATCTGCGGGGTCGAAATCGAGGGCGTGAGTGTAGCCCAGGGCTGCAGTGTCCCAGGCACACGCCGGGCAGCGGATGGCAAGCCCTTCAGGGCTCGATCGCCAGGCTCAGGCCATTGAGCAGGGGCTGGCTCAGGCGGGTCTGCCAGCGCTGGCCGGGCTGCAGCGGCCAGGCGTCGGTCAGCGTGCCGGTGGTGACCACGTGACCGGGCTCCACGCGCCACTGCGGGGTGTGCTCGGCCATGGCCCGCAGCCAGTGCTGCAACGCGTGCAGTGGGCCGTCCAGGACGACACGGCCCTGGCCGGTGTCGCGCGGCCGCCCATCCTGCAGCAGTTCGATGCGCAGCGCCGCAAGGTCTTCGGCCATGCGCTCCCACCCTGCGGCCGGCACGCGTGGGCCCACCAGCAGGCGGCCGTGCAGGGCAAAGTCCGCCACCGTGTCGGGGGCGGTGAACTGCCAGCCTTCGAAGTGGGTGTGCACGATCTCGAAGCCGTGGGCCACCCACTCGATGCAGTCGCGCAGTTCGTCCAGCCCCATGCCCGCGCGCGGTGTCGAGCCGAAGCCGAACACGATTTCAGGCTCCAGTCGGGGCTGGCACAGGCCGCCGAGGCTGACCGAGGCCTGCGAGTGCTCCAGCAGGTGCAGCCCTGCCCGCCACACCGGGCCCCAGATCGGCGCGTGCACGCCATAGCGATCCCAGATGGAGCGGTTGGTGAAGCCGATCTTCCAGCCCGCAATGGCCTCGTTGCGGGCCAGACGACGCTGCATCAGATGCTGCGCCACCTGCCAGGCCGCCGGAAGATCGAAGCCTTCGGTGTCGCGCGACAGCGGCGCTGTCAGGCTGGCACCGTCCCACGCCTGAAGCAGGCGCGTGCTCAGCTCATCCACCGCCGCAGCGTTCATGGCGTCAACACCTGGGCCCCGCCCAGGTAAGGCCGCAGCGCGGCAGGGATGGCGATGGAGCCGTCCGCACGCTGGTGGTTCTCCAGCACGGCCACCATGGCGCGGCCCACGGCCACACCCGAGCCGTTGAGGGTGTGCACGGGCTCAGGCTTGCCCTGCGCGTTGCGGAACCGCGCCTGCATGCGACGGGCCTGGAAGGCCTCGCAGTTGCTGCAGGAGCTGATCTCGCGGTAGGTGTTCT
>JBMLPD010000102.1:0-1689 GCA_049242285.1 Rubrivivax sp.
TCGGAGGTGCACACGCCCGTGCCCGCGCACTCCACCACGGCGTGGGCCAGCGGGCGCAGGCCGGCGCGCCAGTGGACACGGCTCTTGAGCATGACGAAGCGCTTGCGCTGCGGCGCCATGCCCACGGCGGTGAAGGCGGCCAGGTCGTGCGGCTCCACGTGGTTGGAGATGACCACGATCTCCACCTTGCCGGTGTCCAGCACGGCGGTCAGACCCATGTCGTTGTGTTCCCCAGCGGCCATGGGGCCCTGGTTGCGAAAGCGCCCGTCGCACACCAGCTTCACGCGGCCGCTCACGGTGCGGGGCTGGCCCTTCAGACCGACGGCCGGCATGTCCAGCTTGCCGCCCAGCGACAAGGTGACCTCCGCACCCACGCCGGCGGCCTGCATCGCCCGCGCGGCCTCGGGGTCGAAGATGGCGAAGGCGGCCACGTCCTCCAGGCCGGCGTCCAGGATGGCGCCCAGCACCGTCATGGTGTCCATGGTGCCGCCGCTGGCGCAGTTGTCGCTGTGGTCCAGCAGCACCACGGGGCCAGCGCCTGCCGGTTTGGCGTTGGCCAGGGCCTGCGCCCGGGCCATGGACTCGGCCAGCGGCTCGATGCGGTAGACGAACTGCGCGCGCGCGGCCCAGGCCATGGCCAGCAGCTCGTCGCACCAGCGCCGCGCCAGCGCTTCGTCGCCGTTGGTCACCACCACGGCCGACAGGCCGGCGTACTCGATGTCCGCGTTCGGAAAACCCACGAAGACGCTGGCGCTCAGCGCGCCCTGTGCCTCCATCTCCTTGCAGCGGGCCTGGATCTCCTTGTTGGGCGCATCGTCGGTGCCCTGGCGCATCACGTGCGGCAGCATGGGCTGGCGGCCCCAGGCCATGGTGGGCCGGGCCTTGCCTGCCAGTTGAGCGAGGATGGCGCGGCCGGCGCGCAGCCCCGTGCCGTGCATGTCCACGTGCGGGTAGGTCTGGTAGCCCGCGATGGCCGTGGCGCATTGCGCCATGCCGTCATAGAGGTTGGTGTGCATGTCGAGCGCCACGCCGATGGGCACGTCCGGCGCGATGGCGCGGATGCGCCGCAGCAGCTCGCCTTCGCCGTCCTCATGGCTTTGCGTGACCATGGCGCCGTGAAGGTCCAGCAGCACGGCGTCGCAGCCGCGCGCCACGGCCGCGCAGATGCGGCTGGCGATGTGCTCGAAGGCGGCGTCTTCCACCGGCCCGCTGGGCCAGGCCGATGCCGCGATGGGCACGTCCACCTCGGCACCCACTTCCTCGGCCAGTTGCAGGAAGGCGCCCAGCGCCGAGCCGGTGCCGCGGTAGGCCCGGATGGCCTCGTCGCCCTCGGGCGGCAGGGGACCCAGCGCCGAGAAGCGAGCAATGTCCGTGGGCACGGGCGAATAGGTGTTGGTCTCGTGCTTCATCTGGGCGATGACAAGCTTCATGGGGCGTGCTCCTGCAAACGTGAGGGCTCAGGGGGCGAACGGACGGATTCTGCATGCCGGGCTCTTCACGTGCCGGGGCACGGTGCACCGCTTGAGGGCAACCCAATCTCATGACGACAGGCTCAGTGCGAACGGCCTGGGGTCTGGCAACTGTTTCTTGTGAGCATCCGGGGCCCGCGCCTCGCGTTCGCAAAACAACCGTTCGGGCTGAGCTTTTCGAAGCCCTGGCGCGCACTTCGACACTGGTGGAAGCCCTTGC
>JBMLPD010000103.1:0-1884 GCA_049242285.1 Rubrivivax sp.
TATTTCTGGTGACCGGTGTCCTGACGGTTCGGCTGGCCGCGCGGCCTGGTGCGCTGGGTGCACTGGCCCTCATCGCCATCGGCGCGGCGGCCGCCTCGGCGCTGGCCCGGGCCATCGGCATCCTGCGCTGGCTGACCGGCAGCGTGAGCCTGGCCGAGGCGCATGCCGCCCCTGGCCTGCCTGAGGAAAGCCGTGCTGCGATCGAGCACATGCAGGCCGCTATCAACGCCTGGGGCGGGGCCATCGGCGAGATGCTGGGCGTGGCGGCCTTTGCCGCGATCTGGGCCATCGCCACCAGTCTGGTGATCCTGCGCGAACAGCAGTTGCCGGCCTGGGCAGGTCTGAGCGGGCTGGTCGTTGGCCTGCTGGTCGCCATGCCGGCGCTTGAGCTCTTTGGCATCACGCCGCCGATTTCGATCGTGTTGTCCACGACGGCGATCCAGCTCTGGTTCATGGCGCTGGGACTGCTGTTCCTCTGGCGCGCCCTTCGGCGGTCTGCATGAGGTTGCCGGCTGTGATGCTCAGGCGTCTGGAGATCGGAGCCTTCGGTGGCCCCGAGCAGATCCGGCTGGTAGAAGAGGCCAGACTGCCGCAACCGGGCGAAGGTGAGGTGCGGATCCGGGTCGAGGCATCGAGCCTGGTCTTCACCGACATGCTGATCCGCCGCAACCTGTACCCCGTGCTGAAGCTGCGCCTGCCGCTCACGCCAGGGTACGACTTTGTGGGCCGCATCGAGGCCTTGGGTTCGGGCGTGAGCCGATGGCGAGTCGGCGACCGCGTCGCCGACCTGACCCAGATCGGCGGCAACGCGACCCATCTGGTGCGTCCCGCCGCCTCCCTCGTGGCGGTGCCACAAGGGGTGAACGCGATCCAGGCCGAGCCGCTGATCCTGAGTTACATGACCGCCTGGCAGGCGCTGTTTCGCGAGGCAAAGGCCCAGCCGGGCGACCAGGTGCTGATCTACGGCGCCAGCGGCGCCGTGGGCCTGGCGGCGCTGGACCTGTGCCGCGCCTTCGGGCTGCCGGCGGTCGGTGTGGCCTCGGCACGCAGGGAGCCCGTGGTCGAGGGCCTGGGGGCGACATTCGTCGCTTACGACACGGCCGATCCGGCGGGCCCACTGGACCGGTTGACGCGTGATCTTGGAGGCTTCAAGGTCATTCTCGATGCGGCAAGGGGCGAAACCTTGTCATCTGTGATGGCGCGGCTTGCGCCAGGCGGACGACTGGTCGCACTGGGCTTCAGTGCAACGTTCCGGACGGCCTACAAGGCTGGTGGCGAACAGCCGGGCCTGCTCGCGCGGTTGCGCTTCGGTTATGACTTCCTGCGGATCAAGTGGTTGTCCCACCGGCCGAACGCAGCGGTCAGCTTCTACGATATTGCGTCGTGTCGGCGCCAGCATCCGCAATGGTTTCAGGAGGATCTGTCATCGCTGTTCAACTTGCTCGAAGCAGGCCGGATCACGCCCCGCATCCAGCGTGTCTTCGGGCTGGGAGAGGCTGTCGAGGCGCATCGCCTCATCGAGGCGGGCCAGGTCGAGGGCCGGCTCGTGCTCGACCCCGGTTTGCCCATCGGTGGTGACCCGTATGTCAGCCCGGGGGACAACGCGGCCAAAACGACCTTGCATCAGCAGAGGCACCCGGGCTGACATGCCTCGTACATCGAAGCCCGAACGGAGCGATCCATGAGCCCGGAGGCCTGGTTCCAGGTGGCGAACACAATCGCACTCACCGGCTGGCTGGCGCTGGCGTTCAGCCCAATCGCGCCGCGTCTGCTGGGCCTGCTGGGTGGCATCGCCATGCCGCTGCTACTCTCAGGCGGCTACACGGCCATCGTGCTGGCCCACTGGGCCTCGGGGCAAGGCGGCTTTGACAGCCTTGGCGCAGT
>JBMLPD010000104.1:0-3474 GCA_049242285.1 Rubrivivax sp.
TCGGTGTGCACGTTGGGCGAGACGCTGCGGGTGGCCGGCCAGGGCCGCGGCGGCAAGCCCAAGGACGAAGACGTCCGCCCGGCGGCGCTGGCCGCCTACCAGGGCAAGCGTGCGCGCAAGGGGCGCAAGGTGGAAGGCTTTCCGAAGCCGATGCGCGTGCTGGCGCCGTGAAGGACGAAGACATGATCACCGTGTACGGCATTCCCAACTGCGACACCGTCAAGCGCGCCCGCGCCTGGTTGACCGCTCAGGGCCGCGAGCACACTTTTCACGACTTCAAGCGCCAGGGCGTGCCGCCCGATCGGCTGAACGCCTGGATGGCCGCGCAGGGTTGGGAGCGGCTGCTGAACCGTCAGGGCACCACCTGGCGCAAGCTGGACGATCCGGTGAAGCAAGCCGTCGTCGACGCCGCCAGTGTCCGCGCCCTGATGCTGGCGCAGCCCAGCGTCATCAAGCGCCCCGTGGTGGAGTGGGGCGACGGCGCGGTGACGGTGGGGTTCGACGAGGCGGTCTGGGCTGCGAAGGTCAGCTGAGTCCGTTCGGGCTCAGGCAACCCTTCGACATGCCTGTCCTGAGCAAAGTCGAAGGGCTCAGGGCGACCCTTCGACAGGCCTGTCCTGAGCAAAGTCGAAGGGCTCAGGGCGCGGGAGGGGGAGGGCCGTTCGGGCTGAGCTTGTCGAAGCCCTCAGGTCTTGGAGACTCACCCCAAGCGCACCGGCAGCCGTCTGAACCCGCGGAACCTCACCCGCGGATCGCGCACGCAACGACGTTCCAGGTCGTTGCCCCCTGGCATCGCTTGGGCAACACTTCGGTGTCCACTTTGCGGTTTCTTCCCGTGTTCAGCAGTTTCAGCAGTCGCGACCTGACGCCATCAACGCCGCTGGCCGAGGCACAGTCGGGCGGAGCCTCGGCAGCGCTGCGTGCCCGGGGCACGGTCATCCTGATTCACGGATTTGCCGAGCACGCAGGCCGGTACGAGACAACCGCAGCCCGCTTGCAGCGTCTGGGGTGGAAGACCGTCGCGGTCACGCTGAAGGGCCACGGCAGAGCCGGCATCCGGCCTGACATCGAGGCTTTCGATGACTACCTGCCGCCCATCGTCGAGGTGATCGACGGCCTCGTCGAGCAAGGCCACTCCGCCGAAACGGCCCGGCCCATCGTGCTGCTGGGTCAATCCATGGGGGCGCTTGTGGCATGCCGCATCGCCCTGTGCCGGCCCTCCGGCGTGTCCGGGCTGATCCTGTCCAGTCCTGCCTTTGGAATTGCCGATCGGATGCCTCGTGCCGCTCTGGGTCTGCTGGGGCTTCTGAGTCGGTGGCTGCCCGCCTTGCCGATCGTCCCACCTCCCAAGGGCGGGGCCGCAGCGCTGTCGCAGATCTCGCAGGAGCAGACCCGCTTCGAGGAAGACCCGCTGTGCTGGCACGGGTTCCTGGGGCTTCGAATGGCCTGCCAGCTGGCCCGCGCGAGCATGGAGACGGAGGAACTCCTTCACCGCATCGACACCCCGACACTCCTGCTGTGGGGAGACGCCGATACCGTGATCAATCCCGATGCCATTCGAAGAGCGTCCAGAAGGATGAGCGCGGACCTCGTCACGGCCGAGGTGTGGCCCGGCAGCCGACATCACTTGTTCACCGACCGCGACGCCGAGTCGCATTTTCTGAAGATCCGGGGCTGGCTTGAACAGCTCCGGTCATGAGGACCGAATGTCTGTCGAATCCATCCTGAATCACCTGGGGGCCATCATCACCGCGATCCTGGGCCTGATGGGCCTGCTCTTTCCCCAGCTTGCAGCGCGGTTCACGGGCCTGGAAGCAAAGAACCGGACGGCCTTCGCGGAGTTCCGGGCGACCTTCGGCGGACTGTTCCTCCTGATGGGCGTGCTTCCCATCGTGGTCGGCTCCGCCTCTGCGTTCAACTTCGTGGGTTGCCTCTGGATGGGGACCGCCCTTGGACGGCTGGTCTCCGTGTGCGTGGACCAGGGCTACAGGGAGGCCAGAAACATCGCAGGTGTCGCGTTCGAGGCGGGCATCGGGATGCTGCTTCTGGCCGGCTCGCCCCACTTCGCTAGGCTTTCTTCTGCTGCCGTGTCCGCCTTTGATGCGGTGGCGACCGTCTGAGTTCGTCTGCCGTTTCAGGCCGCGACGTGACCTCAGGAGCGCGCTCCGGTCGCGAACCGAGTGCTTGCAGCAGCACTGCCTGCGTCTGAACGCTCGCAGGGAACATGTACTCGATCCGCAGCGATCCGTGGTCGATGTCCTGGGGCGTTCCAAACGTCGTGAACACGCTGTGAAACGCGAGTTCGCCCAACGGTGTGTCGAAGCGAGAGACGATGGAGGGCGCAGAACGCTGGAACCATGGCGCAGACATTGCGCCTTCCCCCAAGCGGCTGCGCAGGAACTCGCAAAGCGCTGCCGCCTTCGGCTGCAGGGCAGGTAGCGCGTTGGCGTCATCGCGAACATGGGCCAAGAGAGCGGGCCCGACCTCGGAAAGATTCCTCAGCCTGCTCAGGATTCCATCTGGCGCCAACATCAACTCCAGCAGGTTGACCTTGCCAGGGCCCGTGACGTAAGGGGTTCCCGGCAGCAACAAGCCTGCCAGCCACCTGCCGCCCCGGTTCAGATCCAGCACGTTCCAGTGTGCGTCGATCACGTAGCCAGGCCATGGATCGTGGCCCTCAAGAAGCCGGCGCAAGGCGCCCAGTGCGGGCTCAAGCCCATCGGGATGCCCGTCTGCCTGGGCGCCCGCCGGCTCCGGTGCAAACCCGGCCAGCAGCAGGGCACGGTCTATCGTCCTTGGGGTGACGTCCAGGGCCTGCAGCCAGCGCAGCAGCAGGCCCCTGCTGGGCCTGGCCCGGGCGCTCTCAATGAAACTGAGGTGGCGTTGCGAGATGCCCAGCCGCATCGACAATTCAAGCTGACTGAGGTGTTTCTGCTTGCGGGCGTGCTGCAGGATCTCTCGAAGCGTCAGTTGGGGGTTCCCGCTCGACATCGCTCAGATTCCAGCACAGGCAAGCGGGCGCGCTCACCCCAGGCGCACCGGCAGCCTTCTGAACCCGCGGAACCTCACCCGCGGGTCGCGCTCCGGCGGGCCGAACGGGGCGATGCCGGGAAAGCGCGCCAGCAGGCGCCCGATGGCGATGCGGGCCTCCAGCCGTGCCACGTTCATGCCGGCGCAGGCGTGCGCGCTGTGGCCGAAGGCGATCTGCAGGTTGGGCTTGCGCGCTACGTCCAGGCGGTCGGGCTCGGGGAATGCGGCCGGGTCGCGGTTGGCCGCGCCCACGCCCAGCGTGATGAAGGTGCCGGCCGGGATCACGCGGCCGTCGCGCGGCAGCTCGATGGGGGCCGTGGCCAGGCGGTTGTTGAGCTGCAACGGGCTCTCGTAGCGCAGCAGTTCCTCCACCGCGCTGGGCAGCAGGGCCGGGTCCGCGGTCAGGCGCTGCAACTCGCCGCGGTGCGTCATCAGCGCGTGCAT
>JBMLPD010000105.1:0-2235 GCA_049242285.1 Rubrivivax sp.
CGGGTGAGTGACAGCACCTCGCCTGCGCGTGGTGGGCAGGCGTAGCCGTCCAGTTCCTGGAGCGCCTGCCGCCACTCAGGCGCCTGCAGCAGATTGCACAGCAGCCGCACGGCGGGTTGCTCCAGCGCATCGGCGAGGCAGACCAGGAAGTAGTCTTCCTCCACCAGCGGCACGAAGCCCAGGCCGTAGCGCGCTGCCGCAGCCTCGATGCCCAGGGCCGCATCGGCCGCGCCGCTGGCCACCGCGGCGGCGCAGGCCAGATGGCTGGTTTCCTGCACCGTGGTGTTCAGAGAACTCAGCGCAAAGCCCTGGTGCGCCGCCAGGTGCTCGGCCAGCAGGCCGGTGCCGGAGCCGGGCTCTCGCGCCGCAAAGCGCAAGCCCCGCGCCGCCACGTCGACGAGCGAGCGCGCACCCATCGGGTTGCCCGCAGCCACCATCAAGCCCTGATTGCGGCGCATGGTGCTGATCAGCTTGTGCTGTCCGGGCTTGAGCAGGGCCTTCAGCGCGCGGGCGTAATGTTCGCTGCGGCTCAGCGGCGGCGCATGAAAACCCGCCACCACGCAGCGCCCCTCGGCCAGCGAACGCAGCGCGTCCAGGCTGCCGGCAAAGCGCAGCTCAATGTGAAGGCCCCTGGCATCCCCCAGTCGCTGCAGCACGGGCAGCATGAGGTCGTGGCTGGCGTCGATGCGCAGCACCTGGCGCGAGCCGTCCAGCGCCTCCTCCATCACGCGTTGCAACTCGCGCCTCAGGGCCTCGATGTGCGGCACCATGCGTTCGCGGGCCTGGCGTTCGGCCCATAGCAGGCGCTCTGCAAAGGGCGTGAGCCTTGCGGGCTGCCCGCGTTGCCAGACCACCAGGGCCTGGCCCACGGTCTCTTCCCACTGCTTCAGGCTGCCCCAGAGGTGGCGGTAGCTCAGGCGCAGCGCCCGGGCGGCGCCCTGGATGGAGCCTTGGGTGGCCACGGCCGACAGCAGGTCGAACAGTGGGTTGTCGACCTGGCTGCCGGTCTGCGGCGCCGACAGGAACCGGTACTGCAGTTGGACGCCGCGAGCGGTGGAGGAGGAGGTCATGGCGGGAAGCTCTGAACCCCGCATTGTCTGCCCCGCGCGCTGCGGTGTGGGGGTGGCCGCACTTGCGGCCCGCACGGGAGGCGTCTTCAGCCGCCGCCGCGCTGCAGGTGAAGGTCGAAGCGCTTCATGAAGGCTTCGCGGGCCTTGGCCTCCACGGCATCGAACCGGAAGCGAACCGCCATGCGTGGCAGCCGGATCAGGGCGATGACGCGGGGGGGCAGCACCTGCCAGTCGATGACCAGGGCGCCCTGGCCGATGGCCACGCGCAGGCGGCCCTGCTCGGCCTGCGCAAAGGGGTGGCCATGCACGGCCTCGGGCATCCAGCGCAGCCACTCCTGCTCGGTGCAGCCGTACTCGCGGTCGAACGACGCCGGTACCGGCTGGGAAGGCGTGGAGGAAAAGGAAGGCGAGGCCGACGACACGTAGGGCCTTCAGCCCCCGGCCACGGGCGGCCAGATGGCCAGCACGTCCTGCGGCTGCAGCGGCAGCGTGGCGCGGTCGGCCGGGGCGACGTAGCGCCCGTTCACCAGCACCAGATGCACGAGTTTTTGCGGGAGCTGAAAAGGCTCGGTCACCTGCTCGATGGTGGCGCCGTCGGGCACGTCCAGCGTCATGGCATTGCCGCGTCGCTTGTCGGCGGGCAGGTAGTCGGTGAGGCTGGCGTAGAGCTTGAAGGTGATCTGCATGGGGGGAGTGTGCCGGGCTTGCCGCCTCACACGCTGGCGTGCACGTCCTGGGCCTGGGCACGGGCGAGGTAGGCCTCCATCAGCAGCGTCGGGTCGGCCAGCAGCTTGTCTTTCCACTCGCCCAGGGGCACGGCGCCTTCCACCAGGCCGCGCATCACGCCCACGTGCTGCGTCCAGCCGATGGCGTTGCAGCCCACCAGCTTGCCGTCGGCGAACTGCAGGCTCAGATGGCGCCCGCCGGTGCGCGCGTCGGGCTCGGTCAGCTCCACGTGCTGGCCGCCGGCCACCCCTTCCCAGTTGCCGAAGCTGGCCGAGATGAGGCCCAGGGTGTCCAGCACGTTGATCTGCGTCACGCCCTTGAGCTCGGTCTTCTGCCCCACCATGTTGAGTGCGGCCACGCGGGCCTGCTCGGCGGCGTTGGGCTGGATGGCGCTGACGATGGTCTTGCCGCTGACCTTGTCGAAGGCCTCGGCGCAGTC
>JBMLPD010000106.1:0-1382 GCA_049242285.1 Rubrivivax sp.
GCGGGCTGCTGTACGTGGGCCTGTTCTCCATGTGGCTGGGCTTCTTCGCCTGGTATGGCGGGCTGGCCATGGGCGGCATCGTGCGTGTGAGCCAGGTGCAGTTGCTGCAGCCCTTCCTGGCGCTGCTGTTTGCCGTGCCGGTCCTCGGCGAGCGGCTGGACCCCGTGACATTGGCGTTCGCACTGGCCGTGATCGCCATCGTCTTCGTCAGCCGTCGCATGCCGGTGGGACCGCCGGCTGGGCGATAGGGTGCGCGACGGGGCGGGCGGCGGGGCCGGCCCGCGGGGAGGGACTCAGGTCTGCGGCTCGTCCAGGGCCAGGGCGAACCGGTTCTTGCCCTGCCGCTTGGCGCGGTACAGCGCTTCATCGGCGCGCTGCAGCAAGCGGTTCAGGGCTTCGCCCGCGCCGTGCTCGGCCACCCCGATGCTGATGGTAGGCCGGATCGGCTCCTGCGCAAGCTGCTGCACCCGGGCGAGCATGCCGTGCAGGATGTCTTCCAGGGCCTGGGGCTGCGCCTCGAACCAGGCGCCGAATTCTTCCCCGCCCAGTCGTCCGGCCAACCCGCCCGGCGTGGCGTCGCGAAGTGCCTGGGCCACGGCCACCAGCACCGCATCGCCCACCGCATGGCCATGCTGATCGTTGATCCTCTTGAAGTCGTCCACATCCACCATGGCGAAGTACACACGGGCCGTCGAAGTGGGGGAGCGGTCCCGCTTCCAGCCCTCGTCCAGCAACGCCCTGCGGTTGAGAAGGCCGGTTAATGCGTCGTGCGTGGCCTGGTGCCTCATCTGCTCGAACAGGCGCGCGTTCTCCAACCGGGTCAGGGCCATGATGTGGCACAGGAAGACCGCCACCCCAATGGACCCCAGGCACATCAGGCTGGCGTAGGCCGTCTCGACCGCGCCCGGGTAGGTGGGCTTGACGATCACGAAGGTGGACCACCATATCAGCAGGGACCCCACCGTGTAGACCTTCACATGGTCGAACAGGGGCGCCATGGACAAGGTGATGACCAGGCCGATGGGGAGAAACCAGTGGTCCGTCTGCTGGACCAGCGTGGCCTGGAAGCTGAAGCACACGGCCGTGAGCACACCGCCGCTGAGGATCCAGATCGACTCGAACCACAGCGTGGGTCGGCACAGGGGCGACAGCCGTGCGATCAGCCAGATGAAGACCGGGATCACGTACAACCAGCGCGCGGAGCCTTCCAGGTAGACCTCGTTGATCGTCAGCGTGGCCATGCAGCAGGCGAAGGCCAGATACAGCCAGGCGACCTTCAGACGTCTGAAGTCGGCGTACTCGACGTTCATGCTGTTCGTGGGGCGCTTGCCGGTGCGCACGCGCAGGAGTGGAGTTCGTAGCGGGCCGAGGCGGTCATCCTA
>JBMLPD010000107.1:0-1634 GCA_049242285.1 Rubrivivax sp.
CCCGCCTGGTGGATTCACCCGCCTGCCTGGTGGTGGAAGACGGCGCCATGAGCGGCCATCTGGCCCGTATGCTCAAACAGGCGGGCCAGGCCGCGCCGGAGACCAAGCCCATCCTCGAAGTCAACCCTGGCCACGCGCTGGTGAAGAAGCTGGAGTCCGGCGCCTCGTTCGACGACCTGGCGCACCTGCTGTTCGATCAGGCGGTGCTGGCCGAGGGCGGGCAGCTGCAAGACCCGGCTGCTCACGTTCAGCGCATGACGCGGCTGCTGACGGGCTGACCCCCATGCGGTTCACGTTCACGGCCTGAAGACTGTTGGTTGACAAAACGGCCTGTGGTCTGTGAATCGTGTTCACAGACCAAGGGCTGTATGGCCGGCTACCGCCTGCGCGCAGCCAGGCGGCTGTCCGTCCGGCTCCAAGCTGTGCCGAAGGATGCGGGCCTGACCCAGAGCGATGTGGCGCTGCGCCTGGGCGTCATCCAGCGAACGTACTCCACCCTTGAGCGCGATGCAGAAACCGTCGGCCTGGGCCGGCACCGCTGGCAGTACGCCCGCCAGACACGATGCCTTGAGCGCGCCAAAGCCGCGGCCGCGGGCTCGATCCAGACACCCCATCGTCACTCAAAGCACTCTGCAAGTCGTGTTGGTGCGCACCTGCTGCGCTTGCGCCAGACGCGCAGCCAGCTCGTCGAGCTGGAAGATCTCTCGGGCGCTGTCGATCGAGCGCTGCAGCCGGCTTTCCTGCGTAGAGCCCTGGCGCGGCCAAGACGGGTGCTTCGACATGGGCCCGGAACATCCGCTGGGCTGCGGGCGTCAAAGCCCGGCGCTCAGCAGTTCGAGCATGGCGCGCTCGGGCACCGACACGAGGACGTCGGAACGCTCCCCTGGCAAGGGGCGCGAGGCCCAGGCCCGGGGGAAGCGCTTCGTCGAACAGGCGGGTGTGTGGCCTGACAGGTGGCAGAGAACGCCGCCGTGCGCCAGGCCGCCTTCTGTTGCCGTCCCCGCCCTTCACCCCCGGCAACGCACCCCACCGCGGCGACAAGATTCGCGCCTGCCTCGAAAACCTGCTGCCCGACAGCAAGGACAGCCGCGAACGCATGCGCTCAAGATGAATGTCGGCCACCAAGACGCGCCTGCGCGCCAGCAGCACGGTGTTGTGCAGCAAGACGCCAGAGCGGGTGCAGCAGGAACTGTGGGGATTGTTGTTGGTGCACTTCGCGATTCGCCAACGCATGATGCAAGCCGCCTGGCCGCGCGGGCTCGATCCCGATTGATTGCGCTTCACACACGCCGTGCGGGTGATCAGGCGAATATTGCCGCAAGCTGCGGCCGTTCCTCCCTGAGCGTCTGACGGCCTGGCGAGAAGCGCTGCTCGAAGAAACCGCCCGAGGGCGTTGCGTCAGCAGCCTCGGCGGACTCAACCCGTGCGTGCCCGGCGTCAACTGTCTTGAGCTGCGTGTTGCCTCACGAAGGAATGTGTCCCGTCGGGTTGTTGTCGTCCCGGGTGCGTTTTTGATTCTTCAACCTGAAAACGGCAGTTGACCGCTTGTCATCTTGCCGCACACCGCGTGGACTCGGTCCTTGCGTTGTTTTCGCAGCCTCACCTTCGGGGTGACAGCGCCATGCACTTGCCAG
>JBMLPD010000108.1:0-4356 GCA_049242285.1 Rubrivivax sp.
AGCATTTCGGTGGCCGCGGCCCGCGCACCGGGCCGACCCAGCAACTCCAGCGGGAGCATCACGTTTTCCAGCGCCGTCAAGTTGGGCAGCAACTGGAAGCTCTGGAACACGAAACCCACGCGGCGGGCGCGCACAGCCGCACGCGCATCCTCGTCCAGCGCAAACAGGTCTTCGCCGGCCAGCACCACCGTGCCCTCGGTCGGCGTGTCCAGGCCTGCGATGAGCGACAGCAGCGTGCTCTTGCCTGAGCCCGACGCCCCGACGATGGCGGCCGATTCCCTGGCCTGAAGCGAGAAATCGATGTCGTCGAGAATGGTCAGCGTGCCGGAAGAATCTGTCACCCGCTTGGTGACATGGCGCACGGCAATGATGGGATCGGTCATGCGAGAAGGTGGAAGGGTCAGGGGCAATTCCTGGGGCGAGACAGCGCACCGTCGTCGTCGATGGCTGCACTGTAGCCTTGCCGCCTGCCTGGCCGCCTGCGTCCTGGGGACGTCCGTCCAGGCTCAGGGGGCAAGCCCTGCAGCACGCGCCGACAACGCGTCAGCGAGCCCACCCGTCATCCTGGTGGTCGGAGACAGCCTGTCGGCCGAGTACGGCATTGCGCGCGGCCAGGGCTGGGTGGCGCTGCTGGAGCAGCGCCTGCAGCGTGAGGGCCTGCGCGGGTCGGTGGTGAACGCCAGCGTCAGCGGCGACACCACCTCGGGCGGCATGGCACGGCTGCCCTCGCTGCTGACCCGTCACCGGCCGGCCGTGGTGGTGATCGAACTCGGAGGCAACGACGCCCTGCGCGGACTGCCCATGGCCGCCACGCGCCAGAACCTGACCGACATGGCCAGGGCGGCGCGCGCGGCGGGGGCCCGGGTGCTGATTGCCGGCATGCAGTTGCCACCCAACTACGGCAAGGCCTACGCGCAGGAGTTCGCTGCCTCGTTCGCCCAGGTGGCCAAGGCCCAGGGCGCGGCCCTGGTGCCCTTCCTGCTGAAGAACGTGGCCGACGGGCCGGATGCCAGCCAGATGTTCCAGCCCGACCGCATCCACCCCACCGCGCAGGCGCACAGCCGCATCCTGGACAACGTGTGGCCCGCGCTCAGGCCCCTGGTGGTGGCCGCAGGCCAGGCACGAGGCTGAGACTCCGCCAGGCTGCGCCCCCACCGGTTCACAGCATTTGCGCCCGTTCTCGCTGATCCCGCGGCCGGTGCTCGGTGGTGGATCGGCCCCGGCCTTCGGCGCTGTCGGGCGGGCCGCGGCGATCACTGCGCTCTGACCGCTCACCCTTGTCCTTGTGGGCTCGATCGGCCGGGTTGAAGTTGTCAGGCCGCTCGCTCCTGGGGGCTGCAGACTCGGGACGACCCCGGGCTTGCGGCTCCGCGGGTGGCAGGCGCAGCACGGGCGCAGGCGCCGCCGCCGCGACGGGCGCGGTCGCGCGGGGCGGTCGCGACACTTCGGGCGAGCCAGGCGCCCCGGACGGCGCCAGCACCTCATCGGTCTCACGCAAGCGGCCCTGGCCGTACCCCGGCATGGTCGCGGGCGGGGGTGTGTGGCGACGGTCGGGCCGCGCCACCGTGTCACCCACATGGGGGCGGGGGGCCGGCGCCACGGGCGAGGGTCTGACAGGGAGTTCCGGTGCGACGGACACCGGCGGTGAATACGGTGCATGCGCTGAATGCGCTGAATGCGGTGAATGCGGTGCATGTGACACATGCGGCACAGGCGTCAGATGCGGCCGGTGCACAGGCTCCACAGGATGGGGCCGGTGCCCGATCCAGGGCCGGTAAGGCTCACGCGGCGCCAGGGGCACCCAGGTCACTGGAGGCCTGGACGGACCGATCACCACACTCACCCCCACCGACGGGGCGGTGAAGGTGACCAAGGCCGGCGCGAAGCCCGGACGCGCCACCCGCGGCCCCGGCGTCCAGACCCAGCGGTGACCCCACAGCACCCAGCGCCCGTAATGGAACGGCGCAAAACCCCAGGGCGCCTGGTCCACCCACGTCCAACCCCAGCGGGTGTGCCAGATCCAGCGGCCGTGCTTGAAAGGCGCCCACCCAGCCGTCACCACCAGCGGCGACCACACCATGCCGAATTCGGGGTGGCGCTCCCACCGGCCGTGACGGTCCAGCTCTTCCACACCCGTCATCTCTGGCGAGACATAACGCAAGGAGGCGCTGCGGTCGTCGCGCTGTTCATCGGCCTGCACCCATTCGGCAAAACGGTCCTGGACAGCCCCTGACCAGGTGACCCAGGTGGCACGGTCGCGACCACGCGGGGTCAGCTCCACACGCTGCCCTGCGGGCAGATCGAAGGTCTGGTCAACGGTCTGCACCTGGAGGGCGCCGCGCCAGGCGGTGGCCCAGGTGGTGTCGTCCTCGCGGTCCACCCGGTACGCCCCGGCACGCTCAGGCTGCAGCCGCGCCTCGGACGTCAGCAGCTCCAGCTCGGCGGCGATCTCGCGCGACCGCACGCGCACGGCCAGACTGCCGCGGTGGAGCTGAAAGCTCATCCGGGCATCGTCCATGCGCACGATCTCGAGCTCGGTGCCGGCCCCCAGGCGCAGCTCCGTGGAACCTACCCGAACCTCGGCCTGCGCGCCGCGCTCGGTGGACAGGCGATCGCCTTCCGTCAGGGCCCGGTTGCGCAAGGCCTCGGACCACTGGCCCTGCTCGGTGTCGAACAGCCACACCCGACCCTGGAAGTCAGACAAGCGGCCCGCCCGCCGCGGCCAGCCCGGGGAGGACGACTCCGCAGCCCCCGCCGGTGCAGAGGACCAGGACGACCCCCGAAGCCCCGCATCAGGCACCGCGCCCGGTTCTGCCCGGGCCGCAACCGTTGCGAACACCAACAGCGCGACGGCAAGGACCCTTCCCTGACCGTGCCGCACAAAGCTCCGAAGCATCTTCAGCATGATGGTGCACCTCCGCGGGGCGCCCGGCCTGGACACTTGAATGGCTCCTCACCCGACCCCACCCCTGCAACGCACGGCCGTGCGGGCCGGACGACAGATTCTGTACGCAAGACATGTAAAGAATTGCGACGATGCAGCCCAGGGCCCGACAGGCATACTTTCAGGCTTGCGGACCAACCCCACTCACCACCCGATCCCGCCCCGCGCGCTGGCCCTGCTGGCGGTGCTGACGCTGGTATGGGGCACCAACTGGACCTTGTTCGCCCTGGCGGTTCAGGAGGTGTCGGTGTGGACCTTCCGGGCCGTGGCCTTGCCGGTGGCAGGCCTGACGCTGCTGGGCGTGGCGCGGCTCAGGGGTTTGCCGCTGCACATCGACCGGCAGGACTGGCCCACGGTACTGGCCGCCTCGCTGGCCTACCTGGTGGTGTGGAACATTGCCAGCACCTACGCCGCCGTGATGATCCCCTCAGGCCAGGCCGCCGTGCTGGGCTTCACCATGCCGCTGTGGGCGGCCGTCATCGCAACCGCGTTCCTGGGCGAGCGGCTGACGCGCCGCATGCTGGCAGCGCTGGCGCTGGGAGCCGCCTGCGTCGGGTTGCTGCTGCACGCCGGCCGTGGCGCCCATGCGCAGGCGCCGGCCGGATTCGCCCTGGGTCTGCTGGCGGGCGTGGGCTGGGCCGTGGGCACCCTGATCCTCAAACGCCGTCCCCCGCGTGCCGCAGCGATGGTGCTGACGGGGTGGCAACTGCTGATCTCGTCCGTCCCCATCACGCTGGGCGCCTTGGCCCTGGGCCAGGGGCCTTGGTTCTGGCCTTCGTGGCCCAGCGTGGCGGCCATCGCCTACATCGCCCTGGTGCCGATGTGCATCGGCAACCTGGCCTGGTTTTCCATCGTGGGCATGCTGCCGGCCCAGGTGGCGGGCCTGTCATCGATCATGGTGCCCATGGTGGCCATGGTCACGGGCGCAGCCGTCAGGGGCGAGCCGCTGGGGCTGCTGCAGTGGGCGGCCATGGCCTGCTGTGCAGGGGCCTTGTGGCTGGCGCTGAGGCCGCCGCGGGTCACGCCGGGCTGACGGGCGCGCCTGCCCCCGCGAGCCAGACCCGCAGGGCCGCCTCGTCCAGCACGGTCACGCCCAGGGCCTGCGCCTTCTCCAGCTTGCTTCCGGCCTCCGCGCCGGCGACGACAGCGTCGGTCTTGCCGGAGACCGAACCGGCCACCTTGCCGCCCGCCGCCTCGATCAAGGCCTTGGCCTCGTCGCGTGAGAGCGTGGGCAGGGTGCCGGTCAGCACCAGCGTCTTGCCCGTCAGCGGGCCGGGTGCGGCCTGCGCGGCGCCTTCATGCTCGTCCCATCGCACCCCGCAGGCCTGCAACTGCTTGACGATCTCCCGGTGGTGCGGCTGGGCGAAGAAGGTGTGGATGCTGCGGGCCACCACCGGCCCCACGTCGGGCAC
>JBMLPD010000109.1:0-1251 GCA_049242285.1 Rubrivivax sp.
CCCGTGGAGGCCGCTGCATGAAGTCAGCTGCCTTCAGTTCTGTTTCTTGAGAGCATCCCAAGCCCATGAATGCGCCCGGCGTTCGCGAAGAAACGATGGTGCTGCTGCGTTACAAGGTGAACGGCAGCGCCGGTATGACCGACACGTCATTGGTGCGAGCCCGTGGCGTTCGCAGCGCCACGGTTGCGAGCCCGCTTCTGAGCATGGTCCGGGATTCGTCGGCGACAGTGGTGAGCGGCGCAAGCCGCATCCCGTTTGAGAGATCGAGTCGAAATCGACGCTTCCCATGGCGCTGCCGTTCATTGACGATGATGGAGCAGCCCATGGCAGTGCGCAAGCGAGAGGACGAGGTTTTTCCCAACGCGGCAGGTATCGACATCGGGGCATCAAGCCACTGGGTGGCGGTGCCGCGGCACCTGGCCGAGGCGACCGGCGACGAGCCAGTGCGGGAGATCGGCGCGATGACCGACGACCTCAACGCGCTGGCCTGCTGGCTGGTGAAGCTGGGCGTGGACACGGTGGCCGTGGAGTCCACGGGTGTGTACTGGATCCCGGTGTTCGAGGTGCTGGAGCAGCACGGGCTGAAGGTCTGGCTCGTCGATGCGCGGCAGATGAAGTACGTGCCCGGGCGCAAGAGCGACGTGCAGGACTGCCAGTGGCTGCAGCGGCTGATGAGCCTGGGGCTGCTGCGCGCGGCCTGGCGCCCCAGCGCCGAGGTCTGCGTGCTGCGCGCGGTGGCGCGCCAGCGCGAGACGCTCATCGCCGAGCAGACCAGCTGGGTGCAGCGCATGCAGAAGGCCCTGGTGCAGATGAACATCCAGCTCACCGAGGTCATCAGCGACGTCATGGGCCAGACCGGCCAGGCCATCATCCGCGACATCGTGGCCGGCCAGCGCGACCCCAAGGTGCTGGCGCAGCATCGCCACCGCCGTATCAAGGCCAGCGAGGCCGACGTCGTCAAGGCGCTGACGGGCAACTGGCGCGAGGAGCACCTGTTCGTGCTGAAGCAGGCCCTGGGCGTGTACGACGACATCGGGCGGCATCTGGCCGAGTGCGATGTCCGACTTGACCAACTGCTCGATGCGCGCGCCACCAAGGCCGTGGACATCGGCAAGCTGCCGCGACAAGGCAGCAAGTCGCGCGTCGAGCACGACGTCCGCCAGCGACTGGCCGACTGGGCCGGCGTGGACCTCACGCGCATCAACGGCCTGGGGGTGACGGTGGTGATGAAGCTGCTCACCGAGATCGGCC
>JBMLPD010000110.1:0-13728 GCA_049242285.1 Rubrivivax sp.
AAGTCCAGCCCCACGCCGCCGCCCAGCGCCAGGGTGCGCGCGGTCTGGTCCAAGGTGTCGGCCAGGGTGGGGCCGCCGGAACCGTCCGCGCTGTCCCCAGGGCCCAAGGGTTGCACGAAGCAGTTGATCAGCGGCCGAGCCGGTACCAGACCGGCCTGGGCCAGGATGCGTCCGGCGGGGATGAAGCCCACCTGCAGGGCGTGCTCGAAGCGCGTGGCCCACCCCGTCCGCTGGCCTGGTGCCTCGGCCCTGGCCAGTGCCCGTGCCACGCGCCGGTTCACGTCCGCCGGCGTGCCTTCACCCGGGCCGGCGTACTTCCATCGCAGCACCGCCAGGCTCGCCGCCTGTGCGCCCAGGCCCATGGTTGGCCCGGGCCTGCCCTGAGCGATTTGAGAATCCGCGCTCCGGATCACCCCGGGCATCCGCTACCCTCCCCCGCGCGTTCAGCCAAAGATTTCGGCGCCCGCTGATCATCACCCGCCATGCGACTGAGCGCATGAGGGCGCGCAACGTGACGCAGGAACTGGTCCTGTTAGGTGATCGAATGAGCGTGAGAACCAGTTATTTCGATGACGATGACACCTTGGTGATTCGTCTTTCGGACAAGCCTGTCGTGCGCGAAATCTCGCAGGACTGGCACACCCATGTCAGCTTCGCAGCAGACGGCTCGGTCGTGGAGACCGTCATTCTGGAGGCGGCCCGTGTAGGCGCCTGGCCGTTGAAGATCGAACATCGGGACGCGGCCTGAGGCCGCGTGGCGCCCCCCTGGGCCCCGACCTTGCCGCTACCGCTTCCTCAACCCCAGCACCATCACCGCGCCCACCACCAGCAGCGCGCCCAGCCACTGCACCGGCGCCATGGCCTGGCCGAGGATGGGCCAAGCCAGCAGCAGGGCGGCCACGGGCTCGACGTTCATGATGGGCGAACTGCCCACCACGCCCAGCTTGGGCAGCAGCGTGAACATCACCGTGAAGCCTGTGCCGTAAAGCACGGTCAGCGCCGCCAGGCCCCACCAGCCGGCCGGCGCGTTGGGCAGGTGCAGCCCCGTCTGCGCGCCCGCCACGGAAAAGGTCAGCACGGCCACGATGCCCATGGTCAGGGCCGAGCGGAAGCGGCCGTCCAGCACCGCCACCTCGTGCTGCGTCAGCACCAGGATGAGGCCGAAGGTGGCTGCCGCTGCCGTGGCGAAGGCCGCGCCCGCACCGATGCTGGCCCATTGCCTCTGCGCGCCCAGGCCCGAGGCGGCACCCGCCACGTCCAGCGCCAGCGCCAGGCCGAAGAGGATCACCGGCATGGCCACCAGCACGGCGCGCTCCGGCCGGTGCCGGTACAGCGCCCAGGCCCAGAAGGCGGCCCACAGCGGATAGGCGTTGAAGGCCAGCAGGGCCAGGCCCACGGGCAGCCGCGCCACGGACGAATACAGCCACGCGCTTTGCAGCGCCACCAGCGTGCCGATCAAGCCCATCATCAGCAGGTGCCGGCGCGTCATGCGTACCTTCACGCGCAGCGCCACCACGATCAGCGTCACCACCCCGGCGGTCACCGCACTGCGTGCGGCCACCGCGGTGATCACGTCCACGCCATGGTCCATGGCGATGCGCGCCGCCACGTGGTTGCCGGCCATCATGCAGGCCAGCAGCAGCAAGGTGGCGAAGGCCTGGGGGGACAGGGCTGCGGTCTTGGCACTGCGGGCACTGGGCGGCGAGGTCATGTGCCCAGCTTACGCGATGCCCGGGCCGGGTCAGGACTGGCTGGGTGCCCTGCCGAGTTCCTGCAGCGCATCGGGCCAGCAAGCCAGCATCACACCCTGGTGCATGCCAGCGGCCGGAGCACTGCTGATGAGCATGGGCTGCCCCCGTCGCGCGAGGGCTGCATGGCGGAACCAGGTTTCCAGACCCCTGAGCCACTCTGGCTGGAAGGTGGCGCCCGACTTCATCTCCACCGGCCACAACTCGCCCGCTTGTTCGATCAGCAGGTCCACCTCGTTGCCGATGTGGTCGCGCCAGAAGAACATTTCGCGCGCCAGCCCAAAGTGGCGGCAGTACTTGCGGTACTCGATCATGAGCATGTTCTCGAACAGCGCGCCGCGCATGGGGTGGCTGTCGAGTTGAACTGTCGAGGTGATGCCCAGCAGCCAGCAGGCCAGCCCTGTGTCGTGGAAGTACAGTTTCGGTGTCTTCACCAGCCGCTTGCCGAAATTGGTGTGGTAGGGGGGCAGACGCCAGACCACATAGGTGGCCTCCAGCACATCGAGCCAGTCCCGCGCGGTGGTCTGAGCCACTCCCAAGTCTTGTGCCACGGCGTTGAGATTGAGCAGCTGCCCGGCACGAGCGGCCATCATGCGCATGAACCGCTGGAAGGCCAGCAGGTCGTTGATGCGGCTGACCTGCCGGACGTCACGTTCGATGTAGGTGCCCACGTAGCTTGACATCCAGTCCCGCGCTGCCACTGGCCGGTCATAAAGTGCGGGGTAGCCGCCTTTGAGCAGCCATTCATTCAAGCCAGAAGGCTGCAGCGCTTTGGAGTGCTGTCCGATCTCCGCCCAGGACAGTGGCAGCAGTTCGAGCAGGCCTGCCCGCCCAGCCAGGCTCTGGCTGATCGCTGCGGACAGCATGAGATTTTGCGAACCGGTGAGAATGAACCGTCCCATCTTCGCAGAGGCGTCGGCGGCCGTCTGCAGGTAGCTCAGCAGTTCCGGCAGTCTCTGTACCTCGTCAATCACCACACCGTTCGCATGACGCGCGAGGAAGCCTCGCGGATCGCTGGCCACTTGCCAGCGTACATCAGGGTCCTCCAGAGAAACGCATTCGAAGTCCGGAAATGCAGCTCGGGCCAGCGTGGTCTTGCCTGACTGACGCGGGCCCGTGACGACGACCACGGGGAACCCCTGCGCGAGGATCCGGGCGCGTTCGATGGCCAGCCGATGAATCATGGCTTTACAAATTCAGCCAGAAAAGCTGAAATTGTATATGACAAGGTGTTCGCGCAGCGCCAGCGGGCCCTCGGCCACCGGGCCACCATGCAACTGCCCATGGACGTGCGCGTGGCCTCTACGCAGGCCCACTTCGGCTTTGTCTGCGCGCGGCGTGGCATCACCCCGAGGGCGGACTGGCAGGGTGAGCCGCCGTTCGGTTGACGCGCGCGGCCGCAGGCCCTGTCAGCCCGCCACCGCCCGTTGCCGCGCCTCGTGCAGCGCAGCCAGCGAGATCTTGCGCACCTCCACCTTGCTCAGCTCGATGTGCGCCTTGAGCAGCAGGCGGGCCGGTTCAGCCTTGCGCTGGATGATCTGGCGCAGCATCTTGGCGTGCTCGGCGCAGGTGGCCTCGATGCGGTCAGGCCGGGTGAAGTCCAGCCGCCGCACCACGCGGATGCGCTCGGTGACGTCCCGGCGCACGCGCGCCAGCTCCTCGTTGCCCGAGGACCGCACCAGCGTGCTGTGGAACTCCTCGTCCAGCGTGCCCACCTCGCGGGCGTCGGTCAGCCGCTCGGCCGCGGGCACCAGCCACACCGCCTTGAGGGCGTCGAGCGCGGGGGTCCGGGGCGCTGCGGCTGGCCAGGCGGTCGATGCTGGCCTGCTCCTGGATGATGCGCAGGTCGTGGAGCTGGTCCAGCCGCGCGAAGTCGATGGGCCGCATCATCCAGCCGCTGTTGCTCTCCACCTCCAGCAGGCCTTCGTTGCGCAGGCGAAACAGCGCCTCGCGCACCGGCGTGCGGCTCACGCCCAGACGGCGGCCGATCTCCTGCGCGGAGAAGCGGTCGCCCGGCACCAGCCGGAAGGCGTGCATCAGTGCCTTGAGTTCGGCGCAGACCTGTCCAGCCCGGTTGGCGCGGGCCGGGGCTGCGTCGCTGCGCGCACAGGCCAGGTGCGAGGAGGAGCCGCGGGTCGTGGCGGGTTCAGGGCATGGTGGCGTCGACCACAGGGTTGGCCCGAGGGAAATGGCAGGCCACCTGATGCGCGACGGGCGGCATCACGGCGCGCCCGAGGCCAGGGTCTGTGGCCAGCGGATGCAGCTGCGGCCCCTCGCGCAGGCAGCGGTCCTGCGCCGAGGGGCAGCGGCTCTGGAAGCGGCACACCTCGTGCGGCGGGTCGATGGGGCTGCTGATCTCTCCTTCCAGCCGCACCCGCGGACCCTGGCCCGGAATCGCCGAGACCAGCGCCCGCGTGTAGGGGTGCGCAGGACGCGCGAACACTTCGTCCGACGCCCCCAGCTCCACCACGCGTCCCAGGTACATCACGGCCACCCGGTCGGTCAGCAGCCGCACCACGTTCAGGTCGTGCGAGACGAAGATCGTCGACAGCCCCAGTTCACGGCGCAGGCGGTCCAGCAACTGCAGCACCACGGCCTGCACCGAGACGTCCAGCGCGGCGGTGGGCTCGTCCAGGATCAGCAGGCGCGGTCGTGGCGCCAGCGCGCGGGCGATACCCACCCGCGCCTTCTGTCCGCCAGAGAGCTGGTGGGGATAGCGCGACAGCAACTCACCCGGCAGGCCCACCTGCGCGGCCACCTCGTCCACCCGCGCATGGGCGGCCGCGTCGTCCATGCCGGCGAGCAGGCGGCAGGGTTCGGCGATGGTGTCGCGTGCGGTGTAGCGCGGGTTCAGGCTGTCGGTCGGGTCCTGGAACACCATCTGGAGGGCGGCGCGCTGGGGCGTGCGGGCAAAGCCGCGGGCCGGCATCGCGGCCAGGTCCTGCCCTTCGAAGACGATGCGGCCCTCGGTCGGGTCCAGCAGGCGCGTCAGCAGGCGCACCAGCGTGGACTTGCCGCAGCCCGATTCGCCCACCAAGCCCAGACTCTCGCCCGGCGCCAGGTCAAAGGACACGTCGTCCACCGCGTGCAGGAACGAACCGCGCCGGCCGCTGACGGCAAAGCGCTTGTGCAGCCGCTCCACCCGCAGCAGCGGCTGCACAGCGGCTCTTGTGGCGTTGTGCAGGTGCGGCTCAGCCATGGCGGGCCCCTTCCGCGCCATCCGCCCCGGCGGCGGCGGTCTCGGCCGGTGCCGGGTTCAGCGGGTGCCAGCAGGCCACGGCGTGGCCTTGCGTCGCCTCCAGCGCAGGCATCACGGTGCGGCAGCGCTCGTCGGCGCGTTCGCAGCGGTCGGCAAAGCGGCAGGCGGGCAGATCGCCGCGCCGCAGGTCGGGCAGCTGCCCGGGCACGGGTGCGAGCGCCTCCAGGGCGGTGTCGGGCCCGGGGGTGGACGACATCAGCCGGGCGGTGTAAGGGTGGCGCGGCCCGGCGAACAGCCGCCCGGTGGGCGCGGACTCCACCGCATGGCCCGCATGCATCACCACGATGCGGTCGCAGTAGTCGGCTGCGAGTGCCAGATCGTGCGTGATGAACAGGGTGGCCATCTGCCGCTCGCGCGCCAGCGTGGTGATCAGGTCCATCACCGCGGCCTGGGTGGTCACGTCCAGGCCGGTGGTGGGCTCGTCGGCGATCAGCAGGCTGGGCCGGCAGGCCAGGGCGATGGCGATCATCACCCGCTGGCACATGCCGCCCGACAGCTCGAACGGGTAGGCCTTCGCCCGGCGTTCCGGGTCGGCGATCGCCACCTCGCGCAGCGCCTGCACCGCGCGCTCACGGTAGGCCAGACCGAGGTCCGGTCCCGTGTGGCCGCGCACGGCCACGGCATGGCGCCGCAGCACGTCCTCGATCTGCAGCCCCACGGGGCGGATGGGGTTGAGCGCCGTGCGCGGGCTCTGGAAGATCATGGAGATCTCGCGCCCGCGCAGGTTGGCCAGCGTGCCGGGGTCGGCCTTGAGCAGGTCCACGCCGCCGAAGTGCACCTTCCCGGCCGTGATCCGTGCCGCCGCATCGCTGATGCCCAGCATCGCATAGGACAGCACCGACTTGCCCGAACCCGACTCGCCCACCAGCGCCACGATCTCGCCCTTGTGGATCTGCAGGTTCACGCCCTGCAGCGCGTGCACCGTGCCGCTGCGGGTGCGGAACTCCAGGCCGAAGTCCTGCACCTGCAGCAGCGGGGGTTGCACGGTGGGGCTCGCCTGGGGGCTCACGTGCGCCTCCGGGGATCGAACAGGTCGCGCAGTGCGTCGCCCAGCAGGTTGAAGGAGAACACCGCCAGCATCAGCACCGCACCCGGGAAAAAGCTCACCCACCACTCGCCCGAGACGATGAACTGCGCGCCCTCGGCCACCAGGATGCCCCACTCGGGCGTGGGCGGTCGCACCCCCAGCCCGATGAAGCTCAGGCCGGCGGCGTTCAGGATGGCCCAGCCCAGGTTCAGGCTCACCTGCACCATGGCCGGCGGCAGGATGTTGGGGAACAGGTGCACGGCCAGGATGCGCAGGTCGGTGTTGCCGCTCAGGCGCGCAGCTTCGACGAAGCCGGCGCTGCGCCGCACGTTGGTCTCGGCCCGCGCCACGCGGATGTAGAACGGCAGGTTGATGATCGCGGTGGCCAGCACGATGTTGCCCACCGTGTTGCCCAGCGCCGCCACGATGCCCATGGCCAGCACGAACAGCGGGAAGGCCATGATGGTGTCCGACAGGCGCGTCACCACCACGTCCCACCAGCCGCCGAAGTAGCCTGCGGCCAGGCCCAGCGGAATGCCCACGACGAAGGAGGCCGCCACGGCGGCCACGGCGATGCCCAGGTCCAGCCGGGTGGCCACCAGCGTGCGCGACAGGATGTCGCGGCCCAGCGCGTCGGTGCCGAACCAGTGCGCAGCCGAAGGCGGCTGCAGCGCCACCGCGGTGTTGGTGGCCAGCGGGTCATAGGGCGCGATCCAGGGGCCGGCCAGGGCCAGCAGCACGAACAGCGTGAACAGGCCCGCGGCGACCAGGGTCACCGGGTTGTCCGACAGCACGTGGCGTGCGTGGCGCAGGGTGGTGGCGTTCATCGTCGTCTCAGTTTTCCAGGCTGACCCGCGGATCGATCAGCGTGTACAGCACATCCACCAGCAGGTTCAGCAGCACGAACAGCACGCCCATGGCCAGCACGAAGCCCTGCACCGGCGCGTAGTCGCTGGCGGTCAGCGCATCGATGGCGTAGCTGCCCACGCCCGGCCAGCCGAAGACCTTCTCCACCACCACGCTGGAGCCCAGCATGAAGCCGAACACCATGCCCAGGGTGGTGACCACCGGCAGCAGCGCGTTGCGCAGCGCATACCGCACCAGCACGGTGGTGGCCGACAGCCCGCTGGCGCGCGCGGTGCGCACGAAATCGGCACTCAGCACCTGCAGCATGGAGGCCCGCGTCATGCGTGCGATGGGTGCCAGCACGAACACCGCCATGGTCAGCACCGGGAGCATCAGCTGGCGCAGGCTGGCCCACCACAGCGCCGCATCACCCGCCAGGGCGGCATCGATCAGGTACAGGCCGGTCACGGCAGGCGGCGGGGAGAACACCGGGTCCAGCCGGCCCAGCGGCGCCGGCGCCCAGCCCAGCAGGAAGTAGAAGACGTAGGCCAGCAGCAGCCCGGTGAAGAAGGTGGGCAGCGACACGCCCATGGTGGTGACCAGACGGCACAGCTGGTCCACCCAGGAGCCGGGACGCGTGGCCGCCATCACGCCCAGCGGAATGGCCACCGCGCAGGACAGCACCAGCGCCAGCAGCACCATCTCCAGCGAGGCCGGAAGCCGCGCCAGCAACTCCTGCAGCACGGGCTGTCCGGTGGTCAATGAGATGCCCAGATCGCCGCGTGCGATGTCGGCCACGTAGCACAGGAACTGCTCGGGCAGCGGGCGGTCCAGCCCGAGTGCGCGACGCACCTGCTCCACCGCCTCCTGCGTGGCCGCGCCGCCGGCGAAATAGGCCGCCGGGTCGCCCGGCAGGGCGCGCGTGAGCAGGAAGGAGATGACCATCACCCCCAGCAGGTTGGGCAGCGCGCCCAGGAGTCGCTTGCCGATCAGGCGGATCATCACGGGGCTCGCGTACTCGGTCGTGAGGGCCTCACGCCAGGTCCACCACGCTGACGTGCGCGGCCACCACGCGCCAGCCCTCGGGCATGCGCACCCAGGTCTGGCTCTGGCGTCCGGTGCGGGTGCCGCCTTCGCGGAAGAACTCGGTCATGGCGGTGGCGTGGTCGCGCCCGTAGGTGGTGATGACGGTTCGGCGCAGCGTGCGCTTCAGTCCCACCGAGGGGCGCGACTGGCGGAAGGCCCGGATCTCGTCGATGCCGTACAGGTTTTCCGCCGCGCCATAACGCACGGTCAGCGGGCTGGTCCAGAACAGCTCGTCCAGCACTTCCACGCGGTTGTTCACCAGGGCGTCTTCGTAGCGGGCGAAGGCGTCGCTGACTTCGGCGACGATCTCGGGCAGGTTGATCTGCATGCGGTCCTTGCTTTCAGGCGGGGTTCGGGAAGGCAGGGTGGGCGGCCACGGGCGCAGACGCGACCCCCAGGGCCTCGAGTTGGCGCGCCACGCGCAGGCACAGGTCTTCGCGCCAGGGCGCGGCGATGACCTGCACGCCCAGGGGCAGGTGCGGTGCCGCCGGGTCACAGCCCCACACGGGCACCACCGCCACCGGCAACCCGATGCACGACACCGGCTGCGTCAGCAACCCCATGCTGGCGCGGGCGTTCATGCGCTGGCCGTTGATCTCCAGCCCCTCCGTGCCGATGGGCAGCGCGGTGCACGGGGTGGCCGGGGCCAGCACCACGTCCACCTCGCGGAAGGTGGCAGCCACCTGCTCGGCAAACCAGCGCCGCAGCCGCTGCGCCTGCACCACCCAGGCCGCGGGCAGCAGGGCGCCGGCCAGGAAGCGGTCGCGCGACAGCGGCTCGAAGTCCTGCGCACGCTGGCGCAAGTCCGGCAGGTGCAGCGCCGCGCCTTCAGCGTTGGTGATGATGAAGGCCGCGGTGCGGGCACGGTCCACCTCGGGCCAGTCCACCATGCGGCTCGTGCCCAGCGCCTGCGCCACGCGCGAGACGGCTTCCCGGGCCGGCGGCAGCGCCTGGGTCTGGAACCAGCCGTCCAGCACCCCGATGCGCAGCCCTTGGCTGCCGCGCTCCAGCACGGGCGCCGAGGGCTCTGCCGGGCGCTGCGCGCAGGCAGCATCCTCGGGCAGGGGCCCTTGCATCAGGTCGTAGGCCCGGGCCAGGTCGCGCACGTTGCGGGCAAACGGCCCCAGGTGGTCCAGGCTGGCCACGAAGGGGTAGGTGCCGGTGCGCGGCAGGCGGCCGAAGGTGGGCTTCAGGCCGAACACCCCGCACAGCGAGGCCGGCACGCGGATGGAGCCGTTGGTGTCCGATCCCAGCGTCAGCGGCACCTGCCCTGCCGCCACGGCGGCGGCCGAGCCCCCTGAAGAGCCGCCGGACAGGCGCGTCAGGTCATGCGGGTTGCGCGTCGGGCCGTGGTGCGTGTTCTCGGTGGTGAAGCCGTAGGCGTACTCGTCCATGTTGAGCGCGCCCACCAGCACCGCACCCGCGGCTTCCAGGCGCTGCACCAGCGGCGCGTCGCGGGCCGCCGGCGCTGCATCGCGCTCGATCTTCGAGCCCGCCAGCGTCGGCAGACCCTGGATGTCGAACAGGTTCTTCACGGCAAAGGGCAGGCCGGCCAGTGGCAGGCCCCGGCCCTCGCGGTCCAGCCGCTCGGCCCGGGCCAGTGCGCGCTCGGCCAGCACCGCGGTGAAGGCGTTGACCTGCCCATCCGTTTCGGCGATACGCGAAAGGCTTTGCCGTACCTGTTCCAACGCGGTCATGGGCGCGCCCCTGAGTCTGCGCCGGGTGGGGCCGCAGGCAGGTCCTCGGGTGACACCGGCCGGAAGGCATTGCCGCTTTCCAGGGCCGGGCTCAAGGCAAAGTCCATCACCCGCGGCGCCATCTGCGTCACCATCTGCAGGTAGCGCAGCACGCCGGGGCGGTGCTCCGGTGCCAGCGGCAGGCCCAGCGCCTGCGCGGTGGCGTCGGCGTAGCGTTCCACATCCATGGTCATGGGAATTTCCGAGGGGCCAGACGGTCGTGCGCGGGGCCGGTCAGGCCTTGGACAGGTTGCGGTAGTCCGGCTGCAGGTGGAACCAGTACATGTAGCCCTGCACGTCCTTGCGCATGGCCACGTCTGCGGTGGGCTGGAACAGCGGGATGCGCGGCACTTCGTCGTAGCCGATCTGGATCATTTCCTTCACGAACGCGTCGTACAGCGGCTTGCTCTCGGCGAAGCGGGCGTTGGTGATCACCTTGTCCAGCTTGGCGTTCTGGTAGCTCATGGTGTTGAACACGGCGTTCTGGCCGTGGTAGCACCAGAAGAAGAAGTACTCGGGGAAGTTCAGCCAGCCGCCGAAGCGGTTCAGCAGCAGCGGCATGTCCTTCTTCAGCAGGGCCGAGCGCCAGGTGGCACCGGGAATCTTGTTGAGCGTGACCTTGATGCCGATCTGCGCCAGCGCCTCCTGCATCAGCACGGCCATGGGCTCACCGATGGTGGCCCCGCCCAGGTCGAAGCTCAGCGTGGTTTCGAAGCCGTTGGGCACACCGGCCTCGGCCATGAGGGCCTTGGCGCTGGCCAGGTCGGTCTTGTAGCCCGTGGGCTGCGGCCAGGCCGTGGTCTTGATCTCCATGCCCGGGGCGCCGTAGAGCTTGATGCCGCGGCCGTACAGCGCGCTGTCGAACATCCGGTCGTAAGGCAGCACGTAGGCCACGGCCTGGCGGATCTTCGGATTGTTGAAGGGCGGCTTGGTGACGTTCATGCCCAGGTAGAACATGGAGTTCTCGATGGGCATGGAGGCGATGCGGATGTCGCCGCCCTCCTTGGCCATCTCGGAGAAGTCCTTGGGCGGCATGTCGTAGGTCATGTCGATGTCGCCCTTGAGCAGCAGCGCGCGGCGGTTGCCCGCGTTGGGCACCTCGCGCTGGATCACCCGGCGCAGCTTGGGCAGCGGCCCGTTCTTCCAGTCCTCGTTGCGCACATAGATGATTTCCTGCCCGGGGCGGAAGGCCTCCACCTTGTAGGCGCCGCCCCCGGCGGTGTTGTTGCGCGTCCAGGCCAGGCCCCAGGGGTCTTGTGCCGTGGCGTTCTTCTTCACCAGCTCGGAGTTGAAGACGCAGGGCACCACCACGGCCAGGTTGTTCATCGTCAGCTTGTCGCGGCGGATGAACTTCACCGTGAAGGTGTGGTCGTCCACGGCCACGAACTGCTCCGGGCTCTCCAGCGAACCTGCGGCCATCTGGAAGGTGGGAAAGCCGCCCACCGCCACGGCGCGGTCGAAGCTCCACTTCACGTCCTTGGCCGTCACTGGCGTACCGTCGTGGAACTTCGCGTTCCTGCGCAGCTTGAAGGTCACGGAGTTGCCATCCGGCGCGATCTTCCAGCTTTCCGCCAGTTCGGGCTCCAGCTTGTTGATGTCGTACATCACCCGGCCGTCGGGCAGGGTCTTGCGGCCGTAGGTCATCAGCCGGTCGTAGCACAGCCAGGACACCCCGTAGGCGGGCCGGTTGGCCCCCACGGTGTGGATGTCCAGCGAGTTCGGCCCGAACTCGTTGGCCACCACCAGCACGTCCTTGGGGCGCGCCTGAGCGGCAGCAGACGCGGACAGCAGGGCCAGGGTGGGGCCGGCCGCGGAGGCCGCAGCCGAGGAGGACAGGAAGTGACGACGGTCCATGAAAGTCTCCAGGTGAATGGGGTGGTGAGGTGTTCAGGGCTTGGGTTGGGCGTTGCGCCAGGCCATGTAGGCCCGCCAGCCGCGAAAGCCGGTGATGTCCTGCGCCCCCTGCAAGGCGTGTGCCTCGCACAGGAAGCCGTGCACGGTGGTGCCGTCCTCCAGCAGCAGGCTGCCCAGGCCCAGGGGCGCGGGGATGAGGGCCAGGAACGAGCCCACCTCGGCTTGCGGCAGGGCCCAGACCTCCAGTTCGATGCCGGCACCGCCCTCCTTGACGCGTTCCAGCCCGGGCTTGGGCGGCGTGGTGCCCGGCAGGGCGTAGAGGCGGTAGCAGGGGGCCGTGCGGGTGCTGCGCAGCAGCCGCGCGCCGCGTTCGGTGAGTTGGCCGTTCAAGGGCAGCCCGCTCAGGTGCGCGCCAACCACGGCGATGGCGATCTCACTGTGCGCCGCCGGCCAGCGCAGGGCCTCGGTATCGGTGGCGGGCCCCATCCAGCGCTGGCCGTAGCGGGCCAGGGCGGCGTCGGCGCCTCCGGGGCCGATCAGCGTGACGCCAAAGGGCAGGCCGCGGTCGGTGAAGCCGGCCGGAACGGCCAGCGCGCTCCAGCCCAGCAGGTTGACGAAGTTGGTGTACAGCCCCATGCGGGCGTTCGCGCCCACCGGGTCGGCATCGATCTCGTCGAAGCTGGGGTGGCCGGTGGTGGTGGGCACCAGCAGCGCGTCCACCTGCTGCCAGAGCCCGGCCAGTTGAGACTGCATTTCCCGCAACCGGTACTGCGCCCGGAAGGCGTCCGTGGCGCTCATGCCCACGGCCTTGGACACCACGCTCAGCACCGTGGTGTCCAGTGCCTGCGGCTCGCGCTCCATCAAGGGCTGCATGACAGCGTGGCGCTCGGCCACCCAGGGGCCGTCATAGAGCAGCGCAGCCACATCGAACAGCGGCGTGAAGTCCAACTCCACGAGTTCTGCACCCAGCGCGCGCGCGCGCTCCAGCGCGTCGGGCCAGGCTGACGCGTAACAGGCGTCGCCGTGGAACACCGGCCGCTTGGGGATGCCCAGGCGCGGCCGTGCGGGCAGCGCGGCAGCGCCGGGCTTGAAGGCGCTGTAGGCGTCTCGCGGGTCAGGGCCTTCCAGCACTGCCAGCACGTGCGCGGCGTCTTCCACCGTGTGGGCGAACACCGACACGCAGTCCACCGAGCGGCAGGCGGGCAGCACACCGGCGGTGGACACCCGCCCCGGCGTCGGCTTCAGGCCCACCAGGCCGTTCAGCCCTGCTGGCACGCGGCCGGAGCCTGCCGTGTCGGTGCCCAGCGCGAAGGCCACCAGGCCGCTGGCTACCGCCACAGCCGATCCGGAACTCGAGCCGCCGCTGATGCGGTGGACATCAAAGACGCTGGACGGCCGCCCGAAAGGCGAGCGCGTGCCCACCAGCCCGGTGGCGAACTGGTCCAGGTTGGTCTTGCCCACCCACAGCGCGCCCGCGTCCAGCAGGCGCTGCACGGCGGTGGCGTGCTCCGTGGCATGGTGCTCGAAGGCGGGGCAGGCGGCGGTGGTGGGTGCGCCCGCGATGTCCATGTTGTCCTTCACCGCGAAGGGCACGCCCAGCAGCGGGTAGCGGCGCAGGGCCTCGGCGCGCGTGGCGCAGGCTCGCACGCGCTCGACCAGCAGGTCGATCTGGCCCTGCCAGGCGATGTTGTCGCAAAGATGAATCCACACCGGCCGCCCGTGCTCGGTCTGCGCCGCGGCCAGCGTCCGCACCCGCGCCGCGTCGGCCAGGGCCACCGGGTCGGCGCCCTGCGCCAGGGCCGTCAGCCACGACGCAACGCGGGCCCGGTCGGCCAGATCTGTGGGGGCGAGGCCTGCGGCCTCGGCACCGGAAGGACCTTGATTTGAAGAGGGGGTGCGGAACATCGGTACGGCAAGGTGTATGCAGGCCGGTGATGCAGAAAGCGTGCCAAGTCATCGGTCTGCGCCGGTTTCATGAAGGCGCTGGCCACCACGCAGCAGGACAGGCAGGCCGAAGATGGCCGTCCTGGCGGGCCGTGTCGAAATTCCCCGTTCGGGCTGAGCCTGTCGAAGCTCTTTGTCGAGCGCGGGGCTACCCTTCGACAGGCTCAGGGTGACCCTTCGACAGGCTCAGGGCGACCCTTCGAATACGAAGGGACTTCCCCAGTCCTG
>JBMLPD010000111.1:0-8680 GCA_049242285.1 Rubrivivax sp.
TCAGCGCAGTGCTGCTGCCGGTGGCGAACTCGCCGCGCGCGAACATGCCGGCCTTCAGGCGCCCGCCGGTGTCGGGCAGGTCCACGTAGACCAGCGCGTTGCGCGTGGCCGCGTCCACCGTCGGCGCCACCTGGCGCACGGTGCCGGTGACAGGGGTGCCGCCGCCGTCGACCTGGACCTTCTGGCCGCGCCGGATCTGCGCCAGCTCGGTGGCCGCGACCTCGCCGCGCCATTCCAGCCGGCCCTGGCGGATCAGGCGGAACAGCTCGCTGCCGGCCGGCACCACGGCGCCCACGGTGGCGCTGCGCGCGCTGATGACGCCGGCGTCGGGCGCCAGCACCTCGGCCTGCTGCAGGCGCAGTTGCTGCACCTGCTGCACGGCCTTCACGGCCTCCAGCCGCGCCTGCGCGGTGCGTTCGGCGGTGAGCAGCTGCGCCACCTGCTGGGCGCTGAGCGCGCCGCTGGGCTGCAGGTCGCGCGCACGCTGCGCGTTGGCGGCGGCCTCGGCGAGGTGGGCCTCGGCCTCGGCCACGGTGGCACGGCCTTGCGCGAGATCGGCTTGGGCCATGGCGCTGTCGAAGCGGGCCAGCATCTGACCCTTGCGCACCACGTCGCCCACGTTCACCAGCACGTCGGCCAGACGCATGCCATTGGCCTCGGCGCCCACGATGGCTTCCTGCCAGGCGGCGATGTTGCCGTTGGCCGCCACCGCCGTGGCCACGGTGGCACGCAGCGGTGTCGTCACCGTCACGGTGAGCGCAGGGCGCGGCGCGGCAGCGGACGGGGCCTTGTGGTCCTGCGCATGCACGAGCAAGGCGGTGGCGCCACCGGCGGCCAGCAACAGCGTGGCCGCAGCCAGCGCCAGGGGTTTCATCGGCAAGCTTGGGAAGTTCATGGGTGGACGCTCGGGGTCGGATGGTTCTGGTTCAGGGCGGCGGGCACGGCCTCGGCCGGTGTCCAGCCACCGCCCAGGCTGCGGTAGAGGGCGATCCAGGCCGCGGCACGCTCGCGCTGCAGTTCGATGACGGTGCTGCGCGCCAGCAGGGCGTTGCGACGCGCGGCCTCGAGGTCCAGCAGGCTGGCCAGACCGCCGCGCTGGCGCGCCTCGGTGGCGATGAGCGAGGCTTCGAAGTCGGTCGCGGCGGCCATCACGTCGCGTTCGCGCCCGGCCGCGGCGTCCAGGGCCACGAGGGCCGTCTCCACCTCGCGCAGAGCGCGGCGCACGTTGGCCTGCAGCTGGGCCACGGCCTCGTCGTAGGCGGCCTGCTGGGCGGCGGTGGCGGCGCGGCGGCTGCCGCCGTCGAACAGCGGCAGGCTCAGCTGCAAGGGGCCGATGCTCCAGACACTGCCATCGCTGCTGACGCCGCCGCTGCGCAGGCCGGCCAGTTGCAGCGAACCGGCAAAGCTCAGACGCGGCCGCTCGTCTGCGCGCGCGGCTGCCACGTCGGCGGCGGCGGCCTGGACGGCGGCGCTCGCGGCGGCGAGGTCGGGGCGCTGCTGCAGCAACTGCGCCGGCAGCGCCACGTTGGCCAGGCCCGCGCCCTGCGGCAGGCGCGCCGTGGCGACGGCCAGTTGCTGGCGCAACGCGGGTTCAGGGCGGTCGGTGAGTTCCACCAAGGCCTTGATGAGCGTGTCGCACTGCGCCTGCTGAGCGCGCACCTGGCTGCGCGCTTGGGCCGCACCGGCGCGGGCCAGCGCCGCGTCGGCCGGGGCGGTGAAGCCGGCGGTGGCGGACTGGCTCGTGAGACGGGCGGTGGCCTCGCGCGAGGCGGCGTCGGCCTGCGCCTGCTGAAGCTGCGCCTCGCAGGCGCGCAGGTTGACGAAGGCCGTGCCCACGTCGGCGGCCAGCGAGACGCGCGCCTCGTGCCAGCCGGCCTCGGCGCCACGCAGGCGCTGGGCGCTGGCGCGCTGACCGGAAGCGATGCCGCCGAAGAGGTCGATCTCCCAGGCGGCCTGAGCGCCCAGGGCGGCGCTGCCGGCAGCGGGGGCCTCGGGCACGCTGCGCGCACGCTGCGCCGGGGCCCCGCCTTCCCGGGGGGCCCGCGCCGCGGCGTCGCTGGCGGCCAGCGTGGCGCGGGCGCGTTCGATGCGCGCGCGCGCCGACGCCAGGCTGGGGCTGGCAGCCTGCGCAGCGTCGATCAGCCCAGGCAGCAGCGGATCGTCGAAACCGCGCCACCAACCGGCCAGTTCGGCTGTGCGGCCGCCATGCGGAAAGGGCGCGTGCCAGGCGCCGGTGTCGGCGGCCGCGGGTACGGCCAGGGCCGGGGGGGCGGGGACGGCGGTGCTGGCGCAGCCGGCCAGGAAGGCCGCGGCCAGCAGCGTGGGCAGGAACAGGCGGTTCAAAGAGAGCTCCCAGGCGGCGTGTCGGGCAGCGGCCGGCCGCGGCGCCGGGCCTCGGCCTCGACCATGGCCAACGCGGCGCGCAGCAAGGTGCCGTGCCAGTGGTCGATGGCGCCGGGCGCGGTGTTCACGCCAGGCGCGATGACCTCGTTGATGTCCAGGCCCACGTGCAGCTGCACGCCCAGACCCGCGATGCAGATGGCCAGGCGCTGCAGTTCGACGTCCACGGCGTCCAGCCCGAGGTGGCGCACCAGCAGGGCCAGGAGCGCGTCGTGCAGCGGCTGGATGCTGCGCGCAAGGCCGTTCTCGATCAGGCCGGTGCTCTCGAGCATCTCGCGCAGGTGCAGCTTGGTGCACAGGCGGGCGTCCTCGCCCTGGCGCAAGGGCTCCAGGAAACCGGCATAGAAGCCGGCCAAGGCGTGCTCCAAGGGCAGCGCGGGGTCGGTGAAGCGCGCCAGGTCCTCCGTGGGGTCCATCGGCTCCAGGAAGGCCGCGCGGTACAGACCCGCCTTGTCGCCGAAGTAGTAGCTGATGGCGGCCACGTTCACCTGGGCCGCCTCGGCCAGCTCGCGGGTGGAGGTCTTGGCGTAGCCCTGGTGGGCGAACAGGCGGATCGCCACCAGGAGCAGGCGGGTGCGGGCGTCGCCGGTGTCGGCGGCGGGACGGGAAGGGTCGACGGGCGGGGTCACAGCGCAGACTTTAGGCGAAGGATCAAACGTTTGTTTGAATCAATCGTTTGTTTCCGACCCCGCACCAGGGACATCCCCATGCCGGCCCGGAACCGCCGGGCCGGCCTGTGTTCCCCAAGGGCGGTCGGCCAACCAGCCCCAGCCGCAGCCGCAGCCGCAACGGCGTCACACCCTGCCGGGCAGTGCCGGACAGCGCGATGTCCGGGCTTTGCGGCGTTCAGGGCTGCGGGTCGCGGGGTGGGTCCAGCAGCGAGCGGACCAGACTCTCTGCGGCGGCGAGGCGGTCGGTGGCCTGCGACCAGGCACGTTCGAAGTGCTGGTCTGCGAGCGCCAGATCGGCCGCCGCAGCCGCCTGCGACGGCCGAACCTGCGCCAGGCGGTCCAGCGCCGAGGCGAGTTCCGTTTGCAGGCCGGCCAGATCGTGCAGGGACTGCAGTTCCCCCTGGACCGACAGGTTCGGGGCGCCAGACCGGGCGGCGCGAGGTCCCCCGGCAGCGGGCGGCAAGGGGTCGGCCAGGCATTGCGCCAGCTGCTGCACGCCGTCCGCTGAAGGCTCGGTCAGAAATCCCGCGGCGAACCGGTGCAGCACGCGGCGTATCTCCTCGGCGACCGCGGAGAAAGTCTGTGCCGCCCAGACAGGGTCGGCCGCCACGGCCGCCGGGCCGGTGCCTGCAGCACAGGCGCGCAACACCCCCACCAGTTGACGGGCCAGCGCTGCCAGGGCCTCATGGCCCACCCGGTCTGCCCCCTGGGCCAGGGCGAAGGCCTGAACCGCGGCCTCGGCCGGCACCGGCAGCACGGGGGCCACGGACCACTCGGCCAACAAGGTCGACAGCCGCCGAGACGCCTCGTCGGCATCGTTCAGGAAAGCATTGAATGCCGGGATCTCCAGGCGCAGGGTGCCGATGACCTTGATCGCGTCGTCCGGCGTCACCACCCGGTCGGCATGGGCCGCCGGGCCCCAACCCGACAGGTCCAGGTCGGCCGAAGAAGGCAGGCCGGGAACCGCCTCAGCCAGGCTGCGCGGCGCCGGGCCTGGGGCAGGCGCCTCGGGCACGGGTTCGGGCGGCAACACCAGCTCGGGCACGGGCGCCTCGGCCTCGGCCTCGGTCTCGGCCTCGTCGCCTGCGGGCCCATGGCCCGCGCCGGCTCCGGCGGCGGTCCTCAAGGGCGAAAGCGTGGTCGGGCTGTCGGCAGCCGCCATTGACACCGACGCCGATGTCGCCGTTGTCGCCGATGAGGCGGGGTCCCCGGCAGGTTCCGGTTGCCATTCGGCCGTTCCGTCAAGGGGCAGCTGCGCTTGAACGTCGGCTTGCGCAGCCGCCGGCGGGCGATGCAAGGGCACCCCACAGGCCACGGCCACGCGCTCCAGGCGCCGGCCCACGGCAGGTGCCCCCGCCATGCCGGCCGCCGCCAGCGCGCTGTGACAGCGAAACAGCAGTTCGTGGCCGAGCTGAGGGGCACGGGCCTGCTCCAGCGCTCGAGCCCGCGCAGCGCCAGCGTCGCGCCCGGTGGCGCAGGAATCGGCCCCATCCGCCTGCAACGCCGCCTCGTCGGTTTCCGCCTTCAAGCTGGCGCGGGCCAGGGCCAGCAGACGCGCGCCCATGCGCTTGAGATGGATGTCCGGCGCCAACAGCGCGTCAGCCTGGGCCTCATAGGCCGCGCCGGCCAGCTTCCACAAACCCGCCTGCGGCGCAGCAGACCCCTCGCCCAAGGCGGTGCACAGATCGCTCATGGCCCGGAACGCCTGCGGGCCGGGTTGCGTCAAGGTGTTGAACAGGGCCTCTTCGAGCGCCAGACGCGCCTCGGCGTCCAGCCTGCGCGGCGTGGCAAAAGGATCGGAAGGCAGATCCAGCAGCGGATGACGACCGGGCCAGAGATCGGCGGGGTGGGCGCTCCCCAGGCCGGACAGTTGCACGACGGCCTGGTAGACAGGGAACAGTTCAGCCACCAGGGCCAGGTCGTCACCTCCAGGCCGTTCGGCCTGCTGCAGCACGGCGCGCAGGGCTTGCTCCACCACGCGCGGGCCCTCAAGGCCACGGTGCACGTGGGAAGCCTGCAGTCCGGCCACCGACGCGGCGCAAGCCTCCACCACCAGCGCCAGCGCTCCCCGCCCGCTGGCCCGCAGCGCCTGGCCGCACTCCCTCAAGGGGGCCTCGGTGGCGTCGAACACGCCAGAACTTGCCCGGTCAGGTTCGGCCCCGGCGCTCGACGCGGGGTCGTCGTCGGCGTCCGCCAGGCCAGCGCCGCCGGCCTCGGTCAAGGCCACGCACTCTTGCACCCGCTTCAACGCGCCCTGAAGCCGGACCAGCACCTCAGAAAACGGTTCAGGAAAGTCGGGGGGCACGGACGCCATGAAGCACAGCCCAGACGCGGTGCAGCCCCGGCGCGGACGCCAGGATCAGATCTGCACCATTTCGAAATCTTCCTTGCGGGCGCCGCACTCGGGGCAGGTCCAGTTCATCGGCACATCAGCCCATGCCGTGCCGGCAGCGATGCCATGCTCCGGGTCACCAGCGGCCTCGTCGTAGATCCAGCCGCAAATCAGGCACATCCAGGTACAGGGTTGGCTCACGATGGGTTCACGAGGTGGTCACTACAATAGGCCCGGATTGTAGCCACCGGGGGGGCCGTGCCGGGGTCGGCTGACCGGAGTTGCCCAGCCTGCGGGCCCCGTCCGGCCTGCGCCCGGCACCCCTTTTCCGTGTATCCAAGCCCACGCCCGGTCTGACCAGACTGCGGTCTGCCCGCCCCATGAATCCCGACGCACACGCCCCCGCAGACACTCTCGAACCCGGACAAGAGGCCCCGCCGCCGGCTTGCGTGATGACGTTCAATGTCAGCGACGCCAGCGGCGCCGGTGGCGTGGCGGGTGACGTGGCCACGATCGCCGCCATGGGCGCCCATCCCTTGCCGGTGGTGACCACCATCCTGATGCGCGACACCGCGGAGATCTTCGATCACCACCCCATCGACGACGAGGCGGTGATCGAGCAGACCCGCTCCATCCTGGAGGACGTGCCTGTGGCGGCCTGGAAGGTCGGCTTCCTGGGCTCGGCCGACACCGTGGCCGCGGTGGCCGAGATCCTGTCGGACTACGCCGAGGTGCCCCTGGTGGCCCACATGCCCGACCTGAGCTGGCTGGATGAAGACCAGCGCGATCCCTACCTGGAAGCCTACCGTGAGCTGATCCTGCCGGCAGCCGAGGTGCTGACGGGCAACCACAAGACCCTCACCGACTTTCTGCTGCCGGAGTGGGACAGCGAGCGCCCGCCCTCTGCGCGCGAGCTGGCCGTGGCCGCGGGCGAGCGCGGTACGCGCTACGTGCTGGTCACGGGGGTGATGCTGCCGGCACGCGGTGCCGAGCAGTTCATCGACAACGTGCTCGCCTCGCCGCAGGGCGCCCTGACGGGGGAGAAGTTCGAGCGCTTCGACGCCGGTTTCGTGGGCGCGGGGGACACCCTGTCTGCCGCCCTGGCGTCGCTGCTGGCTGCGGGCAGCGAGTTGCAGGCCGCCGTGGGTGAGGCCCTGGCCTTCCTGGACCAGAGCCTGGACACGGGCTTTCGCCCCGGCATGGGCAACGTGGTGCCCGACCGCTTCTTCTGGGCCCTGCCGCCGCCAGACGAAGGCGAGCCGGGCGGGGGGGCCGCGGATGGTGGCCCCGACGACCTTCCAGACCCCTCCAAGACGTCGGGCGCCGCGCGCCGGATCCACTGACCACAGCCCTTGCATGAGCAACGAACACCTCTTCGCCCGCGCCCAGAAGGTCATTCCCGGCGGCGTCAACTCGCCCGTGCGCGCCTTCCGTGCCGTGGGCGGAACGCCGCGCTTCATCGCCCGCGCCCAGGGCGCCTACATGTGGGACGCCGAGGGCCAGCGATACCTCGACTACATCGGCTCCTGGGGCCCGATGATCCTGGGCCACGGACACCCGGCCGTGCTGGAGGCCGTGCACAAGGCCGCCGCCGACGGCTTCAGTTTCGGCGCGCCCACCGAGCGCGAGATCGAGCTGGCCGAGGCCATCATCGCGCTGGTGCCGTCGGTCGAGCAGATCCGGCTGGTGAGCTCCGGCACCGAAGCCGGCATGAGTGCATTGCGCCTGGCCCGCGGGGCCACCGGGCGCTCGAAGATCGTCAAGTTCGAGGGCTGCTACCACGGTCACGCCGACGCCCTGCTGGTCAAGGCCGGCTCCGGGCTGGCCACTTTCGGCTTCCCCACCAGCGCCGGCGTGCCGGCCGAGGTGGTGCAGCACACCCTGGTGCTGGAGTACAACAACCTCGCGCAGATCGAGGACGCCTTCACCGCCCACGGGTCGGAGATCGCCTGCGTGATGCTGGAGCCCATTGCCGGCAACATGAATTTCGTGCGTGCCAGCGTACCCTTCATGACCCGGCTGCGCGAACTGTGCACCCGGCACGGCGCTCTGCTGGTGTTTGATGAGGTGATGACGGGCTTTCGCGTCGCCCTGGGCAGCGCACAGAGCGTGTACGCCCGGCTGATCCCCGGCTTCAAGCCTGACATGAGCGTGTTCGGCAAGGTCATCGGCGGCGGCATGCCGCTGGCGGCTTTCGGCGGCACGCGCGAAGTGATGAGCCAGCTCGCGCCGCTGGGCCCGGTCTACCAGGCCGGCACGCTCAGCGGCAACCCTGTGGCCACTGCCTGCGGCCTGGCCACGCTGAAGGAGATCGCCCGGCCCGGCTTCTTCGACGCCCTGTCCGCACGCACCCGCTCGCTGGTCGACGGCCTGACCCGGGCAGCCCGGGCAGCGGGCGTGCCCTTCTGCGGCGATTGCGAAGGCGGCATGTTCGGATTCTTCTTATTTGAGAACCTGCCGCAGAACTACGCCACCGTGATGGCCACCGACAAGGAGCGCTTCAACCGCTTCTTCCACGCCATGCTCCAGCGCGGTGTGTACCTGGCGCCCGCCTTGTACGAGGCCGGGTTCGTCAGCGCGGCCCACAGTGCCGCGGACATCGACGCCACCGTGGAGGCTGCCGCCCAGGCTTTCAAGGCCTTCAAGGCTTGAGGGCCTGAAGTCCCCGGCCGCCAGGCGCCCACGCTCCCACGCCCTTGCCCGGCGCCCTGACGCGCCCCGCACCCCATGCACCTGCACATCCTCGGCATCTGCGGCACCTTCATGGGTGGCATTGCCGCCATTGCGCGCGAGGCCGGCCACCGCGTGACCGGCTGCGATGCCAACGTCTATCCACCGATGAGCGAGCAGTTGCGCGCGCTGGGCATCGAGCTGATCGAGGGCTTTTCAGCCGACCAGTTGGCGCTGCAGCCCGACGTGTTCGTGATCGGCAACGTGGTCACCCGTGGCAACCCGCTGATGGAGGCGATCCTGGATGCCGGCGCACCCTGTACCAGCGGCCCGCAATGGCTGGCGGAGACGGTGCTGCGCGAGCGCCACGTGCTGGCCGTGGCCGGCACGCACGGCAAGACCGGCACGACCTCCATGCTGGCCTGGATCCTGGAGCAGGCGGGCCTGCAGCCCGGTTTCCTGGTGGGCGGCGTGCCGCTGAACTTCCGGGTCTCGGCCCGGCTGGGCGCAGGGCGCTGCTTCGTCATCGAGGCCGACGAGTACGACACCGCCCTGTTCGACAAGCGCAGCAAGTTCGTGCACTACCGCCCGCGCACGGCCATCCTGA
>JBMLPD010000112.1:0-1282 GCA_049242285.1 Rubrivivax sp.
TGGACCGCTACACCTTCCGCCTGGTGCTGGGCGAGCCCAACCCGCGCTTCGTCTACCTGCTGGCCGACCCCGCCGTGGCCGGCGCCGTGGCGCGCGAAGTGGTGGAGCTCTACGGCAAGGACATCGGCGCGCACCCGGTGGGCACGGGGGCCTTTCGCCTGAAGAGCTGGCGCCGGGCCTCGCGCATCGTGCTGGAGCGCAACCCCACGTACCGCCGCGTGGTCTACGACGGCACGCCGGCCGATTCAGGGGCTGAGGGCGCCCTGGCCCAGCCCATCGCCCGCAGCCTGGCCGGCCGCACCCTGCCCCTGGTGGACGAGGTGCAGGTGGACATCGTGGAAGAGTCGCAGCCGCTCTGGCTGTCGTTTCTGGACGGCAGCTACCACTGGCTGCTCGTCCCCGGGGACTTCGTGCGCCTGGCCGCACCGGGCGGCGAGCTGGCCCCGTTCCTGAAGAAGAAGGGCGTCACCCTGCAGCGCAGCCTGCAGCCCATGATCACCATGAGCTTCTTCTTCATGGAGCACCCGCTGGTGGGCGGCTACACGCCCGAGAAGGTGGCGCTGCGCCGCGCCATCGGCCTGGCCTTCGACGGGCCGCGCTACATCGACCAGGTCTGGGGCGGGCAGATGGTGTTGGCCCAGTCCACCATCCCGCCCTTCACCTCGGGCTTCGAGGCCGACTACCGCAGCGAGATGAGCAGCTTCGACCCGGCACGCGCCCAGGCCCTGCTGGACCTGCACGGCTATGTGGACCGCGACGGCGACGGCTGGCGCGAGCAGCCCGACGGCCGCCCGCTGGAGCTGGTGATGGCCTCCATGAGCACGCAGCGCGACCGCTTGTCCAACGAGCTGTGGAAGCGCTCCATGGACCGCATCGGCCTGAAGATGAGCTTCGACATCTCCACCTGGCCCGAGCTGCTGAAGAAAAGCCGGGCCGGCACGCTGATGATGTGGGGCTATTCCTGGAGCGCGGGCTCACCCGACGGCGGCTTCTTCCTGGGCATCGCCTACGGCCCGAACGCGAGCGAGTCCAACGACCCGCGCTTCCGGCTGGAGGCCTTTGACCGGCTGTACGAACGCCAGCAGCGCCTGCCCGACGGCCCCGAGCGCGCGGCCCTGATGCGCCAGGCCAAGGACCTGCTCGTGGCCTACCTGCCCTTCAAGGTGCACGGCCACCTCGTCATCAACGACTTGGTGCAAGCCTGGACCCGGCACTACTGGCGCCACCCCTTCATGCGCGACATCTGGCGGTTTGTGGACGTGGGTGGGTGAGTTGCCGCCAG
>JBMLPD010000113.1:0-2541 GCA_049242285.1 Rubrivivax sp.
GTGGATCAGCACGTTGTTGGACGACAGCCAGCCGCGCTGCAGCACCGTGAGGCCGGCCAGGCACGCTGCAGGGTCTGGCGGCGGTTTCGAAACAGCGTCTTGACGCGGGGCGTGCATGTCTGGCGGGCGGCAGTCTGCGCTGATTGTGCGTGACCGGCAGGCCGAGGGCGTGAGGCGACACTGCGGGTCCGGGCGCCGAAGTTCGCATGGCCGGCAGGCTGACCCGGGCCCCTGCACAACCCACAAGGCACACCCCGGCCAGACATGCCCGCACCCACCCTCGAACAGCTTCGCGCCTGCGCGGTCGCGCGCTCGCTCTTTGCGCCCACGACCCTGCCCCGCGCGATCGACCGGCTGGGTTTCGTGCAGGCCGACCCGATCCGCGCCCCGGCTCGCGCGCAGGACCTCATGCTGCGCCACCGTGTCAAGGATTACCGCGCCGGAGACCTCGAGCGGCGCTACCCACGTCTGGCGATTGAGGAGGACTTCTTCATCAACTACGGCTTCGTGCCGCGCGCCACGCATGCGCTGATGCACCCGCGCACGCCGCGCACCGTGTGGCCGCAGGCGAAGTGGGCGCAGACCCATGCGGTGCTGGAGTTCGTGCGCGAGCGCGGAGTCGTGCACCCCCGCGCGGTGGATGCCCACTTTGGCCACGGCAAGACACGCAACGGGTTCGGCGGCTCCAGCAACGCCAGCACGCAGCTGCTGGACGGCATGCACTACCGCGGCCTGCTGCGGGTGGCCGGGCGCGAAGGCGGTGTGCGCCTGTATGCGGCCCGCCCGGCATGGGACGGGTTGTCATCCTCCGAAAGTGCGACGGAACCGTCGTCAAACGGTGCCCCAGCGCAAGGGCCGGGCCGTTCAGACGCCGTGGAGCCCGACACAGCCATGGACCTCCTGGTGGATGTCATCGTCGGCCTGTACGCCCCGCTGCCTGAGCGCTCGCTGTCTGAACTGGTCAGCCACCTGCGTGCCGCCGCACCGCAGTGGACGCAGCGCCGGCCCGCCGCGCTGGCCCGCGCCAAGGATCGGCTGCCTTCGGCTGAGATTTCAGGGACACGCTGGTTCTGGCCCGCAGGAGAGAGCCCGGCCTCACGCCGACATGTTGTGCCCGAGGAGGTGCGGCTGCTCGCACCCTTCGACCCCGTGGTGTGGGACCGTCGGCGCTTCGAGATGTTCTGGGGCTGGGCCTACCGCTTCGAGGCCTACACCCCGGCCCCCAAGCGCGTGCGCGGCTATTACGCGCTGCCCTTGCTGTGGCGCGACCGGGTCATCGGCTGGGGAAACGTGGCGGTGCGGGATGGTTGGCTCCTCGTGGACCTCGGCTACCAGAGCGGGAAGGCACCGCGTGAGCGGTCCTTCAACCGCGCACTGGACGAAGAACTGGAGCGGATGCGGGCGTTCCTGGGGTTGTGAAGTCTGGCGGCGAGATGGCTCCAGCGAGATCAACAACCCGTCTGCGCGCCTGGCTGATTGATGTTGTTCGTGACCAGGGTCAGCTCCACGCCGCGATGCCGTCACGCGAATCTTGAGCGGGAAGCATGGCCATTGCTGTCGCCGTTTGTCATCTTGCGCGCGCTGAGCACTGCGCGAAGCTGCCTACAGCAACTCGGAGCAGGCTTGGCCTGGGCCGTCAGCACCAACGACGTTTGTAATTGAACTCGCATTGTAGTAACGTAACTACATTGAGACCTGAAAGCCAGGATCGCCGCCATGCGGACCACCACCATTTCCAGCCGAGAGTTCAACCAGGATGCCAGCGGCGCGAAGCGCGCCACCCGCAAGGGCCCGGTCATCATCACGGACCGAGGTCGCCCAGCGCATGTGTTACTGACTATCGAGGCCTACGAGAAGCTCACACGCAAGACGGCCTCTGTCACCGAACTGCTGGCCATGCCCGGTGTGGCCGACATCGAGTTCGAACCCCCGCGCCTCGGCCAAATCGTCCGCCCGGCGGACCTGAGCTGATGTTTGTTCTCGATACCAACGTCATCTCTGAACTGCGCAAGGCCAAGGCGGGCAAGGCCGATCGACATGTCGCAGCGTGGGCCTCCAGCGTGCCCGTCGAATCCCTCTTCGTCTCGGCGGTCACCATCCTGGAATTGGAGACCGGCGTCCTGCTGGTTGAACGCCGCGACCCCAAGCAGGGCGACCTGCTGAGGGCTTGGCTGGATCAACAGGTCCTACCAGCGTTCTCAGGTCGGGTTCTCCCAGTGGATCAGGATGTGGCGCGCAAGTGCGCTGCTCTGCGTGTACCCGACCCAAGATCGGATCGAGACACCCTGATTGCCGCTACGGCGCTGGTTCACCGGATGACCGTGGTCACCCGCAACGCGGCCGACTTTGAAGCGACCGGCGTGTCGCTCCTGAATCCATGGCATTTCGTGGCGCCACCAGGCGGTCGAGGGAAACGCGGATTGCCGCCATAGGTCATAGGTGTTTGAGTCAGACCGGTCGGAGGTGGGCGACGGCCGATGACCGATCTCGATCATCCTCGATCGACAGCCCCCACCGAGCGCGCCACCGGCCGCTGCAACG
>JBMLPD010000114.1:0-2561 GCA_049242285.1 Rubrivivax sp.
GTGGGGGACGGGTATCTGGTGGAGATCGAGGCGGAGGCGGAGGTGGCGGGGTGAAGCATCAGGGCGCGCATCTGAGTCCGGGGGGAGCCCGGCACACCATGTGGTGTTCGTCCTGGGGCTCGCCGGCCACGATGAGTGCTCCTCTTTCTGTGCCCCAGACCTCGAAGCCGAAGCGACGGTACAGCGCCAGGGCGCTGGCGTTCTCGCTGTGGACGCCCAGAAGGACCTGGGCGGCGCCGAGCGAATTCCATGCATAGGGCAGGGCTTGCTCCAGCAGCCGCGAGCCCACACCGTTCCTGCGGTGCTCGGGGCTGACGTACATGCCCCAGAGCCAGGCTTTGTGGCGCAGCTTGACCATGGATTCGCGCTGAACCCCGGCCAGGCCGACCAGCTGGCTGCTGGCGAATGCGCCGAACACGGCACCGGTCTCGTCGGCCCGCAGTCGACGCGCGACCTCTTCCAGGGGAGTCCCCTGCTCTTCCTCCCAACTCGAAGCAAAGGCGGTCGGTACTTCCGCCAGGCCGCGAAGGCGTAGCGCCTGGTACGCCGCGGCGTCTTCGGTCTGGAGGGTGCGGATCAGCATGACGGGCGAAGGCATCGGGGGATCGGCTCAGGTCGCACGCTGAGCCTGCGCTGCCGCCTGCACCAGCATGAGCGCGCTGGCCTTGGCGAGGAGGACGTCTCTCGGGCAGGCGACCAGGTCCTGCTGGAACCTCGCGGCCAGGGATCCGTAGAGCTGCATGAGGTGCTGCACAGTGGGCTCCTGCGAGCCCGACAACCTCGCCTGCATGCGCTGCACGGTGGCAGTGAGGTGCTCTTCGCTGGCGGTGGAACCGGCAGCGAAGAGGCTGAAGCGCGGCTGGCGCCGCCCCTCGTGCTCCACGGGCTCGAGGAACATGCTGAAGGGCCGAACCCAGGAGCCCGAGGCGTTGTACAGCGGCCGGTACAGCACGAGCGGCTCCAGCGACTCGCTGTGCTGTACGACACCCAGCACCTCGTACTCGCCCCCCTTGTAGTGGCGATAGCGCCCGAGCGGGATGGAGGGCCGCGGTGATAGATCGTTGTTCATGATGATGAGACGAAGCCCGGGCGACTCAAGTTCCTGCGACGACGATTGAGCGCAGTCCTTGCCACCGCACACTCGTCAGGACATGGGTAGCCGCCCGTTTCCCGTACCAGTTTACGAGCCCGCGACAGCGCATGCCCAGCCGCTCCATGGTTCGCTGCGCGGCGAGATGATCCGGGTGACGGATGGCCAGCAACTCATCGGCCTTCAAGTCCTCGAAAGCGAAGGCGGCCATCCTTGCTGCGCCTTCGGTCGCCAGACCGCGCCGCCAGAACTCGGGGTGCAAACGCCAGCCCATCTCGAGCGGATTGCCGCGCAGGGCGTCCGGGTCGGCGGGAAACTCGGCCTGCCTGCGGGCGAACTGTATGCAGCCCGTGCCGATGACCCGGTCGCTTGCAGATTCAACGAAGGCCCACCAGCCGAAGCCCCATGCTGCCCAGCAGCGCTGGACCCGGGCGACCCAGGCCGCCGTCTGCTGCCAGGTGGCAGGCCTGCCGCTGATGTAGCGCATGACCTCGGGCTCGCGATCGATCGCGAAGATGCCCTCCAAGTGGGCTTCCACCACAGGCTCCAGGCGCATGCGACTTGTCAGCAGGTTTGTCGTTTCCGGAGTCTGCATCGGTGCGGGGCCTCCATGGGCGTTGCTCAACGCTCGTTCTGCGGCAACCCGTCAGCCAAGACGTAGTAGTCGCCCTTCTCAGCGACGAAGATGTGTCGCTCCAGGCTCAACCCGGTCAGGCCTTCGATGCAGCCCAGAGCGACCGAGGTCCAGTCCCTGAAGACGGGCTCCCAGAACAAGGTGGAGCCACACTTTGCGCAGAAGCCTCGCTTGACCTTCTCCGATGACTGAAACCAGTTCAATGTCTCGGCGGCCAGGAACTTGATGGCCGCCTTCTGGACATTGGCAGAGGCCAGGAAGTGACCGGTCTGCTTTCGACACTGGGTGCAGTGGCACGCAGTGGGCTCAGACGGCGTCTCGTGGATCTCGAAACGCACGGAGTTGCACAGACAGGTTGCCTTCAGCATTGGGGAACACTCCAGTGGTTGGTGCTGCGTAACCCGTGGTCAAGTGCACGGTGTTGGTGAGATGCGATCACGGCGCTGGTCAGACAGTGGTGGTCTGATGCTTACGGGTTCAGCCTTTGAGGAGGGCCTCCACCACCACCTCCCCCATGGCCAGCGAAGCCGTGAGGCCGGGCGATTCGATGCCCAGCAGGTTGACCAGCCCGGGCACGCCGTGCTGGGCCGGGCCGTCGATGCGGAAGTCGAGGTTGGGGGCCTCGGGCCCCGCCAGCTTGGGGCGGATGCCGGCGTAGCCCGGTTGCAGCGCGCCGTCTGGCAACGCGGGCCAGTAGCGCCGCACCTCGGCGTAGAAGGCGTCGGCGCGCTTCGGGTCCACGGTGTAGTCGATCGCGTCCACCCACTGCACGTCCGGCCCGAAGCGGGCCTGGCCCTGCAGGTCCAGCGTCAGGTGCACGCCCAGCCCGCCGGGCTG
>JBMLPD010000115.1:0-1635 GCA_049242285.1 Rubrivivax sp.
CCAGCACGCCCAGCGCGATGAGCTGGCCCGCCAGCGTGGCCACCACCAGGCCCAGGGCCTGCGCGCCCCACAGCGGCACCCAGGCCAGCGACAGCCCCGCGGTGGCCGCGGCCTGGACGATGCGCGAGAGCGACAGCCGCCGATAAGCCTGCACCCGAGCAGCCCAGTTGCCCAGCACCTGCACGGCGCCGCCGAGCAACACGTACAGGGGCAGCAGGGCCAGGGCCGGCTCGCGCGCGGGGGGATGCACCGCCCCGACCAGTGCCACCACCACGGCGCACAGCGTGGACAGCACGGCAGCGATGCCCAGGCTGCCCCAGGCCACAGCCGAGGCCGCACGCAGGCTGGCCGGCAGCGCGATGGCCACTTCGAAACGCGCGCAGACCACCGGCAGCACGAAGCCGCCCCAGGCCAGAAAGATGACGAAGCCGCCGTACAGCTCCGGCGGGTACAGCCGGGTGATGAAGGGCAGCGCCGCCAACGCGATGGCCTGCGCCAGCGCCGTGCCACCGGCCACGGTGAAGACGCTGGAGAGGAAGGAGCGCGACATGCGGCGTCGCCCGTGGCGTGGCGGGGCGGGGCCGCGTCAGCGCAGCGCGTCGCGCAGGGCGGCCACCACCCGGTCCTGGTCGGCCTCGGTGAGGTCGGCGCTCATCGGCAGGCTGAGCACGCGGCCGGCCACGTCCACGCTCACCGGGCAGCAATCGGGGCAGCAGTGCGCCGCGTAGGCCACCTGGTGGTGCAGCGGTTTGGGGTAGTGCACGGCAGTGGGAATGCCCGCGTCCTTGAGCGCCGCCTGCACGCGGGTGCGCTCGTCCACGAACACCGTGTACTGGCCCCAGACGCAGTCACGGTCGGGCATGACGGTGAGCGTGCGCAGACCGGGCAGGCCCTGCAGCGCAGCGGTGTAGCGCGCGCCCAGGGCGGCGCGGCGCTGCAACTCCCACTCGAAGCGGGGCAGCTTGCCCAGCATGATGGCGCACTGCAGCGTGTCCATGCGCCCGCCCACGCCGATGCGGGTGTGGGTGTAGCGCGCGCTCTGGCCGTGCACGCGGATCTCGCGCGCGGCCTGGGCCAGCGCGTCGTCGTCGGTGAACAGCGCGCCGCCGTCACCATAGCAGCCCAGCGGTTTGCTCGGGAAGAAGCTGGTGCAGCCCATGGTGGACAGCGCGCAAGAGCGCCGGCCCCGGTAGGTGGCGCCAAAGCTCTGCGCCGCGTCTTCGATCACCGCCAGCCCGTGGCGCGCGGCGATGGCGTTGAGCGCGTCCATGTCTGCCACCTGGCCGTACAGGCTGACGGGCATGATGGCGCGGGTGCGCGGCGTGATGCGCGCTTCCACCAGGGCCGCATCCAGGTTGCAGGTGCCGGGCTCCACGTCCACGAACACCGGCTCGCCGCCCAGCAGCACGATGACCTCCCCCGTGGCCGCGAAGGTGAAGGGGCTGGTGATGACCTCGTCACCGGGCTTCAGGTCCAGCGCCATCAGCGCGATCAGCAGCGCCTCGGTGCCGCTGGCCACGGTGACGCAGTGCCGGCTGCCGGTGAAGGCGGCCAGGGCGGCTTCCAGCTCCGCCACCTCCGGGCCCATGATGTACTGGCCGTGGTCCAGCACGCGCTGGATGCGCGCGTCGATGT
>JBMLPD010000116.1:0-5061 GCA_049242285.1 Rubrivivax sp.
AGGCCTCGCAGATGAGCTGCATGTCGCCGTACTCGATGCCGTTGTGCACCATCTTGACGAAGTGTCCGGCGCCCCCGGGGCCGATGTGGGTGACGCAGGGCTGTCCTTCGGCACGTGCCGCGCTGGCCTCGAACACCGGCCGCAGTTCCTGCCACGTGGAGGCCGGCCCGCCCGGCATGATGCTCGGGCCCTTGCGCGCGCCCTCCTCGCCCCCGGACACGCCCGCGCCCACGAAGCGCAGGCCCAGGTTACAGTCTGCGGTCAGCCGCGTTCACAGGTTGAAGAAGCCGCCCCGGGCGCTGCGGAACTCACCGGTTCGCGTGCCCCGGCGCCCCGGCTCGGCACAGCGGCTGGGCGGCGTCAAGCGGGGCGAGACCGGCTTCGCCGCCACAGCGGCACCAGCCAGATCAGCAAGGTCATCACGCCCAGCACGCCCGCGATGGGGCGCTCGAAGAAGGCGAGGAACTGACCGTCGGCCTTGACCAGGCTGCTGAAGAAGTGCTCCTCCAGCATGGTGCCCAGCACCACGCCCAGGATGGTGGGCGCCACCGGGAAGCCCCAGCGCTCCATGTAGAAGGCCAGCACACCCGCCACGCCCATGACGATGACGCCGAACAGGCTGTTGTTGATGGCAAACGAGCCCACCACGCAGAACAGCAGGATCAGCGGCATGAGCAAGGCCGCCGGGATGCGCAGGATGCGCTTGGCCGCCTTGATGGCCGCCCAGCCCAAAGGCAGCATCAGCAACTGCGCCAGCACGAAGACGATGAACACCGCGTAGATGTTCTGCGGGTTGTTGACGAACAGCATCGGCCCGGGGTTCATGTCCTTCAGGTACAGCACGCCGATGGCGATGGCCGTGATGCTGTCGCCCGGAATGCCGAAAACCAGCGCCGGGATCCAGGCGCCGCCCAGGGCCGAATTGTTGGCCGCACCCGACTCCACGATGCCTTCCACATGCCCCGTGCCGAACTTCTCGGGCTCCTTGGAGAACTTCTTCGAGACGGCATAAGACATCCAGGCCGCGATGTCGGCACCCGCGCCTGGCAGGGCGCCCACGGCCGTGCCCAGGGCGGAGCCGCGCAGCAGCGCCAGCGGGTACTTCTTGATCAGCCCCCACATGCCCTTGAACACGTTGCCAAAGGGACGGTCCACCGCCATCTCGGGGCGCTCCATCGCTGCAGCGAAACGCAGCACCTCGGACACCGCGAACATGCCGATCATCAGCGGGATGAGCGGGATGCCGCCCATCAATTCGCTGTTGCCGAAGGTCCAGCGCGGTGCGCCGGCCGGGTTCTCCAGCCCCACGCAGGAAATCAGCAGGCCCAGCAGCAGCGCGATCACGCCCTTGAGCGGATCTGTTCCCGCGATGAAGACCGCGCAGGTGAAGCCCAGCATCACCAGCCAGAAGTACTCGAAGGAGCTGAACTTCAGCGCGATCTCGGCCAGCGCCGGCGCCGCCACGATCAGCACCATCACCCCGAAGATGCCGCCCAGCACGGAAAACACCAGGCCCGCGCCCAGCGCCAGTTCGGCCCGCCCGGAGCGCGTGAGCAGGTAGGCCTCGTCGGTGTAGGCCGCGCTGGCGGGCGTGCCGGGCATGCGCAGCAAGGCACTGGGGATGTCACCGGAAAAGATGGCCATGGCCGTGGCCGTGACGATGGCCGCGACCGCCGGCACCGGCGGCATGAAGAACGTGACCGGCACCAGCAGCGCGGTGGCCATGGTGGCCGTAAGGCCCGGGATGGCGCCCACGAAAAGACCGTACACCGCCGAAGCGACGATCACGGCCAGCACGTAGGGCTGGAAAACCAGCCCGAAGGCGGCGGTCAAGGCGTCCACAGGGGGCTCCGCTGAGCGGTCAATAGAAGGGCTTCAGAACGCCCCAAGGCAGCGGCACCCGCAGCAGCTTGTAAAAGGCCACATGCACGACCACGGTGCCGCCTGCGGCCCACAGCAGGCAAGCGCCCCAGCGCTGCCCGAAGGTGCGAAACAGCAGCACCAGGCACACCGGGGCCACCAGGAGGAAGCCCCATCGATGGGACAGCAACACGTACAGCGCCACCGCCACCAGCACCGTCAGGGGCGCCAGCAGCCGCTCTGGCATACCGGGCGCCGAACGCTCCTCCAGGGCCTTGGTGCGCCGAAGCGTCCGCCTGAACAACAGCCCGGCGCACACCACCAGCCCAGCCCCCACCAGCATGGGCAGAAAGCCCGCGCCCAGCTTCTGCCCCGGCACGTTGGGGAACGCACGGGCCGACCACAGCACGGCCAGACCCAGCAGGGCCAGCACCACGCTGACCCCGCGGTCCGCGCGCTGGTTCACTTGGCCAGGCCCACGGCCGTCATCACGGCCTTCATGTCCGCGTCACCCTTGGCCATGAAGCGGGCGAACTCGCCCGAGTTGCCCCACAACATGCCGAAACCTCGCTGGGCCATGAAGTCCTTGTATTCCTTGCTGTCGTAGGCCTTCTTGACGGAGGCCTCCAGGCGGGCGGCCACGTCAGCCGGCAGGCCCTTGGGAGCGGCAATCCCACGCCAGGCACCCGTGGCCCAGGACGAGCCCGTGGCCTCCTTCAGGGTGGGCACGTTGGGGAACAACGCCGAGCGCTGCGAATCCATCACCGCCAGTGAGCGCACCTTGCCGGCGTCGATCAGCGAGCGCGCCTCGGGCAGCGAGCAGGGCACGAACTCCACGCCACCGGCCACGAGATCCTGCAGGCCAGGCGCCGCGCCGTTGGAGGGCACCCAGGGCACGGTCGCAGGGTCGATCTTGGCGTCGCGCAGCATGCCCGCCAGCGCCAGATGCCAGATGCCCCCCTGGCCGGTGCCCGAGGCCTTGAACTTGCCCGGGTTGGCCTTGATGGCATTCATCACGTCGTTCATGTTCTTGTAGGCCGAGTCCGCCCGCACCTGGAACCCGGCCGGGTCGAGGTTGACCAGGGCGATGGGCGTGTAGCTGGTGGGGTTCAGCTCGGTGAGCTTCTGGTGGTGCATCATCGTGATCTCCACGGTGATGAGCCCGATGGTGTAGCCGTCGGGTGCCGCGCTGGCGATGGCCGAGTGGCCCACCACGCCCGAGCCGCCCGTGCGGTTGACCACGTTCACGGGCTGGCCCAGGTCTTTTTCCATCAGGCTGCCCAGCATGCGGGCCACGGCGTCGGTGCCGCCACCGGCGCCCCAGGGCACCACCAGGGTGATGGGACGGTCGGGCCACTTCTGGGCGAAGGCACCGCCCGCGGCAGCGGCCAGGGACAAGCCCAGCACCGTGCGGCGGGTGAGAGTGGACAGGCTGGACAGGGCAGATTCCGGACGGCGCATGACAAGGTCTCCTATTCGTCATATGTTTGACGTGCTTGGACTGTTGCACCGCCGCCGCTGCCCGACAATGGGGAAAACCCAGCACCCGCCCATGTCACTTGCTGCCCCGGTACACCCGCGCGCCGCGCTGTTCGAACCCTCGGAGCCCGCGCCCGTCCCCCTGCCCGTGTGCGACCACTACGCGGGCGTGGAGCCGCGCATGCGCAAGAGCCTGGAACTGCAGGCCGAACTGGGCCCGGTGTTCGACGTCACCCTGGACGGGGAAGACGGCGCCCCCGTGGGGGGCGAGATCGAGCACGCGCACCTCATGGCCGGGCTGGTGGGCTCGGCAGCCAACCGGCATGGCCGCGTGGGCGTTCGGCTCCAGGCCGTGGACCACCCGAAGTTCGAGGAGGTGGTGGACCTGCTGGTGGGCCGTGTGGGCGCCCGGCTGCCCTACCTGATGATTCCCAAGCCGCGCGGCGTGGCCGACGTGGACCGGGCCGCCGCCTGCATCGACGCAGCCCGTGCGCACCACGGCCTGCTGCGACCCATCCCGCTGCACGCGCTGGTGGAGACGCATGGCGCGCTGCGCGAGGTGCAGGCCCTGGCGGCTCACCCGCGCATCGAATCCCTGTCCTTCGGTCTGATGGATTTCGTCAGCGCACACCGCGGCGCCATACCGCTGTCGGCCATGGGGGCGGCCGGTCAGTTCGACCATCCGCTGGTGGTGCGGGCCAAGCTGGAGATCGCCGCCGCTTGCCATGCACACGGCAAGACACCGTCGCACTGCGTGGTCACCGAGTTCACGGACCAGCGCGCCCTGGAAGCCGCGGTGCACATGGCCAAGGATCTGCTGGGCTACACCCGCATGTGGAGCATCCACCCCAGCCAGGTGCGCACCATCGTGCAGGCTTTCGCACCCACCGCGGCCGAGACCGACCAGGCGAGCGAGATCCTGCTGGCAGCGCAGGCCGCGCAGTGGGCTCCCATCCGCCACCGCGACAGCCTGCACGACCGCGCCAGCTACCGCTACTTCTGGAACGTGCTGGAGCGCGCCCACCGCACCGCCACAGCCGGCGGCGCCGGCCTGCCGGCCGAAGTGCGCCAGGCCTTCTTCAGCCCGCCCCAGACCTGAAATCGGTCAGGGACATGCACTTGGCAAGTCTTATATAAGACATAAAATACAGGTAAACCCGAGGAGAGAACCATGCTCGCTGCCTACCGTCAACACGCCGCCGAACGCGCCGCGCTCGGCATTCCCGCGCTGCCCCTGAGCGCCCAGCAGACCGCGGAGCTGATCGAGCTGATCAAGAACCCGCCGGCTGGCGAAGAGTCGTTCCTGCTGGAACTGCTCACCCACCGCGTGCCGCCCGGCGTGGACGACGCCGCCAAGGTCAAGGCCAGCTTCCTGGCTGCCGTGGCGCATGGCGACGTGGCCGTAGCCCTGATCCCGCGCGAGAAGGCCACCGAACTGCTGGGCACCATGGTGGGCGGCTACAACGTCCACCCGCTGATCGAAATGCTGGACGACGCCGCCTGCGGCCCCGTGGCCGCGCAGGCCCTGAAGAAGACGCTGTTGATGTTCGACTACTTCAACGACGTCGCCACCAAGGCCCGCGCCGGCAATGCGCTGGCCCAGGCCGTGATGAAGAGCTGGGCCGACGCCGAGTGGTTCACCACCCGCCCCGAGGTGCCCAAGTCCATCACCGTGAGCGTGTTCAAGGTGGGCGGCGAGACCAACACCGACGACCTCTCCCC
>JBMLPD010000117.1:0-1574 GCA_049242285.1 Rubrivivax sp.
GCCGGCATGAGCGGCGGCGTGGCCTATGTGTATGACGAGGACGGCAGCTTTGCCGGGCGTTGCAACACCAGCATGGTGGCCCTGGACAAGGTGCTGCCCGAGGCCGAGCAGGCCGCGGCCGGCCCGGCTGCCGCCTGGCACCGCGGGCAGTCCGACGAGACGCAGTTGCGCAAGCTCATCGAGGACCATCACAAGTGGACGGGCTCGCTGCGCGCCCGCGAGATCCTGGACCACTGGGCCACCGCCCGCAACAAGTTCGTCAAGGTCTTCCCCCACGAGTACAAGCGCGCGCTCACACAGACCGCCGCCAAGGCCCAGGCCGCTGCGGCGGCCCCGATGGCCCCCGTGGCCGCCTGAACTGCACGAAGAAGGAACCGTCATCATGGGAAAAGTCACCGGCTTCCTCGAGTACGGGCGCCTGGAAGAGGGCTATGAGCCCGTGCCCAAGCGCCTGAAGAACTGGAAAGAGTTCGTCATCGGCCTGACCGAGGAGCAATCCAAGGTGCAGGGGGCGCGCTGCATGGACTGCGGCACGCCTTTCTGCAACAGCGGCTGCCCGGTCAACAACGTCATCCCGGACTTCAACGACCTGGTGTTCCGAGGCGACTGGCAAAGCGCCATCGAGGTGCTGCACTCCACCAACAACTTCCCGGAGTTCACCGGCCGCGTCTGCCCCGCCCCTTGCGAGGCTGCCTGCACGCTGAACGTGAACGACGACCCCGTGGGCATCAAGTCCATCGAGCACGCCATCATCGACCGCGCCTGGGCCGAGGGCTGGGTGACCCCGCAGCTGCCCAGGCGCAAGACCGGCAAGACCGTGGCCGTGGTGGGCAGCGGCCCGGCCGGCCTGGCCGCGGCGCAGCAACTGGCGCGTGCCGGCCATGACGTGACGGTGTTCGAGAAGAACAGCCGCATCGGCGGCCTGCTGCGCTACGGCATCCCGGACTTCAAGATGGAGAAGTCCCACATCGACCGCCGTGTCGAGCAGATGAAGGCCGAAGGCGTGATCTTCCGCACCGGGGTCCTCGTGGGCGCGATGCCCACCGAAGGCCCCGCCGCCAAGGTGACGAACGACGCCCAGACCGTGGTCTCGGCCGATGAGCTGAAGGCGCGGTTCGATGCCGTGCTGCTGACTGGCGGCGCCGAGACCTCGCGCGACCTGCCCGTGCCGGGCCGCGAATTGGCCGGTGTGCACTTCGCCATGGAGTTCCTGCCGCAGCAGAACAAGGTGGTGGCCGGCGACAAGCTCAAGGGCCAGATCCGGGCCGACGGCAAGCACGTCATCGTGATCGGCGGCGGCGACACCGGCAGCGACTGCGTGGGCACCAGCAACCGCCACGGTGCGGCCAGCGTGACGCAGTTCGAGCTCATGCCCATGCCGCCCGAGCAGGAAGACCGTTCGCTGACCTGGCCTTACTGGCCCTACAAGCTGCGCACCTCTTCCAGCCACGAAGAAGGTTGCCAGCGCGAGTTCGCCATCGCGACCAAGGAGTTCGTCGGCCAGAACGGCAAGCTCACCGGCCTGAAGACCGTCCACCTGGAGTGGAAGGGCGGCAAGATGAGCGAGATCCCGG
>JBMLPD010000118.1:0-4179 GCA_049242285.1 Rubrivivax sp.
CTAGCGCCCTGCCTCCCACATCTGCAAAAGCCGCCTTTGCATCTGGGCGCCGATTCGAACAGGAGAAAAGACTTCTGTTGCGTGCTCATTCAGGTGGGCCCTGAACGCGGCGTTCTTGGCTGAAGCCTTGGCGGCGCGCAGCTGCTGGGCCGCGTGCTCCACATCGGCCTCTGCCCACCAGGCCTCGTCATCCGGCTCCACGAACAGGTAGTCCCCTGGTTCCACGGCCTTCCGCGCCCAACGGACCGGAAATCCCACCGTCTGGTCCAGAAAGTCCGTGCTGCCTGAAAAATCAGTAGCGACCACCGGCTTGCCCAGCAGCATCGCCTCGGCCAGCGTTCTGCCAAAGCCTTCGGCTCGGTGCAGCGAAACGTAAGCATCGCAGGCCTGAATCAGGCCCAGCACCTGGTCCCGATCCAGGGTCTTGTCCATCAGCACAATCCGCGGATCCTCCGCACACCGTTGCTTGAAGGCCTCCCACACCGGGTGCCCGTCGCGGCCGTTCATGGTCTTCAGCACCAGGCTCACCTGAGCCTGGGCGGGGCGTACCTTGCCCGCAGGCGGCGGGAAGGCGCGCTGGAATGCATCAATCACCGCCCAAGGGTTCTTGCGGGGCAGCCACGAGTTCAGGTCAAAGACGAACAGATACAGAAAGCGCCGCGGCGGCAGACCAAGGGCCTGGCGGGTCATGGGTTGCACGCGGTCCACGGCCGCCGGCAGCGGCATCCAGGTCACGGGCTTGTCGGTGGCTGCCCGGTACATGGCTTCGGTGTACCAGGTGGCGGCCCACACCTCGTCCACCAGGTCAAACGCCGGCTTCCAGCGCCTGGGCCATACCGGCAGCTCCCAGGGCCACCAGCCGATGTTGCAGTGCCCTTCCAGCAGGCCCTGGCCCTCGCGCATCAGCACGCGGCCCACCATGTCAAAGCCCGGCATGCAGAAAATGTTGAACGCAAAAGGCGAGGCCTCCGCACTGCGTTGCACGTGCTCGGCCAGTGCACGGTCTGCCTGCCGCAACTGGGCCCCTGGGTCCACGTTGACGACGCGGTGCGGTATGCCCGCCGCCTCGCAGGCCTTGACGGCCATGCGCACGTCCTCGCCAATGCCCAGTTCGCCAAAGGCAAAGCCGTAGAGGTTGACGCCGAAGGGCCTGTCGCGCCAATGGATCGCGGGTGCAGGTGCTGCCATGCCTGAGGGCGTGGTGCCCTCACTTTCGTCTGCGCGTGCCGGGCTCCACACGGGCCGAGACCGCATGCCGATCAGCCGCCAGCGGGGCTGGGGGCGCCCGTTTTCACGGCTCTCATCCTGCTCCAGCCAGATATGCCAGCGGCGGGCCAGCAGCGCCGTCAGGGAGGGTGACCGCGCTGCCGCTTCAAAGAACATGCCCATGAACTTCAGGCGTGCCGCAGGCTCGGCCAGGGGCAGGGCAGCTTGTTGCGCCGGTTCCAGCAGGTGCCAAGTCAGCGTCATCAACCAGGTGGCCCAAGGTGCTGGCCCGGCGTCACCTTTGGCGCGCAGGGCGGTATCCAAATGACGCACCCAGTCCGCGTCCACCAGCCGCAACAGGCGGTGCTCATGCAGTCCGGAGCTGAAGAACCATCCGGCCAAGGCCAGGGGGTTGGAGGCGTGCTTCTGGCGCACGTCAGGGCGGTACTGCAAGGTCAGCTTCATCGCCCGGGGCACCGGGAGCGTCACCCCAGGCGCCAGCGTCAACTTTCCGACCGGCTCACGCAGCCACTGAATCTCGTCTTCTGACAGGCTGTCGCAAGCCGGATACTCCACCCGCCCGCGCACCAACCACCACCCCTGGAAGGCCTCATTGGGGGCTTGCTCCGACTTCGTGGACTTGCGGACGTCGGGGCGGAGGAGCCAGGCGTAGTGACGAGCAGTCCGTGCGCGCATGACCGGTTGGAGCCAATCAGGCGTTCGAAGCCAGAGGCTTGCCGATCACGATGATGAGGTTGCTTCGAAGCGATGCCGGAAGCCTTGAACTCTGGGCATCGCCCATGTGGTCTCTATCCCAGCAGTCCGACAAAGCGTAAAAGATGGTCTGCCCACCGGATTGGTTGGCTGCTTCCAACAACTCCTTGATGCTGTATTCGCGCAGATGGTAGTGGGTATCGTCGTTACCCACTCGTCTTGAATATCTTGGTTGTGGATTTGTCTTGTCAATGAACTTGAGGAGGGCGCCGTAAGCAAGATAATTTGGTGTGGAAACGAAGAGAAAACCTCCCGGATTGAGCATGGAAACAAAATCCGTAAATGCTTCGACCGGGTCCACCAACAAATGCTCGATAACCTCCGTGAATATGATGACATCGTAAGAGCCGTCGTGGGTTCCGCCATGCTGACGACTCACTGCAGTCTTGTTGAGGTCGTTCCTGATGAAGGAATCAATATCCAGAGCCCTCAGTTTTTCAGATGGATGTTCCCAGATGTCAGTCAGCGTAACAGTGACCCCTGGCAAGACTTGCTTGTAGGTCTTGATAAAGGGTGACAGGCCCACGTCAAGTATGGAAGAAATGGGTGTATGTTGGTTGCGGCGAAGCAGGAATAGCAGCATTTCCTCCATGCGCTTCGCGTGAAAGGCCACATAATCATGACCTGAACCTTCCTGCAATCGGGGCAGAGCATCAATCACAGCGCGAACACGGTCAATCTCTGGTTGACCTACCTCGGTCAAATAGGATTTGAATCTGTTTGAATTCTCCTCGATCTGACGTTTGGGATCAGCCGAAAAGTAGTTCAGAAGAACCTGCTGCGCGAACTGACGGGATGAAATCACTCTCGATCGCAACTCCGCGACAGTGACTTTCTGCATCTCAAGCAACTCTGTCTCGGTGGGCTGTCTGCCCAGCAGAACCTGGGCGCAGGTTCTGGCATCATCCGGGCTCAATGCGCCGTCCCCCAGGTTTTTCTATCTTCATTTCCGCTCGTGCAATCAGTTGCCATCATGCCTTTGGCTTTCTGCGCGATCGTGGCGCTTTCGGCGCCGCTTTCGAAGCCTTCGCTTCGGCTGGCGCTGACTCAGCACCTTCAGTCTTGATCACCGTGACCGGTTGCACCGTCGGCTCCGGCGGAAAAGTGGGTAACGGCGTTGGCCGAGGGGGTGCCAAGCGGGCCCTGATCACATCCATCAGCCCCTGATACATCTGCTGCCAATCGTTCCAGGGTCTGGAGAGGCGATGGCCGTTGCGCTGAAGCGTTTCCAGCAACGCCGGAATGGCTGCCACCACCGAAAGAAGTAGGGACTGCGTACCCTTCGGAATCTTCGACCAGACGGCCAGATCGAAGGCCTGGCGGTTCAGGTCTGACCGCAACTCGTACTTGGGGCCGAAGTTGTCGTGTGATTCTTCAAACCACCCCTCAAAGGGCGGGTTGCCGTCGGCCTTCAGCGGGAACTCCAGTTTGGGCAGTTGAGAAAAACCGCCCGGGCGCACCTGGGCAGCTCCCAATCGCATCTCGAAGCCTGTCATGTCCTGTGCGCCGAAAGTGGCGCCCTCGAAAGCCAGCCACAAGTGCTCGTAATCGGGGTTGACCTTCTCGCGCTTCAGGCGCACCCCGTCATGGCGGAATACTGGCGGCAACGCCCGCAGGGCCGGGGCCGTGGGGGCGCCCAGGGCCTGGCGCCAGAACGTGGCGTCAAAGTCAGCGGGCGCGCCGGTGGGCGGGCCAACCGAGGACAACGCTTCATCCACCGCCACGGCCGCGGCAATCAAGGCCTGCCAGGCCTGGCTGCCGATGGCGCGGAAAATCTCAAGCTGCCCGGCGTCGCGTGCCTTCAATGCCTTGAGCACCAGCGGGCCGCTCATGCAGCCCGCCAGTGGCGAGCCGGCCGGTGCTTCCAGCAGCAGGCCCGGCCCCTCGGCTTGCAGTGTTGTGCGCAGCGACAGCTGGGGCCACACCTTGCCAGCCACGGCCAGCCCCGTCATCCGCCATGTCACAAAGGGCGCGTCGGCTGAGGCGTCCACCGCGGACACCGCCACCTCGTCCACGTCCACCGCCTGTGGAAAGCGCTTCTGCAGGCGCTGATACCGGGCGCGCACACCTTGTAGCTGCTGCTCCAGATCCTTGCCTCTCAGGAAGTGCGTTTCCAGTTCCTCCTGCACCTGATGCAATTGCAACAGCAGCAACTCGCCTTCTTGTTGAGACTCGGTCAGCGCTGCGGCTCTTTGATCG
>JBMLPD010000119.1:0-2661 GCA_049242285.1 Rubrivivax sp.
CACCGCAGCCTGTCCAAGCTCAAGGGCACCTACACCGACAAGCTGCCGCAGATGGTCAACCCGGCCACGGGCCGCGTGCACACCCACTATGCGCAGGCGGTGGCGGTGACGGGCCGGCTGTCCAGCAACGAGCCCAACCTGCAGAACATCCCCATCCGAACGGCCGAGGGCCGGCGCGTGCGCGAGGCCTTCATCGCCCCGCCGGGCTGGCGCATCGTCAGCGCCGACTACTCGCAGATCGAGCTGCGCATCATGGCCCACATCAGCGGCGACCCGGGCATGACGCGCGCCTTCGCCGAAGGCCAGGACATCCACCGCGCCACGGCCAGCGAGGTGTTCGGTGTGCCGCCGGCCGAAGTCAGCAGCGAGCAGCGCCGCTACGCCAAGACCATCAATTTCGGCCTGATCTACGGCATGGGGGCCTTCGGCCTGGCGCAGAGCCTGGGCATCGAGCAGAAAGCTGCGCGCGACTACATCGACCGCTACTTCGCCCGGTTTGCCGGCGTGCGCCGCTACATGGAAGAAACCAAGGCCCGCGCGGCCGAGCTGGGCTATGTGGAGACGGTGTTCGGCCGGCGCCTGGTTCTGCCCGAGATTCGTGGCGGCAGCGGCCCGCGCCGCGCCGGCGCCGAGCGCCAGGCGATCAACGCGCCCATGCAGGGGACGGCAGCCGACCTCATCAAGCTGGCCATGATCGCGGTGCAGGAAGCGCTGGACCGCCAGGGACTGGCCAGCCGCATGATCATGCAGGTGCACGACGAGCTGGTGCTGGAAGTGCCCGTGGCCGAATTGGAATGGGCCCGCGCCGAGGTGCCGCGGCTCATGGCGGGCGTGGCTTCCTTGAGCGTGCCCCTGCTGGCCGAGGTGGGCGTGGGCATGAACTGGGACCAGGCGCATTGAGCGTCTGGGGCCTGGGCCCGGCGCAGGGCCGGCGTCCTCGTTTCTCCCGGCGCGCGCCTGCGCTGCGGGAAGTGCCTAGACTTCGCACCTTTCCTGCCTGCACCCAAGGAGCACCGCACCATGATTCGTGATGACTTCGACCTCCTCGTGCCCTCACTCGGGCTGAGCCGCCGCGGTTTCGGCCGCACGGCGCTGGGCGCGGGCTTCGCCGCCGCGGTGCTGCCCGTCGTGGCGCAGACGGCGATCAAGACAGACACCAGCGGCCTGGTGGCCGGCGAGGTGGACATCCCGGTGGGCAGCTTCAAGATGCCCGCCTACCGCGCCGCGCCGGCGGGCAAGACACAGGCGCCAGTGGTGCTGGTCATCAGCGAGATCTTCGGCGTGCACGAGTACATCGCCGATGTGGCACGGCGATTTGCCAAGGCAGGGTATTTCGCCATCGCCCCAGACCTCTTCGTGCGCCACGGCGACCCGCAGTCCTATGGCGAAATCGCCAAGCTGCAGGCCGAGATCATCTCCAAGGTGCCCGACGCCCAGGTCATGGGCGACCTGGACGCCTGTGCGGCCTGGGCGCGCACCCAGGGGGCTGACGCCGCGAAGCTGGGCGTCACCGGCTTCTGCTGGGGCGGGCGCATCACCTGGCTGTACGCCGCTCACAACCCGGCCGTGAAGGCGGGCGTGGCCTGGTATGGCCGGCTGGTGGGCAATGCCAGCGCCCTGACGCCCCGTCACCCCGTGGATCTGGCCGGCGACATCAAGGCGCCGGTGCTGGGCCTTTACGGTGCCGCCGACACCGGCATCCCCCTGGACACGGTGGAGCGCATGAAGGCGGCGCTGGCCGCCGGCAGCCCCGCGGCGCGGGCCAGCGAGTTCCACGTCTACGCGGAGGCGCCGCACGCGTTTCACGCCGACTACCGCGCCACCTACCGCCAGCAGGCGGCAGAAGACGGCTGGCAGCGCTGCCTGGGCTGGATGCGCAAGCACGGCGTGGCCTGAGCCGGCAGACCGCGCCACGCCCTTCGCCGGCCCCGGGGCCCCGCCAGGGGCTGTTGACAGGGTCTGTATGCTCTGACGCATGACCCTTCTCTACATCATCCTGGCCACCCTGGCCGGGGGCATGCTTTCGGTGGCGGTGGCGGCGTCCTTGACGGTGGCCCTGCTCGGGCGCGTCGTTCAGGGCCTGGTGAGCCTGTCAGCCGGCGTGCTGCTGGGCACCTCCTTGCTGCATGTGCTGCCCGAGGCCTTCGAGAGCAAGACCGCCGACGCCCACGACCTGTTCCTCACCCTGCTGATCGGCCTGCTGTCGTTCTGGCTGCTGGAGAAGGCCGAGCTGTACCGGCACGGCCACCACCACGAGGGCGACGGGCACCACCACCATCACGAGTTCGACGCCCACCAGGCCGGCAAGGGGGGGTTCAGCATCCTGCTGGGCGACAGCATCCACAATTTCTGTGACGGCGTGATCATCGCCGCGGCCTTCCTGGCCGACGTGCAACTGGGCATCGTCACCGCCATGGCCGTCGTGGCGCACGAGATCCCGCAGGAGGCGGGCGACTACATCGTGCTGCTGAATGCCGGCTTTTCGCGCCGCAAGGCCTTGATGTTCAACGCCCTGTCCGGTCTGGCCGCGGTGCTGGGCGGCGTGGTGGGCTACTTCGTGGTCGGCCCCTGGGAAAGCCTGTTCCCCTACCTGCTGGTGGTGGCGTCCAGCAGCTTCATCTACGTGGCCGTGGCCGACTTGCTGCCGCAGTTGCAGCAGCG
>JBMLPD010000120.1:0-2070 GCA_049242285.1 Rubrivivax sp.
CTCAGCGCCCGAACAGCTCCCGCGCCACGATCTCTTTCATGATTTCGGTGGTGCCGCCGTAGACGCGCTGCACGCGCGCGTCGGCCCAGGCGCGGGCGATGGGGTATTCGCGCATGTAGCCGTAGCCGCCGAAGAGCTGCACGCACTCGTCCAGCACGCGGAACTGCATCTCCGTGCACCAGAACTTGGCAATCGACGCGGTGGCGGTGTCCAGGGTGCCGGCCAGGTGGCGGCGCAGGCAATCGTCCAGGAAGGCGCGGGCCACGCGCGTGTCGGCGTGGGCCTGCGCCAGGCGGTGGCGCACGGTCTGCTTGTCCGACAGCGGCGCGCCGAAGGCCTGGCGCTGCTGGAGGTGGTCGCGCGTCCAGACCACGGCCGATTCCATGGCGGCCACGGCCGCAATGGCCACCAGCAGCCGCTCCTGCGGCAACTGCTCCATCAGCTGCACGAAGCCGCGGCCTTCCTCGCCCAGCAGCGCGTCGGCGCCCACGCACAGGTCTTCGAAGAAGAGCTCGGAGGTGTCTTGCGCGTGCAAGCCCATCTTCTCCAGCCGCCGCCCGCGGCCGAAGCCGGACAGGTGGGTGTCCACCAGCAGCAAGCTCACGCCCTTGGCGCCGCGCGTGGCGTCGGTCTTGGCGGCCAGCACCAGCAGGTCGCACAACTGGCCGTTGGAGATGAAGATCTTCTGGCCGTTGATGCGGTAGCCGGGGCCCTCTGCCGAGTTCGGTGCGTCCTCGCGCTCGGCCCGTGTGCGCATGCCCGCCACGTCGCTGCCGGCGCCGGGCTCGGTCATGCCGATGGCGCCGATGATCTCGCCGCGCACCATGCCCGGCAGCCAGCGCTGCTTCTGCGCCTGAGTGCCGTACTGCACGATGTAGGGCGCGACGATGTCGGAGTGCAGGTAGAAGATGGGCCCGGTGGCGCCGGCGCGCGACAGTTCTTCCACCACGATGGCGCTGTAGCTGAAGTCCACGCCCGCGCCGCCATATTCCTCGGGCACGGTCAGGCACAGCAGGCCGAGCTCGCCCGCGCGCTTCCAGATCTCCCGAGGCACCTGGCCGTCACGCTCCCATTGGGTGTGAAAGGGTGTGATCTCTTCCTCCACAAAGCGCCGCACGGTGGCGCGGAACTCGTTGTGTTCGGGGGTGTCCAGGGGGGCGGTGGGGGGGTAGAGGGTGTCGAGGGTCATAGGTGGCACTTCACTTCAATGGTTCGCGGGGCCAGATCAGGGCGACGTTATCGCGTGAAGGGGCATCAGTGGCACTGTGCTGCGCTCATGTCCCCCGGCCGGGCAAGCCCGGCCTCCTCCTTGACTTCGCTACGCACAGCACCCCTGCTGCCCCTTCTGGCGGAGATCTTGGCACTCCGAGGTTGGCGAACCAACCAATCCAGTGGACGTAGCGGGTCATGTTGTCACAGGCTCCAACCCCGCCTGCAGGTGCCGCGTCATCACGCGGGCGATGGCTTGGGGGGTGCGGGGGCCGTTGGGGCGGTACCACTGGGGGACGTGGTTCAGGGCGCCGATGAGTTGCAGGCGCAGCAGGCGGCGGTCGGTGCCGCGCTTGAGCGGCAGGGCGTCGAGCAGGGTGCGGAAGGTGGCCTCGTAGCCGTTGCGCAGCGCGATCAGCGCCTCATGGTGCTCGGGCGGAAAGTCGTGCGGCTGCACCTGCACGAACACGCCGGCAAAGGGTGCGTCGTCAGGGGCCTGGCCCACCATCATCTGCAGGTGCGCGGTCATGGCGCGCTCCAGCTTCTCCCATGGCGTGCCGGGGGGCTGCAGCGCGGCCTGCACCGCGGCCGATACCCGGGCTACGCCTTCGGCATACACCGCCAGCAGCAGCTCGCCCTTGGAGGGGTAGTGGTAGTAGATGGCGCCGGCCGTCATGCCCGTGGCCGCGGCGATGTCACGCATCGTGGTGATGGCGTAGCCCTTTTGGCGGAACACGCGCGCGGCGGCCTCCAGCAGCTGGGGCTGGCGGTTGTGGGCGCGGGTGCGCAGGGGTCTTGCGGGGGCTTCGACAGGCTCAGCCCGAACGGGGTTGGAAGGCTTGACCCTGGGAGGCCTTGCTC
>JBMLPD010000121.1:0-1312 GCA_049242285.1 Rubrivivax sp.
GGGCTGATCCACCTCATCTGCGACGGCGAGCGCCTGCTGCCCGAGACCGACCCTTTTGGCCGACAGATCCTCATCGGCTGCGGGGCCTTCATCGAACTGGCGGTGATCGCCGCGGCGCAGCGCGGTGTGGCCGTGCAGGTGCGCCTGCTGCCGGACGGTGCCCCGGCGTCCACGGCCCTGCCCAAGGGCACGCGGGTGGCCACCCTGGCGCTGGGCGCGCCCGGCAGCGCCAGCGCAGACCCGCTGTACCCGCAGATCGTGCGGCGTCACACGAACAAGGGCGCCTACGACAACGCACGCGCGCTGCCCGAAGGCCTGGCCGCGGCCTGGCAGACCACCGCCCGCGCGTTCGGCACGTTCGGCATTCAGGCCGGCGTCATCAGTGGGGACGCGGCCATGGCGCCGATCCGCCGCATCACCCGCGAAGCCTATGAGATCGAAGCCGTGACCCCGGCCACCTGGCTGGAATCGGCGCGCCTCATGCGCATCGGGCCCGAGGCCATCGCCACGCACCGTGACGGCATCAGCCTGAACAGCCCCATGGTCCGCGCGCTGCACGCCGTCGGGTTGTTCGATCCCATGGAAGTGCCGCAACGCGGAAAGAGCAGCCTGCAACGCATCATGGACCGCTGGGCGCCCTTCGAGACCGGCAGCGGCTACCTCTGGCTGGGCACTTCAGGCAATGACCGCACGGCGCAGATCGCCAGCGGGCGCGCCTACGTGCGCATGCACCTGCAGGCCACCGCCGCCGGCGCGGACATGCACCCGCTGTCGCAGGCGCTGCAGGAGTTCCCGCAGATGCGCGAGCCCTGCGCGGCCATTCACCGCGCAGTCGGTCTGGACCCCGCGACCTCGACCCTGCAGATGCTGTCACGTGTGGGCGTGGCGGCGTCGCCTGCCAGCCCCTCGCCGCGGCGCGATCTCGGCGCCCTCATCCGCGCTTGAACCCGGCGGCCCCTGGACCGCCAGGGGCAACGGGCGGGACGCCCGGCTTCTGAGCGAGACTGCGCCCATGCCGCGTTCTGCACGCCCCGAAGCCGACCTGACGCCTGGCGTCGCCCGCCCTGCCGGGCCGAACCTGTCGGACTGGAACCTGCTGCGCTCCTTCATCGCCGTGCACGAGACCGGCACGCTGACCGAAGCAGCCCGGCGGCTGGGCACCACGCAACCCAGCGTGGGCCGGCACCTGCGCGAGCTGGAAAGGGCCCTGGGCGAGATCCTCTTCGTGCGCCTGCCCGGGCGGCTCAAGCCCACCGACAGGGCGCAGGCGTTGTACGCGAGCGTGGCCCCCATGAAGACAGCCGTCCTGGAG
>JBMLPD010000122.1:0-2702 GCA_049242285.1 Rubrivivax sp.
AGGTGGGTCGCGCACCACCAGCAGCACGCCCTGGGCTTGCAGGAAGCCGGCGCGGTGGGTGGGGGCGTGGGCGGCGCGCATACGGTGTGGGTGGCGGCGGGTTGGGACGTGTGCTCAGGGCGGGTCTGCGGCGGAGTCGGCGCACGGGTGCGCTGCTGCCGCAGGTGGGCCCGCTGCCAGCCGCTGCGCGGCCAGGTGCACGGCCTGCACAATCTCCACGTGCGCGCCGCAGCGGCACAGGTTGTGCGACAGCGCCTCGCGGATCTGCGCGTCCGTGGGCTGCGGGCAGCGGCGCAGCAGGGCCACGGTGGCCATCACCATGCCATTGGTGCAGTAGCCGCACTGGGCGGCCTGGGCGTCGATGAAGGCCTGTTGCACGGGGTGCGGTGCTTCGCGACTTCCCAGGCCTTCCAGCGTGGTGATCTCGCGTCCGGCCACGCCCTGCGCCGGAATCACGCAGGCCCGCGCCACGCGGCCGTCCACCAGCACCGTGCAGGCGCCGCATTCGCCCAGCCCGCAGCCGAACTTCGGGCCGTTGCAGAGCGCGTCATTGCGCAGCACCTGCAGCAGGGTGGCCCCCGGCTCGGCATGGGCAGCCTCGAACGCCCGGCCGTTGAGCAGCAAGCGCATCACATCGACAGATAAGCCCGCCGCACTTCTTCGTCGGCGGCGAGCTCCTGCATCGTGCCCTGGTAGCGGATCTGGCCCTTCTCCAGCACGTAGGCGCGGTCCGAGACCAAGGTCGCGAAGTGCAGGTTCTGCTCCGACAGCAGGATGCTCACACCCGCCGCCTTGAGCTCCAGGATCATCTGCGCCATACCCTCGACGATGACCGGGGCCACGCCTTCGCTGGGCTCGTCCAGCAGCACGAGATAAGGGTTGCCCATGAGGGTGCGGGCCACGGTCAGCATCTGCTGCTCGCCCCCGCTCATGCGCCCGCCCGGGCGCTGCGGCATCTCGCCCAGGTTGGGGAAGAGCTTGAACAGGCGCTGCGGGGTCCAGGGCTCCAGCATCTGGCCTTGCGGCCCCATCCGAGGCGGCTGTCGGCCCACCTCCAGGTTCTCCAGCACCGTGAGGTCGGTGAAGATGCGGCGGTCTTCCGGCACGTAGCCCAGGCCCGCCGAGGCGATGGCGTGCGGCGCCCAGCGCGAGATGTCCTGGCCCTTGAACTGCACTTGCCCGGTGCGCCGTTCCACCATCCCCATCACGGCCTTGAGCGTGGTGGACTTGCCGGCGCCGTTGCGTCCCATCAGGGCCACCACCTCGCCGGGGCGCACCTGCAGGCTGAGGTCGAAGAGGATGTGCGCGCCGCCGTACCAGGCCGACAGCGACTTCACGTCCAGCAGGGGTGTGGGTTCGCTCATGGGTCCTGGCGCTCGAAGGTCTTGCCGGTGCCGAGGTAAACCTCCTGCACCTGGGGGTGGTCTCGGATCTCGCTGGGCTTGCCGCCGGCGATCAGGCGGCCGCGGGCCAGCACGATGACGCGGTCGGCGTGGGCAAACACCACGTCCATGCTGTGCTCGGTGAACAGCACCGCCATACGGCGCTCCACGACCAGGCCCTTGGTCAGCGCCATGAGCTCGTTGCGCTCCTTGGGCGCCATGCCGGCGGTGGGCTCGTCCATCAGCAGCAGCTTGGGCGCGTGCGCCATGGCCACGGCCAGCTCCACGCGCTTGACGTCGCCATAGGCCAGCTCGCTGCACGGGCGCTGGGCCTGCTCGGCCATGCCCACCTGCGCCAGCAGGGCCAGGGCGTCTTCGCGGCGGTGTTCGCCCGCCCGCGCGAAGAACGAGAACACCTGCCGGTCGGCCGACAGCAGGGCCATCTGCACGTTCTCCAGCACGGTGAGCGAGGAGAAGGTCTCGGCGATCTGGAAGGTGCGGCCCACGCCCAGCTTCCAGATGTCGCGCGGCTGCAGGCCGATGAGTTCGGTGCCTTCCAGCAGGATGCTGCCGCGGTCGGCGCGCAGTTGCCCGTTGACCATGTTGAAGGTGGTGGACTTGCCCGCGCCGTTGGGGCCGATCAGGGCCAGCAGTTCCCCGGGGGCGATGTCGAAGTCGATGCCGTCCACGGCGCGCACGCCGCCGAAGGACTTGCCCAGCCCCTTGACGCTCAGCAAGCTCATCACTGGGCCCTCCCATCACTTCCATGGGCCGGGTTGCCGCGCGGGAACAGGCGCTGCGCATAGCCGGCGATGCCCTGCGGGAACAGCAGCACCAGCACCAGGATGATGCCGCCCAGCATGGCGCGCCAGTACTCGGTGTTGCGCGCCACCGTGTCGTGCAGCCAGGTGAAGCTCACCGCGCCCACCACCGGGCCGGCGAGTGTCTGCACCCCACCCAGCAGCACCATCACCAGGGCGTCGATGCTCTTGCCCACATGCAGGCCCTCGGGCGAGATGCTGCCCTTCGAAAAGGCGAACAAGGCGCCCGCCACGCCAGCCACGGCCCCCGCCAGGACGAAGGCCACCCACTGCACGCGCTTGACATCGATGCCGATGGCGTCTGCCCGCAAGGGCGAATCACGCCCGGCGCGCATGGCGTAGCCGAAGGGAGAGAACAGCACGCGGCGCAGCAGCCAGGTACCCGCCACCGCCAGCACCAGGGCCAGCCCGAAGTACACGCGCTTGTCCGACAGCCAGGGCGCAGGCCACACGCCCGTGACGCCGTTGCTGCCGCCCGTGACGCTGTCCCACTGGTAGA
>JBMLPD010000123.1:0-3172 GCA_049242285.1 Rubrivivax sp.
GACTCAGGGGGGAATGGAGAAACCCACAACCGTTCGGGCTGAGCCTGTCGAAGCCAGCGACACCACTGTATGCAGGCCCTTCGACAAGCTCAGGGCGAACGGAAAGGGCAAGCTCAGGGCGAACGGAAAAGACAAGCCCAGGGCGAGCGGAAGCGGCAAGCTCAGGGCGAACGGAAGGACCTGCCTCAGGGGTCACGGAGGAACCCGGCTCAGGGCGAACGTGTCGCGGAGGGGACAGAACAGGCTCTGGTTCTGGTCAGCGGGCTGGCATGTCGAGGGTGAGCACCACCGGCGCGTGGTCACTGGGCCGCTCGTTGCGGCGCGGTGCCTTGTCGATGGTGCAGGCGCTGACCTGCGCCTTGAGCGCCTGGCTGACCAGGATGTGATCGATGCGCAGGCCCTGGTTCTTGCGGAACGCCAGGTTGCGGTAGTCCCACCAGCTCCAGGACTTAGGAGCCTGCTCGAACAGCCGGAAGGCGTCGTGCAAGCCCAGCCCGAGCAAGGCACGGAAGTGGGCGCGCTCCTCTTCGGTGCAGTGAATCTGGCCAGCCCAGGCCACCGGGTCGTACACGTCACGGTCTTCTGGGGCGATGTTGAAGTCGCCCAGCAACACGAGTTGCGGGTGCACCGCCAGTTCCTGCGCCACCCAGGCGCGCAGCGCTTCCAGCCAGCCCATCTTGTAGGCGAACTTGTCGCTGCCCGGGGCCTGCCCGTTGGGGAAGTAGCCGCCAATCACCCGCACGCCACCCACCGTGCCCGCAATCACGCGGGCCTGGTCGTCGCCAAAGCCCGGGATGTTGCGCACGGTGTCGGTTGCCTCGGTGCGCGACAGCAGCGCCACGCCGTTGTAGGTCTTCTGACCGAACCACTGCACCCGGTAACCCGCCGCCTCGATCTCGGCGGCCGGGAACCTGTCATCGGTGAGCTTGGTCTCCTGCAGGACCATCGCGTCCACCGGATGGGCGGCCAGCCACTCCAGCAGCTGGGGCAGGCGCACGGCCAGGGAGTTGACGTTCCAGGTGGCGAGTTTCATGGGGGTGCGGTTTCGGGTTTGGTCTCGGGCTCCGGCGTTGAGCTCGGCGATGCCGCCGGGCGCCAAGGGCACCAGCAGCACGATCGGCCGGACGGAAAAGTTTCCGACACCTTGCGCCGGGGGGGCGCCTTGCCGAAAGCTGAAAGCAGAACGCCCCAGCGCCGCCCCAGCGCCCCAGCCTGCCCCCAGGGTGCCCCCAGGGTGCGCACAGCGTCACGTCGGCTGCGGTGGGTGGCCGAAGGGTCTGCGGTCACTCGGAACCGAGCTTGAGCGAAAGGGGTTGGCGGCGCTCGATGGCCCACTTCAGCAAAGCCGCAGTGCGGTACACGCCGTGGGCGAACTTGCCATAGGGCAGGGTGGCAAACAGCGCCATGACGAAGCCCAGGTGGATGCACAGCAGCAGCGCCAGCGCGCCCGTGCCGCGCATCAGGGTGAGCACCAGGCCGGTGACCGCCGTGCCGAACAGCAGGGCGATGAAACCCCGGTCCATGGGCTTTTGGGCGGGGTCGCCGTGCAGCGGGTGGCGCCGCAGGTTCAGGCGCCACAAGGCGGCGGTGCCGATGGTCAGGGCGATGCCACCGGCCACGCCCAGCAGCTTGGGCGCGGAGTTGAAGCTGTAGGGTGCCACCCAGCCGAAAAGGTAGTGGTAGGCGGTGGCCACCGAGGTGGCCGCAAAGCAGAGCATGAAGCCCCAGAAGGTGAGATGGTGCGCGCGCCGCCGGCGCTCGGTGAAGGCATCGTCCTCGTCGTGGCAGCCCTCGCCGTGCCCGCCGCCCAGGTAGGTCAGGCTCAGGACGTGCCTGGCCGCTTCGGTCTGGGCCTGACGCCGTGCGTCGGCAGGCAGGGTCCCGGGGTCCTGCGCGCGCCAGAAGCGCGCCACCCCCACACCCAGCGCCACCACGGCGAATCCGAAGACGGGCGCGAACAGCGCCACCATCAGGCTGTGCGGAAAGATGCGATAGAAATCGCCCGCCATGGGGGCGTGCCAGATCAACTGCCGCCATGAGCCCTGGGCCGCCACGCCCAGCATCAGCACCAGCGTGAGCGATGCGGCCAGGGCCAGCGCCAGCGTCAGTCCCTGCTTCTGATAGAGCCTGCCCAGCGCGGCCGGCCAGGCGTGCTCGGTGTAGGTTTCGCCCCGCACCTGCGCCATGGCCCGCGGCACGTTGATGGCGAACGCGTGCGGCGGGGCGTACTGGCAGGCGTGCAGGCAGGCGCCGCAGTTGTGGCACAGGTTGGCCAGGTAGTGCAGGTCGGCCTTGGGGAACTCCAGGCGCCGCGTCATGGCCTGGAAGGTGCCGCAGAAACCCTCGCAGTAGCGGCAGCCGTTGCAGATCCGCAGCACGCGTGCCGCCTCTGCTTCGGCGCCGCTGAGGGCAGCGCCCGGGGGCGCCTCGCCGTGCAACATCGGCGTACCGTGCTTCGATGCACCCGTGGCGGTCTCCACCGCCTCGCGGACCAGGGCCTCAAGCGGCTGCATGCGTATCCTCCTGCGCCCACGCGGCAGCGGCGGCTCGGGTGCCGGCAATGCGCCCGAAGGCGGTGCCGATGCTCATGCCCACGCCGGCGGTGTAGCCCTGGCCCAGCACGTTGCCGGCCATCATTTCGCCGGCCACGAAGAGGTTGGGGCTTGCTTGTCCACCGAACCGCACGGCGGCCGTCTCATCGGTCTTCAGGCCCAGGTAGGTGAAAGTGACCCCCGGGCGCACGGCGTAGGCAAAGAAGGGCGGCGTGTCGATGGGCCGGGCCCAGTGGGACTTGACGGGGGTCAGACCCTCGGTGCGGCAGTCGTCCAGGCGCGTGTGGTCGAAGCGGCCGGGGCGGCAGGCGGCGTTGAACTCCTGCACCGTGTGCACGAAGCGGGCCTGGTCCAGGCCCAGCTGATCTGCGAGGTCGCGCAGGGTGTGGGCGCGGGTGCCCTCGAAGACGGGCGGCATGAACTGTCCTACCGCCTTTGCATCAATCACCGCCCAGGCGATCTGACCTTTTTGCTGCGCCACCAGACGGCCCCAGATGGCATATCGCTTGGGCCAGAAGTCTTCGCCCTCGTCGTAGAAGCGCTGCGCGTCCCGGTTCACCACCAAGCCCAGCGAGACGCAGTCGATGCGCGTGCAGATGCCGCCGTCGTACAGCGGCGCA
>JBMLPD010000124.1:0-3497 GCA_049242285.1 Rubrivivax sp.
ACGCGCGCCGAGGGGCGGTCGGCCAGCAGGGCGTTGCCCACGGCGTGCACGAGGTGTGTCTTGCCCAGGCCCACGCCACCGTAGATGAACAGCGGGTTGTACATGACGCCGGGGGCGCCGGCCACGTGCAGCGCTGCCGTGCGCGCCATCTGGTTGGCGCGTCCGGCCACCAGGGTGTCGAAGGTGAGCGAGGTGTTGAGCTTGTGAGACGTGGTCGCTGGTGCAGGCGACGCTGGCGAGCCCTCCCGCCCGGCCGGCCGCGCGCCGGCTGCGCCCTCGATGGATGACAAGGCGCTCTCCATCAACGTGCCGGCAGCCACAGGCCGGGCCGCTGAATCGCCAGGGCCCGAGCCGGCGCCGTCCAGCGGCAGGCGCAGCGAGGTGGACGGGCGGCCGGCCCGCAAGGGCATGGCCGGCTGCAGCGAGGATTCACGAGCGGCCAGCGCGAGTTCCAACTGCACGGGCATCTGCGCCAGCTCGCTCAGCACGGTCTCGATGCGGCTGGCGTACTGGTTGCGCACCCAGTCCAGCATGAAGCGGTTGGGTGCGCGCAGGGCCACGCGCGTGCTGGCGCCATCATCGGCCACCGTCACTTGCGGCGCGGGCAGAGGGCGTATCCAGGTGTTGAACTGCTGCGCGGGCAGTTCGGCAGCCAGGCGTTCACGGGTCAGCGTCCAGAGATCGGTCGTCATGTTGTGGAAAAGTCTCTTGGCGAACACCGTGAACCGGGGGTTCCGGGGCTGCGCGGGCCGCAGTTATCCACAATCTTCGAGCCGACGTCAAGGCCCGCCAAAGCCCCAGAATATGGTCCAAGTGTTTGAGACGCAAGGGTTTTTGGATATGATGGCGGGTTTCCCGAATTTCGGGGCCCATTCAACTTTTCTTCCCAAGAAGCGGCGAGTCCACCATGGCCATGAAGCGTACCTATCAACCGTCCAAGACCCGCCGCGCCCGTACCCACGGCTTTCTGGTGCGCATGAAGACGCGTGGCGGCCGTGCCGTCATCAACGCGCGCCGTGCCAAGGGCCGCAAGCGTCTGTCCCAGGTCTGACCCCCTCGCCCGGGCCTGCTGCACAGTTCGCTTCGACAGCCGTGTCGGGCGCTCTGCCACCGCAGGACGCTCCTGCGCCGGTCCCCACCCCGCATGCCATGCTCGGCCGTCTGGCTCAGACCGCCGATTTCAAGCGGCTCCTGACAGGGCCGCCCGCCTTCAGAAGCGCTCATTTCGCTTTGCATCACCTGGGGCACCCGCCCGAGCGCTCCTCGCATGCGCGCAAGACCGCTGGTGAGCCAGAGTTATCCACAGATCATGAACCTGGTTTTCCACAGGCTGTGGATGAGTACCGGGAAAACCCGGTTCGGGCAAGCCCTGAGCAGGGTTTTTCACGGTGGGTCGGGTGTGTGGTGCCCAAGCGTCACGCGCGACGGGCGGTGACGCGCAACCTCATCAAGCGGCAGATCCGGGCCGCTGCGCAGCGCATGGAGCCGGGCCTGCCAGAGGGCATGTGGCTGGTGCGGCTGCGCCAGCCCTTCGCAGCCACGGCATTTCCCTCAGCGGCCTCGCAGGCGTTGCGCCAGGCGGTGAGGGTTGAGCTTGACCGTCTGTTTCAGAAGGCCGCCGCGCGCCCCGAGGCGCTGGCCCGGACGGTGGCGTGAACCCCGTCCTGCGGCCGGTGTGGCAGGCCTTGGCTGACAGCCCGAGGGCCGTCATGGTGGCGGTGGTCAAGGGCTACCGCTTGTTGCTCAAGCCCTGGCTGGGCAATGCCTGTCGCTTCGAGCCCACCTGTTCCCAATACGCCCTCACGGCCCTTGAAAGGCATGGTGCAATCGTGGGTGCGGCGCTGGCGGCCGGGCGTCTGCTGCGCTGCCACCCCTGGTGTGCAGGGGGTTGCGACGAGGTGCCGGCCCAGCCCCCCGGCTTGTTCACCCGCCTAGGGCTCACCGGCCGCGCTGGCGGGGGTCAGCTCCCCGAAGCCAGCGTCCGGCCTGTGGCCAAGCCTTCCGAATCTTCCCCGTTGTCTGCTCAGGAACCTGCTCCATGACCGATATGCGCCGCACCCTGCTGTGGGTGGTTTTCACGATGTCGCTCGTTTTGCTGTGGGACGCCTGGAACAAGCACACCGGACAGCCCTCCATCTTCGGCGCACCGCCGGCCAAGCCGGTGGCCTCGGCCCCGCCCCCAGCCGCCACGGGCCAGCCGCCCGCGCCCGCCGCCGTGCCGTCGGCGCAGCCCGCCACACCGGGGGCAGCCGGTGTGCCGGCTCCCACCGCGGCCGGTGCGCCCGCGGCGCCCGCAGCCGTGCCCAACGTGCCCCTGGTCGCCACCGAACAGGTGAGCATCACCACCGATGTGGTCAGGGCCACCATCGACACCCTGGGCGGTAGTCTGGTGCGGCTGGAATTGCTCAGGCACACCGATCAGAACGACACCTCACGCAACGTGCTGTTGTTTGACCAGAGCCCCAAGCGCCTGTACCTGGCGCAGACCGGCCTGATCACCAACCAGCCCGGGGTGCGGCTGCCCAACCACCTGACCGCCATGAAGGTGCTGACCAGCGAACGCAAGCTGGCCGATGGCGCGGCCCAGATCGAGCTGAAGCTGGAATCTCCTGCCATCGACGGCCGGCGCCTGGTCAAGACCTACACCTTCAAGCGCGGTGACTACGTGGTGGGCGTCAAGCACGAGGTGTTCAACGAAGGCAGCAGCCCCGTCAGCCCGCAGCTGTACCTGCAACTGGCGCGCGACGGCAACCCGCCCGAGGGTGAATCCGCGTTCTACCTCACCTTCACCGGCCCTGCCGTCTACACCGAGGTCAGCAAGTTCACCAAGGTGGACTTCAAGGACATCGAAAAGGGCAAGGCCAGCCACGACAAGGCTGCCGACAACGGCTGGGTGGCCATGGTGCAGCACTACTTCGCCTCGGCCTGGTTGCTGCCGGAGAAGGTGCAACGCGAGTTCCGCACCGCCAAGGTGGCCGACAACCATTTCAGCGTGGCCATGGTGGTGCCGCTGGGCGAGGTGGCGCCGGGCGCGAGCAAGGCCTTCGAGTCGCGCCTGTTTGCCGGCCCGCAGGAAGAGCACAAGCTGGCGGCTCTGGCCCCCGGGCTGGAGCTGGTGAAGGATTACGGCTGGTTCACCGTGCTGGCCAAGCCGCTGTTCTGGTTGCTGGACAAGCTGCACGACATGCTGGGCAACTGGGGCTGGGCCATCGTGGCGCTGGTGTTCCTGCTGAAGGCCGCGTTCTACTGGCTCAACGCCAGCGCCTACAAGTCCATGGCCAAGATGAAGGCCATCAACCCGCGCGTGATGGACCTGCGTGAGCGCTACAAGGACAAGCCGCAGCAGATGCAGCAGGAGCTGATGCGCATCTACCGCGAGGAGAAGGTCAACCCGCTGGGCGGCTGCCTGCCCATCGTGGCGCAGATGCCCTTCTTCATCGCGCTGTACTGGGTGCTGCTGTCCAGCGTGGAGATGCGCCAGGCGCCGTGGATCGGCT
>JBMLPD010000125.1:0-7868 GCA_049242285.1 Rubrivivax sp.
GTGTTCTTCAGCCTGGTGGTGGCGCGCATGCTCACGCCGATGATGGCGGCCTACATCCTCAAGCCGCCCAAGGCCGAGCACACCGACCCTGCATGGATGACGCGTTACATGGGCTGGGCCGCCTGGTGCCTGAAGCACCGCCTGGCGACGATGTTCGCGGCCGCCGTCTTCTTCGCCGGGAGCTTCGGCCTCGTGCCGCTGCTGGGCACGGGCTTCATTCCGCCTGACGACATCAACCAGACCCAGGTGACCGTCACGCTGCCGCCTGGCAGCACCTATGCCCAGACGCTGGCCGCCGCCGAGCAGGCCCGCGTGCTGGTGCAGAAGAACCCGCACGTGAAGCTGGTCTACACGGCGGTGGGTGGCGGCAGCACGGGCGCGGACACCTTCACGCCCGGCAGCGGCCTGGCCGAGGTGACCAAGGCCACGCTGACGCTGAACCTCACGCACCGCAGCGAACGCAGCTCCCTCTTCGGAGCCAAGACCAGCAAGCAGGACATCGAGGCTGAGCTTCGCTCCTTGCTGGCGGACCTGCCGGGTGCGCGCGTGAAGGTGGGTTTCGGCGCCAGCTCCGAGAAGTACGTGCTGGTGCTGGCCGGTGCCGACGGCAACGTGCTGCAGCAGCATGCCGCCCTGGTGGAAAAGGAGTTGCGCACCATCCCTGGCATCGGCGCGGTGACCAGCTCGTCCAGCCTGGTGCGCCCTGAGCTCATCGTGCGGCCCGACAGCGCCAAGGCGGCCGACCTGGGCGTGACGAGCGCGGCTATCGCTGAGACGCTGCGCATCGCCACCGCGGGCGACTACGACCAGAGCCTGCCCAAGCTCAACCTGAGCCAGCGCCAGGTGCCCATCGTCGTGCGCCTGCCGGCCAGCGCGCGCACCGACCTCGCCCTGCTCGAGCGTCTGCCCGTGCCTGGCACCCACGGCCCGGTGATGCTGGGCAACGTGGCCACGCTGGAGCTGGGCAGCGGCCCGGCCAGCATCGACCGCTACAACCGCCAGCGCAACATCAATTTCGAGATCGAGCTCAACCAGCAGCCGCTTGGCGCCGTCAAGTCCGCCGCGCTGGACCTGCCCAGCCTGCGGAGCCTGCCCGCCGGCGTGATGCAGACCGAGATCGGCGATGCCGAGGCCATGGCCGAGCTGTTTGCCAGCTTCGGTCTGGCCATGCTCACCGGGGTGCTGTGCATCTACATCGTGCTCGTGCTGCTGTTCAAGGACTTCGTGCAGCCGGCCACCATCCTGGGCGCGCTGGTGCTGTCGATCCCGGGCGCGTTCCTGGCCTTGTTCATCACGCAGACGGAGATCTCCATGCCCAGCATGATCGGCCTGATCATGCTCATGGGCATCGCCACGAAGAACTCGATCCTGCTGATCGACTACGTGATCATCGCGCGGCGCGACCATGGCCTGGCGCGCTTCGAAGCCGTGCTCGACGCCTGCCACAAGCGGGCGCGGCCCATCGTCATGACCACCCTCGCCATGGGTGCGGGCATGCTGCCCATTGCCATCGGCCTGGGCACCGATCCGAGCTTTCGCGCGCCCATGGCCATCGTCGTGATCGGCGGGCTGATCACCTCCACCTTCCTGAGCCTGCTCGTGATCCCGGTGCTCTACACCCTGGTGGACGACTTGATCCGGCTGGCCGGGCGCCGCTGGCGGCGGCAGGCGGCGGCGCCTGTCAGCCCGGCTGCTTGACCACGGCGTAGCGCTCCAGGGTGCGCAGCCGGGCCTGGTCGTGCTGCACGATGGGCGCCGGGTAGTCCCGCCCGAGCACCACGCCGGCGGCCGCCAGGTCCACGGGGCGGGCCTGCCAGGGGGCGTGCAGGGCGCCGTCCGGCAGGCCGGCCAGGGCCGGCAGGTAGCGACGGATGAAGCGGCCCTGGGGGTCGAACTTCTCGCTCTGGCTCACCGGGTTGAAGATGCGGAAGTAGGGCTGCGCGTCGCAGCCGCTGGAGGCCGCCCACTGCCAGCCCCCGTTGTTGGCCGCGAGGTCGAAGTCGTTGAGCTTCTCCGCGAAGCAGGCCTCGCCACGCCGCCAGTCCAGCCCCAGGTCCTTGGTCAGGAAGCTGGCCACCACCATGCGCAGGCGGTTGTGCATGTAGCCGGTTTCGTTGAGCTGGTGCATGGCCGCGTCCACCAGCGGGTAACCCGTGCGGCCCTCGCACCAGGCGGCAAACAGTGCGTCGGCGGCCTTGCCGGTTTCCCAGCGGATGCGGTCGTACTCGGGCTTGAAGGCCTGCGTCACCACCCTCGGGTGATGGTGCAGCACCTGGTGATAGAAGTCGCGCCAGATCAGTTCCGACAGCCAGACCTGTGCACCCGCCGAACCGGCCTGCACACGCAACCAGGCCTCGCGCGCCAGCTGGCGCACCGACACGGTGCCGAAGCGCAGGTGGGTGCTGAGGTAGCTGGGGCCCTTGACGGCGGGGAAGTCGCGCGTGTCGTGGTAGCGGTCGATGCGCTCATCCAGAAAGTCGGCCAGCAGCTCCTGCGCCCCCACGCAGCCGGCGGGCAGGCGCAGCGCGTGCAGGTTGGTGGGTTGGAAGCCCAGTTCGGCCAGAGCGGGTACACCCACCCGCAGCCCCTGGGCCTGAAGGCGCTCCGGCAGCGGCGCCAGCGCGCGGGCCAGCGGGGCCACGCTGTGTGGCGCCAGGGGGCCGCCGGCATGCAACGGATCCGTTACCGCTGTCAGGGCGCGCAGCCAGCTGTTCTTGTAGGGTGTGAACACGCCGTAGGGCGTGCCACCCGCCGTCAGGATCTCGCTGCGCTCGAAGACCACATGGTCCTTGAGGGTGTGCAGGGCAATGCCCACGCGGGCCAGACGGCCCCGGACCTGCGCGTCGCGCGTCAGCGCGTAGGGGTCGTCGTCATGGCTGGCGTACACCGCCTGCACACCGAGTTGTTCGGCCAGTGCCGGGAGTTCATCAACGGCACGGCCGTGGCGGCAGATCAGGCCCACGTCCACCGCGCGCGCCACGCCATGAGACTCGGCCAGGGCGCGCAGTTCCGCGTCCAGAATGGCCAGGCTGTCGCGCAGGAACTCCACGCGCCGGTCGGCTCGCGGCAAGGCGTCCAGGATGGCCGTGTCGAAGACGAAGACGCACCAGACGCGGCGCGCGGCCTTCAGGGCCTGGTGCAGCGCCGCATGGTCGTCCACGCGCAGGTCCCGGCGCAACCACACCAGTGCGCCGGATAGCAGTCCATCAGCAGGGGTTGCGTCCATGCCTGGAAGTGTCGCGCGGAATAGAATCACCGGTATGGCCGGCGATGCGATCAACCTCACCAACCAGTTCCTCATCGCCATGCCCGGCATGGCCGACGAGAACTTCTCGCGCACCGTCATCTACCTGTGCGAGCACTCCAGCAATGGCGCGCTGGGCCTGGTGATCAACCGCCCCACCGACATCACGCTCAAGAGCCTGTTCGAGAAGGTCGAACTCTCGCTGGACCGGGATGAACTCGCCGGGCAGCCGGTGTTCTTCGGCGGCCCCGTGCAGACCGAGCGCGGCTTCGTCCTGCACGAGAAGACGGGTGCCGACCAGAGCCCCTACACCTCCACCCTGGCGATCGCCGGTGGCGGGCTCGAGATGACCACCAGCAAGGACGTGCTGGAAGCCCTTGCCAACGGCGCTGGTCCCAGGCGGCTGATGGTCACCTTGGGCTACAGCGGCTGGTCGGCCGGGCAGCTGGAAGAGGAGATCGGCCGCAACGGCTGGCTCACCGTGGATGCCGACCCGAAGGTCATCTTCGACACTCCCGTGGAAGAGCGCTACCAGCGCGCGTTGTCGCTCCTGGGTTTCGATCCGCTGATGCTCAGCCAGGAGGCCGGGCATGCCTGAGCGCCCGGCGTCACGCTCCGGCCCCACGGCTTCGCCCTCCCAGCCCGCCTCTTTTCTGTGTTTTGACTTCGGCACCCGCCGGGTGGGGGTGGCCACCGGCAACACCTTGCTGCGCTCGGCCCGGCCCCTGAAGACCCTGCAGGCCGAGGGTGATGCCCGCTTCGCTGCCATTGCCGGCCTGATCAGCCAGTGGCAGCCTTGTGCCCTGGTGGTGGGCGTGCCGCTCCACCCCGACGGTGCGGCCCACGAGAACACCCGCCGCGCGCAGCGCTTCGCCCGCCAGCTGCACGGCCGCTTTCGCCTGCCGGTGCATGAGGTCGACGAGCGTTACACCACTGCCGAGGCGCTGGCCGCCGGCGCGGCTGATGCCGATGCCGCCGCGGCAGCGTTGATCCTGGAGCAGTTCCTGCGCAGCCTGGACGCCGGTGACCGGCGCGGGTCCGAGCCCTCCACCGCCGTGATCCCCTTGCAGGACCCCGCCCATGCTGCAACTCGATGCTGAAGCGCTCTACGCCGATCTGCGCCAGGGCGTGCGCGGCCTGATGCAGGCGGACGCCGCGCTGGTGGGCATCTGGTCCGGTGGGGCCTGGCTGGCCGAACGCCTGCAGGCGGACCTGGGGCTGCCGGGGCGCCACGGCGTGATCTCCAGCACCTTGCACCGCGACGACTTCGGCTCGCGCGGCCTGGCCGGGGCGGACACCACCGATCTGCCCTTTGCCATCGAGGGCCGCCACATCGTGCTGGTGGACGACGTGCTCTACACCGGCCGCACCATCCGCGCCGTGGTCAATGAGCTGTACGACTTCGGGCGCCCGGCCAGCGTGCAACTGGCCGTGCTGGTGGACCGGGGCGGCCGTGAACTGCCGATCGCCGCGGCCTACGCCGCGGCTCGTATTGCCATGCCGGCCTCGCAGCGGCTGTCGCTGAGCCGGGAGCCCTCCGGGCGCTTCAGTTTTCTGGTCCGGGACAAGGGGGAAAAAGGCTGATGCTCGCGCGCCGCAATCCACAGCTCAACCGTCACGGTGAGCTGATCCACCTGCTGTCCATCGAGGGCCTGCCCAAGGCCGTGCTCACGCAGTTGCTGGACACCGCAGGCACCTTCCTGTCGGTCAACGACCGCGAGGTCAAGAAGGTGCCGCTGCTGCGCGGCAAGAGCGTGTTCAACCTGTTCTTCGAGAACAGCACGCGCACCCGCACCACCTTCGAGATCGCGGCCAAGCGCCTGTCGGCCGATGTGCTGAACCTGGACATCGCGCGCTCGTCCACCGCCAAGGGTGAGAGCCTGCTCGACACCATCGCCAACCTGTCGGCCATGCACGCCGACATGTTCGTCGTGCGCCACAGCGAGAGCGGCGCGCCCTACCTCATCGCCCAGCACTGCGCGCCGCATGTCCATGTGGTGAATGCCGGTGACGGCCGGCACGCCCACCCCACGCAGGGCTTGCTGGACATGTACACCATCCGCCATTACAAGCGCGATTTCTCCAAGCTCACGGTGGCCATCGTGGGCGACATCGTGCACTCGCGCGTGGCGCGCTCCGACATCCACGCGCTCACCACCCTGGGCGTGCCGGAGATCCGCGCCGTGGGCCCGCGCACCCTGGTGCCGGGCGACCTGCGCGACATGGGCGTGCGGGTGTGCCACGACATGGCCGAGGGCATTCGCGACGCCGACGTCATCATCATGCTGCGGCTGCAGAACGAGCGCATGAGCGGCGCCATGCTGCCCAGCGCCGGCGAGTTCGCCAAGAAGTTCGGCCTCACGCCCGAGAAGCTGGCGCTGGCCAGGCCGGATGCCATCGTCATGCACCCCGGCCCCATCAACCGGGGCGTGGAAATCGACTCGCGCGTGGCCGACGGCGCGCAGAGCGTCATCCTGCCGCAGGTCACCTTCGGCATCGCGGTGCGCATGGCGGTGATGTCCATCATCGCGGGGAACGAGGCATGAAGATCGTCATCCGCAACGGCCGCGTGATCGACCCCGCCAGCGGCCGCGACCAGGTCACCGATGTGCGCATCGCCGCCGGGCGCATCGTGGGCATCGGCCCCGTGCCGGCCGACTTCGGCGCCGACCGGGTGCTGCAGGCCGCGGGCTGCATCGTCGCTCCCGGCCTGGTCGATCTGGCCGCGCGCCTGCGCGAGCCCGGCCTGGAACACGAGGGCATGCTGGAGAGCGAATTGGCAGCCGCCGCCGCTGGCGGTGTCACCAGCCTGGTCTGCCCGCCCGACACCGACCCGGCGCTGGACGAACCCGGCCTGGTGGAGATGCTCAAGCTGCGCGCCCGCAAGCTGAGCCGCTGCCGTCTGTTCCCGTTGGGCGCGCTGACCCGCGGCCTGCAGGGCGAGGCGCTGACCGAGATGGCCGAGCTCACCGAGGCCGGCTGCGTGGGCTTCTCGCAGGCGGACGTGGCCCTGACCGACACCCTGGTGCTGCAGCGCGCGCTGCAGTACGCCGCCACCTTCGGCTACACGGTGTGGCTGCGCCCGCAGGACCACTGGCTGGGGCAGGGCGTGGCCGCCAGCGGCGCCATCGCCACGCGGCTGGGCCTGTCGGGCGTGCCGGTGATTGCCGAGACCATCGCCCTGCACACCCTCTTCGAACTGGTGCGGGTGACGGGTGCACGGGTACACCTGTGCCGCCTGTCCAGCGCCGCGGGCGTGGCCCTGCTGCGCGCGGCCAAGGCCGAGGGCCTGCCGGTGACGGCGGATGTCAGCATCAACTCCTTGCACCTGACGGACGTGGACATCGGCTACTTCAACCCCGCCATGCGCCTGAACCCGCCCCTGCGCCAGGAGCGCGACCGGGACGCGCTGCGTGCCGCGCTGGCCGATGGCACGATCGACGCTCTGGTCAGCGACCACATGCCCGTGGGCACCGACGAGAAGCTCCTGCCTTTTGCAGAGGCCATGCCGGGTGCCACCGGGCTGGAGCTGCTGCTGAGCCTGGCGCTGAAGTGGGGCGCTGAGGCCGGCCCGGGCGACGAGGGCCTGCACCGGGCCTTGGCGGTCGTGACCGCAGCACCGGTTCGCGTGCTGGGTGCGGCGGTGGGCTTGCTGGCCGAGAGCGCCGGGCGGCTGGTCGAGGGTGGCGTGGCCGATGTCTGCATCTTCGACCCGCAGGCCAGCTGGACCGTCACCGCCGAAGGGCTGCGCAGCCAGGGCAAGCACACACCCTTTGCCTTCGAGCACGGGGGTGTGCTGATGCCCGGCCGGGTGCGGGCCACGCTGGTGGCGGGCACGGTGGCCTACGAGGCCGGTGCCTGACCTGCGACGGCAGGTCAGGCGGCCGGAGCTGTCTTGTTGAGCGGCGAGGGAAAACTCTCCTCCAACGGGGGTGACAGGGCCATGCAAGATCGTCCCGCGGTTTTTCGCCCTGCCACGGCGGTTCGCGCCTGCTGGCGCCTGGCTCGCGCCGTCGTTCACGGGCTGCACGGCCTGGCCGTGGTGTGGCTGCGCTTTCCGCGCCTGGACGCTTCTGCCCGCCAGGCCCGCATCGCCTGGTGGGCACGCAAGATGTTTGCGGTGCTGGGTATCAGCCTGGAGGTGCGGGGCGACTTCCGTCCGGGCGCCAAGCTGATCGTGGCCAACCACATCTCCTGGCTGGACATCATGGCCGTGCATGCCGTGTGCCCGCAGGCGCGCTTTGTCTCCAAGGCCGATGTCCAGGCCTGGCCGGTGATCGGCCGCTTGGTGGGGGCGGCCGGCACGCTGTACATCGTCCGTGAGAAGGCCCGCGACGCGCTGCGCGTCGTGCACCAGATGGCCGATGCCCTGTCCTCGGGCGACACGGTGGCCGTCTTTCCGGAGGGCACCACGGGCCATGGGCATGGGCTGCTGCCCTTTCACGCCAACCTGCTGCAGGCGGCCATCGCCACCGAAGTGCCGGTGCAGCCGGTGGCCCTGCGCTATGCCGATGAGCTGCACGAGGTCAGCCCGGCGGCCGATTTCACGGGCACCATCTCCCTGGCGCGCAGCCTGTGGATGCTGGCGGGGGCGCAGGGCCTCAAGGTTCGGGTGGAGATCCTG
>JBMLPD010000126.1:0-1867 GCA_049242285.1 Rubrivivax sp.
CGCTGCCCGCCGTGCTGCTGGTCACCACGCTGCTGCGCCTGAGCCTGAACGTGGCCTCCACGCGGGTGGTGCTGATGGAGGGTCACACCGGCCCGGGTGCGGCCGGCCAGGTGATCGAGTCCTTCGGTCACTTCCTCATCGGTGGCAACTTCGCGGTGGGCCTGCTGGTGTTTGCCATCCTGGTGGTCATCAACTTCATCGTCGTGACCAAGGGCGCCGAGCGGATTGCGGAAGTCGGGGCACGTTTCACCCTGGACGCCATGCCCGGCAAGCAGATGGCCATCGATGCCGACCTGAATGCCGGCATCATCGATGAGAAGGAAGCCAAGCGCCGCCGCTCCGAAGTGGGCGACGAGGCGGAGTTCTTCGGCTCCATGGACGGCGCGAGCAAGTACGTGCGCGGCGACGCCGTGGCCGGCCTGCTGATCCTGTTCATCAGCGTGGTCGGCGGCTTCATCATCGGCATGCTGCAGCACGACCTCTCTGCGGGCGAGGCCGCGCGCAGCTACATCCTGCTGGCCGTGGGCGATGCCCTGGTGGCGCAGATCCCGGCGCTGCTGATCTCGGTGTCGGCGGCCATGGTCGTGTCCCGGGTGGGCAAGGAACAGGATGTGGGTACCCAGATCCGCAACCAGGTCTTCGATTCGCCCCGTGCCATCGGCGTCACTGCCGGCATCGTGGGGGCACTCGGCCTGGTGCCGGGCATGCCGCACTTCGTGTTCCTGTTCATCGCTTCGGGTCTGGGGGCCCTGGCCTGGACCACGATGCGCCGGCAGCGCAAACCCGTGGAACCCGCTCGCACGGGCGATGCCAACGACATCCCGAGCGCCAACACCGAGGCCACTTGGGACGACCTGGCCCCCGTGGACGCGCTGGGCCTGGAGGTGGGCTACCGCCTGATCGCCCTGGTGGACAAGGCGCGCAACGGTGAGCTGCTGGGCCGCATCAAGGGCGTGCGCAAGAAATTCGCGCAGGACGTGGGCTTCCTGCCGCCTGCCGTGCACATCCGCGACAACCTGGTGGATCTCAAGCCCGGCATGTACCGCGTGACGCTGCGTGGAGCCGTGGTGGGCGAGGGCGAAGCCTACCCCGGCATGCTGCTGGCCATCAACCCGGGAGGCGCCACGCAGCAACTGCCGGGCACCATGACCACGGACCCCGCCTTCGGATTGCCGGCGGTGTGGATCGAGGATCTCCACCGCGAGACCGCACAGATGGCGGGTTTTACGGTCGTTGATTGCGCGACCGTCGTGGCCACTCACCTCTCACACTTGATGCAAGTGAACGCGGCCCGATTGCTGGGCCGAACCGAGACCCAGGCACTGGTTGACCACGTGAAAAAGCTTGCTCCCAACCTCATCGAAGACGTGATCCCGAAGATGGTCAGCGTCACCACCTTGCAGAAGGTGCTGCAGCTGCTGCTGGAGGAAGGCGTGCACATCCGCGACATGCGCTCCATCGTGGAGTCGCTGTCCGAGCATGCGGCCACCGTGACCGATCCGACCGAGCTGGCTCAGCGGGTGCGTGTGCACCTGGCCCCGGCCATCGTGCAGCAGATCTACGGGCCTGTGAAGGAGCTCGAGGTCATCGCCCTGGAGCCCGAGCTCGAGCGCCTGGTCACCCAGGCCCTGACATCGCCGCACGGCGTCGCCCTGGATCCTGGCGTGGCCGATACGTTGACCCGCAGCGCCGCAGACACCGCGCAGCGTCAGGAAGATCTGGGGCTGCCGGCCTGCCTGCTGGTGCCCGACCCCATCCGCCCGGCCGTGGCCCGCCTGCTTCGCCGCGTGGCACCCCGACTGCGGGTCATTGCGCACAGCGAGATCCCTGAAACCCACTCCATCCGCATCGCATCCATCATCGGAGC
>JBMLPD010000127.1:0-1238 GCA_049242285.1 Rubrivivax sp.
CCGTCTATGTGATCGCAGACATTGAGGTGCTGGACCCCGTCTTGTTCGAGGAGTACCGGCAGAAGGTGCCCGCCACCATCGCCGCCCACGGCGGCCGGTATGTGGCGCGCGGCGGGCCGACGCAGGTGCTGGAAGGGTCCTGGTCGCCCAAGCGTTGCGTGGTGCTGGAGTTCCCCGATATGGAGCGGTTCAAGACCTGGTGGTCCTCGCCCGAATACGCGCCCCTGCGTGCTCTTCGCCAGCGGGCCAGCAACTCCAGTCTGGTGGTCACCCAAGGGCTGTGAGGCCGAGACCCGAAACGAGTTGGAAGATGGTGTTGAACCCTCGGGCGAGCGCCCGGATGCCACAGGCGAGTGGCCAGCCCTTCTGGCCCCGGGTCAGGCCTGAACGGGTGTCGTTCGCGCCATGAGCCCCCGAACCCGCCGGGTGCTGCAGGCCGTGCTGTACGAGGTCTTTGCCGTGGCCTTCGTCGGGCCGGTGCTGGGCCTGTTGTTCGACAAGCCGTTCTCGACCACCCTGGCGCTGGCGGTGGTGCTGTCGGCCATCGCCTTGTGCTGGAACTGCGTGTTCAACGCCGGGTTCGAGTGGTGGGAATCCCGGCAGGCCGTCAAGGGCCGCAGCCTGTCCCGGCGCCTGGCGCACGGCGCCGGATTCGAGGGCGGGCTCACCCTCATCCTGGTGCCGGTCATGGCCTGGTGGCTGGACACCACTTTTCTGAACGCGTTCCTGGCGAACGTGGGTCTGCTGCTGTACTTCTTCATCTACGCCATCGCTTTCACCTGGGCCTTTGACAAGGTGTTCGGCCTGCCGCGGTCTGCGCTCGCACCTTCGGACCCGTGACCGTCCCGGGCCCGAGGATCACCTGTTCGTCTGTGCAGAATGCCGACCATGCCAACGGATTGCACGGTGCCTGACATCCTCGCCTTGGGAGAGCCCATGGTGGAGTTCAACCAGACGGGGCAGGGCGGCGGGCGGATGTACCTGCAGGGCTTCGGCGGAGACACCTCCAACTTCGCCATCGCTGCGGCGCGCCAGGGCGCACGGGTGGGCTGTCTCAGCGCCTTGGGTGATGACCCCTATGGCGCGATGCTGCGCCGCCTGTGGACGGCCGAAGGCATAGACCATGCGGACGTGCGCACGGACCCCGAAGCCTTCACTGCCCTCTACTTCGTCACGCACGATTCGCAGGGCCACCACTTCCACTTCTTCCGCAAGGGCAGCGCCGCCAGCCGCATGAC
>JBMLPD010000128.1:0-7058 GCA_049242285.1 Rubrivivax sp.
CCAGCGTCACGGAGGTGCCCACGGTCACGGTTTGTGCTGCCCCTGCGTTGGCAAGGGGCGCGCGATTGACGGGGGGTTGGGGGGGCGGGTCTGCTGCCGTCGTACCAGAACCGCCGCCACAGGCGGCAACAAAGACCGCACAGAGGATGGAAGCCAGGTCGCGCAACAGCTGATGCATTTTGTTCATGATCTTCTCCCTGAAGGCAATTTCCGTCTTTGCATCATGACGCTCCTTCAGCTCATGGGGTGAGCCACCAAGACCAGGCGTGGGGTCATGATCTTGCGACGTCACATCAATGTCATGAGTTTCCGCATCCGGGCTCCGCTGAGTGCAAGCCTTGTGGCAACGTTGGTTTCCCACCCGATCTGCGGAACGAACGGGGCCCGAAGCCATCGGGCCCTGGTATGGGACGGTGGCCGTGTCGGCCTGCAAGAGTTTGCCCGACGAACTGGAGCAGGACCTGGTGCCCGTGACCAGCACGGCCATGGAGCAAGGGCTGGCGGGCTTCGAAGTGACCTCCTGTTGCGGGCGGTGGGTGGTGCCCAAGGGCACCTCGGCCGGGATGTTCAAGCGCCCGCACGGGCTGGCCAGCAAGGCTTTCGAAGATGCCGAGGGGCTTGAGCTGTGCTTCAAGCCGGGGGGGGCCGGGCAGGGTGGCCTTCCGCCCGAGCCGTTCACCGAGTTCGTCAAACGCAAGGTGCAGAAGTGGGGCCAGGCGGTGCGCGACGCGAGGCTCACCATGGAACAGCCCGGCCTGCACCAAAGCTGCACCAAAGGGCGGCGCGCAGCGCGACTTTCCACATCTTCGTAAGATCACGGCTCATGAACACTCCTGAGCCTGCCGCCCCGGGTGACGCCGTCTGCACCTGCGGCTTGTGGCGCCCTTCGCGCCGGCTGTTTACCGGCTTGCTGGCCGCGGGCGCCGGAACGCTGGCAGTGCCGGCCCTGGCAGGCATTGCCGAGTGCAAGCGCTCGGGCTTCACCAAGGCCGTGCCGGCCTCTCAGGTGGAGGACTCCGCCACCCAGCAGTACCGGCAGATGCTGCAGCAGTACGGCGGCAAGCGCGCCCTGGCGCCCATGGATCATCCGCAGCTCAAGCGCCTGCGCTACATGGCCGACCGGATGATTCCCTTCGCGCCGGATTGCAACGACCGCGCGCGCGGCTGGAAGTGGGAGGTCAACCTGATCGACAGCCCGGAGGTCAACGCCTTTTGCATGCCGGGGGGCAAGATCGCCTTCTACTGGGGCATCCTGGCCAGGCTGAAGCTCACCGACGACGAGGTGGCCGCCATCATGGGCCACGAGATGGCGCACGCGCTGCTGGAGCACGCGCGCGAGCAGATGGGCAAGAACTTCGCCACCCAGACGGGGCTGCGGCTGGGCGCGGCGCTGCTGGGCCTGGGCGACGTGGGCGACATGGCCGCGCGCATGGGCTCGCAACTGCTGAGCCTGACCTACAGCCGCACTGACGAGACGCAGGCCGACGGATTGGGTCTGATCATGTCTGCCCAGGCGGGCTATGACCCACGAGCCGGCATCACCCTGTGGGAAAAGATGATGAAGGCCAGCGGCGGCAGCAGCCCGCCCAGGCTGCTGTCCACCCACCCGACCAATACCGACCGTATCCGCGACATCGAGGGCCGGCTGCCGCGTGTGCAGCCGATGTACGAGTCGGCCGCCAAGCCACGCGAGCGCTTCGGCCCGCCGCCCGCGGGCAAGGGCGAAACCGAGCGCTGACCCCCCGCAGATCGGCGCCCATCAGCTCCCGCCGGAGTACCGCACCCTGCCCCGCTCCTGGTGCGCCGAGGAGGGAATGGATTCCTGCTAACTTTCATGATGTGGGGCAACGCCCCGGATCATGGAAGACTTCCACATTAAGGGAGCGGTTCCCAGTGTCCCCTGACGCCCAGGACCAGCGGCTCCGTGTGGCTTGACCACACCGCATCGGTGGCCGGTGGCCGGCTCCGCAGCCAGCTGGAATACAACTTCCGCAGCAGTGTGATCTTCCCGTTGACGCTGGACCAGACCAACAAGACTGGCGAAGCCTGTGGTCTGGTGAACGCGTCCATGCGCTGGACCGCCCCGAGGGACGCCTGGTACGTGCAGGCCGGCGTGCTGAACGCAGCCCACAAGCTCTACCGCACGATGCGCGCCGACTGCAGCTTGGGCGGCGTGGTGGAGAGCTTCGGTGCGCCGCGCACCCGCGAAGTACGGCTGGGCTTCGAGCACTGACACAGGCCGCGGACTGGCGTGGTGACGTCCTCGGCGCCAGCGCCTGACCCGGCCGCGCGTCAGCTGCTTGGCGCTGCTGGCCACACGGCTCACCTGGGTGGTCGACCGGCTGGATTCAGAGACGGCCTTGCGGGCCGGGACCGAGCGGCGTGACCGCGTCGTCCGGTGGCCCACGACTGAACATCCGCATGCGTTCACCCGGCAAGGCGATCACGTCACTGGCCAACTGAACGGGTGGTTTGGAGGCGAAACTGGGGCCCCCACCTGTCGCCGAGGCTGCTCCGTCATGCCGATGCGCTGGACCTTGTCCCGCCGATGACGTCTGGACGGCTGCTGGCGCAAGGCTTCTCCGCTCCGAGCACCAGACCCTGGTGAAGGTGCCGCGCAGTGCCGCGATCGCGTTCGGCCTGAAGACCGGCCTCTGGCCCATGCGGGACATGTTGGCGGATCCGCAGGTCCGCAGCGCCCTTGACATCGCGGCCCAGCGCACGTGGCCCGAGACGCGCAACTGCATGGAGGGTCGCCACGAAGTCCTGATGGCCTTGCGGGGGACGCCGGCCGAAGGCAACGCGCGGTCGAGGCCGGCCCGCCGGACAGTGCCTCAGGTCCCGCCCACGTAAGGGTTGGTGCGCCGTTCGCGGCCAAAGGTGCTCTCCGGTCCGTGGCCCGGGATGAACACCGTGTCGTCTCCCATGGGCCACAGGCGCTGGGTGATGCTGGCGATCAGGGTGTCGTGGTCGCCCTGCGGAAAGTCTGTGCGGCCGATGCTCCCGGCAAACAGCACATCGCCCACGAAGGCCCGCCGGGCTTGTTCGCTGTAGAACACCACGTGGCCGGGTGTGTGCCCGGGACAGTGGCGCACGATCAACCGGCACTCCCCCACCGTGACGGTGTCGCCATCGGCCAGCCAGCGTGTGGGAGTGAAGGGCTCGGCTGGTGGGAATCCGAACATGCGGCTTTGCTGCGGCAGGCCATCGATCCAGAACTGGTCGCCGGGGTGCGGGCCGATGATGGGCAGGCCGTCCTCGCGCGCCAGGGTGCCGGTGCCGCCGGCGTGGTCGATGTGGGCGTGGGTGAGCCAGATGGCCTTGAGTGTCACGCCATGCCGCCAAGCGGCCTCACGCAGGCGCGGCAACTCTCCGCCGGGGTCGATCAGCGCCCCCTCCATGGTGTGGTCGCACCACACCAGCGAGCAGTTTTGCGCAAAGGGCGTGACGGGCAGGGTTTCGTATCGCAGCATGGCCGAAATCATAGGCCGACAGTGGCCACCCGCCGCGCGGCCGCGCGGCTGCTGCAGGCTTGTGTCCATGGGGCTTGCGTCCCCTCAAGCACCGGGGCCCCGGGCTTCCTAGCATGACGGTCAGGCGCGGCGTCCCGCGGGAAGTGCGAGGGGGAAACTTGAACGAGATCGGAACCAGGGCGCAGGTCCATGACGCGGGCGACGCGCCGCATCGGCCGGGCAACCTGTTCGACGACGCGCCAGTGAGCCTGTTCACGGTGGACCGCCGGTTGGTGGTTCGTCGTGCCAATGAACAGGCACGGCAACTGCTTGGCGTGCGCAGGCGCAGCGCCGCGGTGGGCCGCCGCCTGCTGGACGGGTTGGACGATGCTTCGGGGCAGCGCCTGCTGTCGGCACTGTCCCGCCTGGGGCCGGCCGATGGCATGTCCATAGGGGAAGTGTGCTGGGGGCGCAGCCCCGGCGATCTGCGCGTGGTGCGTGTGGAGGCGCGCGCGCGCCCCAAGGGCGACGATGTGCTGCTGGCCTTCATCGACGTGACCGAGGCGCGCGCCCAGACCGACCGGGCCGAGCACCGCGCCCGCCATGACGGGCTTACCGGCCTGCCCAACCGTGCCGCCGTGCTGGAGCGTCTGGACGGCGCCCTGGAGGCTGCAAGTGACGGCCGCGGGCGCGTGGCGGTGATGTTCCTGGACCTGGACCACTTCAAGGACCTGAACGACTCGCTGGGGCATGAGGCCGGGGACAGCCTGCTGTGCGAAGTCGGTGCCCGCCTGCGCGCGGCTCTGCCGGGTCAGGGCGTGGCAGCGCGCATGGGCGGGGACGAGTTTCTGGTGCTGCTGCCCGGCTTGCTGCCGGACGACGATCCGGCGGTCCTGGCGGGACGGCTGCACCGACAGCTGGGCCAGCCCTTGCAGCTTCGCGGCCGTGAGGTGCGGCCATCGGCCAGTGTGGGCGTGAGCCTGTTCCCCACCCATGCCGACAATGCCCGGACATTGCTTCGGCTGGCCGACCTGGCGCTGTACCGCGCCAAGCGTGACGGCCGCAACGCGGTGCGGCTGTACGAGCCGGGCATGCAGACGTCTGATGTGGGGCCGGGGCTGGTCACTTCCATCGCCCCTGCACCGGCCCTGCCAACCATCTACACCGACTGATGAAGTGGCTCATCCATTGAGCTACTGAAGGACGACACTGTGCTTGCCGGGATGTTCCGGTGCCTGCAGAGCTTGTCGCCATGTCGCAGATCGCCCTTCCGCTTGAAGCCTGCCCCGAAGCCAGGCCGCTCCTGAACAAGACGGCTGCACCCCGTCCGCATGTCGTGCCGCAGGGCTTCGAGGCCGAAGGCTTTCGCATCGGCTGGGAGCACGCCCGCTACCAGGCCACGCCACCCGCCGATCATCTGCACAGCGGGCATCCCGTGCGCCAGGGCTGGGAGGCCGGGCGTGAAGCCTTCGCCGGCCGCGCGCTGGCCGCCACCCGCGCTGCCAGGCTGTGGCTCGAGTTGCGCCTGCAGGCCTGGGTGCGCGGCCGCACCTTCGATGAGCTGATGGTCACGCCACGTTTTGTGGCGCGGATCGATGTCCCCACCTGCCCGGTGCTGCAGCAGCCCCTGAGCCATGGCGCGCAGGGCGGCGCCGCGCTCACCGACGCCGTGGTCATGGCCCTGTATGAAGGGGCGGGCTGCGCCGCGGGCAATCTGGCCGTGGTGAGCCGCCGCGCGGCCCAGGCCCGCGCGGCGCTCACTGCGCAGGAGACGGCGCAGGTGGTGCGCCGCCTGGAGGCGGGGGAGGTGCAGGAGGTGGCGGGGCTGGACCTGCAGGCCTGGCGCCGGCTGGCGGCGCTGACCAGCCTGGCCACGCCCCGGGGTTGTGTTGGCTCAGGCGCGCTGCCAGCGCCGCAACCGCTGCACGTGCTGCCGCCGCCCCGGGTGCACCTGCTCAACCCCTTGCAGGGTGTGCAGGCCTTGCTGACGCTGGTGTTCACCGCCCCGGGCTATGCGAGGGCTCTGACCGATCTGGGCGCGCTGATGCCGCATGCCCAGGCCCGCCGCGCCTACTTCCTGTTCATGAACGCAATGCTGGCCCGGCGTCTGTCGGCCCGCAGTGCCGTACCGCCTGAACAGCTGCGCACGGTCATGGAGCAGGCCTGGAGCCACCCGCTGGTGCTGCGGCGCTGGGCGGCCCTGGCCCAGACCTTGAAGCCGGCACAGGCCGAGCGGGTGCTGCGGCTGGCCGCCCAGCGCAACGCGGGCCGTCCGGCAGTGGCCTGGCGCTGGACGGAAGAGGCCGCCGCCACCGAGGGCTGGGCCTTGGAGACCCAGGGCCGGGTGGGCGGGGCTGTCCAGGCGCAGCCGCTCAACGCGCCAGCAGCCTCGCCTGCGTCGCGTCCAGCCCGACCGCGACCGTCTCACCTTTGGGCAGTCGCGCAAGCCCCGCACGGTGCGGCTGGTCGGCCCACAGCGCCCATGCGCCGGCCCTCACGCGGTAGCGTGTGAACTCGCCCAGGAACTCGCTGCCCTCCACCACCCCGCTCAGCCAGCCACAGGCCGGGTCCCGCGGGGCATCCACGGGTTGAAGACGCAAGGTATGCGGGCGGCAGCCCAGCTGGGCGGCGGCGCCCGCGCAGACAGGGTGTCGGCCGGGAAGGTGCAGTGTGGCAGGTGCGGCCGCACCGTCTGCCAGCGCCACCGAGGTGCTGCCCTCGCCCTCGGCCGCGCTCCCTCCAGTGGCCAGCACCGTCACCGGCAGCAGGTTCATCGTACCCACGAAGCCGGCCACGAAGGCGTTCGCCGGCTCGTCGTAAAGCTGCATGGGCGTGCCCACCTGCTGCAGCACGCCCTGGTCCAGCACGGCCATGCGGTCGGCGGTCGTCATCGCCTCTTCCTGATCGTGCGTGACGAAGATGGTGGTCAGGCCCAGGCGGCGCTGCATGGCCAGCAGTTCCTGGCGCATCTGCACGCGCAGGCTCTTGTCCAGGTTGGACAGTGGCTCGTCCAGCAGCAGCACCTGCGGCTCGATCACCAGCGTGCGCGCCAGCGCCACGCGCTGCTGCTGCCCGCCAGACAGCTGATGGGGCGCGCGCTCGGCGTGGCCGGTCAGGTCCACCAGCGCCAGCGCCTCGTCCACGCGGCGGCGGGTCTCGGCGGGGCTGACGCGCCGCTCCACCAGCCCGAAGGCCACGTTCTCGCGTACGCTCAGGTGCGGCCACAGCGCGTAGTTCTGGAACACCATGCCCACCTGGCGCTGCCAGGGCTCCTGCGCGCCAATGTCCACGCCGTCGATGAGCAACTGCCCGCCCTGGTGCCGGGCAAAGCCCGCCATGGCGCGCAGCAGCGTGCTCTTGCCCGATCCGGAGGGCCCCAGCAGCGCGAAGAACTCGCCTGGCGCGATGTCCAGGCTCACACCCCTGAGCACCTCGGTGCTGCCGTAGGACAGCCGCAGGTCGCGGCATTGCACGCTGACTTTCTTCATCGATGAGGGGTGGCTGCAGGCTCTGGTGGTGGTATGCGGACGGCTCACTGGCAGTCTATTGCCGTTGAACCTGAAAACGGCAGTTGACCGCTTGTCATCTTGCCGCACACCGCGTGGA
>JBMLPD010000129.1:0-1558 GCA_049242285.1 Rubrivivax sp.
TGGCGTGGCCGATGGACACCTCACCCACACCGGGCACGGCGCGCAGGAAATCCGCGAGGTTGTCGCGGTTCAGGTCGTGGCCGGCGTTCACCCCCAGCCCGGCTTCCAGCGCCGCCCGGGCGGCCGCGGCGTAGCGCTGCAGCAAGCCCGGCCGGGCCTCGGTGCCGTACCCGCGCGCGTAGGCCTCGGTGTAGAGCTCGACACGGTCAGCCCCCACGGCGCGGGCCAGCGCCATGGCAGCCGGGTCGGGGTCCATGAACAGGCTCACGCGCACCCCCAGGACGTGCAGCTCGTCGATCAAGGGGCGCAGGCGCTCGCCGTCGCGTGCCAGGTCCCAGCCGTGGTCGGAAGTGGCCTGCTCCACGCTGTCGGGTACGAAGGTGGCCTGGTGGGGGCGCACCTCGCGCACCAGATCCATGAGGTTGTGGAAGGGGTTGCCTTCGAGGTTGTATTCGGCCTGCGGCCAGCGCTTCATCAGTTGCGCGAGATCGCGCACGTCCTGGGTGGTGATGTGGCGCGCATCGGGCCGGGGATGGACGGTGATGCCGTCCGCACCGGCCTCCAGGGCAATGGTGGACAGCTTCACCACGTCAGGAATGCCCACGGGGCGAGAGTTGCGCAGCAGCGCCACCCGGTTGACGTTGACCGACAAGGCGGCAAGACCCGGGGCGTGGCGCTTGCCCGAGGAGGCTTCTGGGCTGACGAGAGGGTTCATCGGACAGGACGAGGTGGGGTTTCAAGCAGGCGCTGGACGCCCTGGAAGACCTGGCGTGTGCGCAACTGGGAGGTACCGAGGTGATGATGCAGCAAACCGCGCAGGGCGTTGCGCAAGGGGCCCAGAGCCGGCAGGCAGGCGCGTTGCAGGTCAGGCAACTGCTCCAGGACCAGGGCCGACTCCAGGTCGCCCAGCAGCGCGCCTGGCAGCAGGCCGGGGTCCGTCAGGTCAGCCGCCGCCGGCACCACGCCAGCTTCTGCACGCAAGGCGTAGCCGCGCTGCGGCACCACGCCCTGCTGCGTGGCCGTCACCACGGAAAGATCGGGAAGCACGCCGATCAGACGCAGCATGAGCAGTTCAAACGCGCGCAGCCCCGCCTGGGCTCGCGGGTCGTCTGCTCCCACCAGCGCAGGCAGGGTGGCCGCGTAGGCATCAAACAGCCTGGGGTGGGCATCCAGGCGTGCCAAGGATTTCAGCAGCAACTCGTTGAGATAGAAGCCGGCAAAGAGTGCGCCGTCGGCCAGGGGGGGCTGGCCGCCCAGAAACTCGGCCTGGCGCAGCGCGAAGAGGTCAGCGGCCTCGTCCGCGGGCGCCTTGCCCAGGGCGATGGCGATCGGCTGGAAAGGCAGGAGCACCGCACGGAGCTGGGAGTAAGGACGCCGGGCGCCTTTGGCCACCACTGCGAGGCGGCCGCGCTCTCGCGTGAGCAGCTCCACGATCAGGCTGGACTCGCTCCACTCGTGGCTGTGCAGCACGTACGCCACCAGGTTGACGGGGCGCACGGCCATGCCCATCACTCGTAGCCGTAGGAGCGCAGGTGCTGCTCGTCATCGGCCCAGCCGC
>JBMLPD010000130.1:0-5558 GCA_049242285.1 Rubrivivax sp.
CGCGCGCTTTCCGTGGCTGAGGTCGTCTGTAGACTGCGCCACCAGCCAGGGCTCGAAGGGAGATCCACCATGATGACCGTCGAACGCAGCTTCCGCCTCGAAGCACACGAAGGCCTCGGCGCTCGTCCGAGACCGGATTTGATCGGGCCTGTCCTGAGCGAATTGCGCGGCACCATTCTTGACAGCGTGCGCATGGGCTTTCTTCACTCCAGCCGGGCCAGAGGCCGTGTCCCTGCCCAGCTTGAGGCAGCAGCCGATCTGCACTTTGTGGGCCACAGCGCGGCAGGCGACAACGCGACGGTCCTGCATTTCGAACTGCCGACCTTGGGGGTGGCTGCTCCTGAGGCTTTCAGGCAGAAATCGCTGTGGGACGACGGCCCTCAGCCCGAACAGACGGCCTTTGAATTGCTCGCCGATTCACTTCGCGATGTGGCGAAGCGGCGCACGGACAGCTCCCGCTTTGACCCCGGGTTGCTCAAGCGTTTCGGTCGTTACCGCCGACTCTTCGCGCCGCGGCATCTCGACCGCATTTCACTGATCGAGCAGGGGGGTGCTGCCCCGGCCTTCCTTGACAGGCAGGTGGCGGAATCCGCCCTGCAACTCTGCGCAGCGACACCTTCTCCTCAACGCGTCCGCGTCGTCGGGCGCCTGGACGTGCTCGGTGCCAGTCAGGGTGTGATGAAGATTGAAGTTGACCCGGGAGCGATGGTGGTGGCTCTTTGGGAGGGCGAAGGTTCGATCGAGGCGCTCAAGGGCCTGTTCAATCGCGATGTCATGGTCGAAGGCATGGCCGTTTTCAGACCTTCGGGGTCGCTTCTGCGGCTGGATGCCTCCGCCATCGCCGAGGCATCACCCCACGATGCGTACTTCCGCCGGGTGCCGACGGCACTTGTGGCCGCTGATGCAGGTCGCCTGCTGCGGCTGAACCCCGGCGAGCCTTCCGCATACGAAAGAATCCTCGGGCGCATACCTGCCGAGGAAACCGACGAAGAGTTCTTGGCGGCGATTGAGGCGATGAGCTGACCCAGCATGTCCAAGCCCACTGCGTATCTGCTGGACACCAACGTCGTCCTGTTTGCCACCCGGCAGGGCGGTGCGCAGGCACAGGCCATAGACCAGCAGTTTGGTCTGCGGAACTCTCCCTTCAGGCCTGCGCTCAGCGAGGTCTGCGTGGCGGAGCTTCTGGCCTTTGCGCAGGGTTGGGGAGACAGACGCCGCAAGTTGTTGCTGGAAGTGATTGATGAGCACGTTGTCTTGCCCATCGGCAGGCGGGAAATTCATGAGGAGTGGGCCCGCCTGAAGTCTCATGCCCGGTCGAAGGGTCTGGCGATTCAGCACGACCACAACGACATATGGATCGCCGCCACAGCGCGCGTTGCGGGTTTGTCGGTCATGTCCACTGACCTGGCGGCGTTTCTTCCGCTTCGGGGCATGCTTGCGCTGGAGTTGCTCGATCCCAAGACTGGCGTTCGTATTCCGTAACCCTGAGCGGCATGCAACTCCCTCTACAGCAGCCCGGCGTGCTGACGCTGATCTTCGGAGAGGCGTGGAACCGGCTCTCTGCCCCCGCAACTCCGAGCCGCTCGTGTCGGTCGTGACGCATGTCAGTCCCCTTTTCCCTGCGCATCTTCGTCGCCGACGGCGACCCCGATGGCCTGCGCGTCGTCGAGCGCAGCAACTGGATCGGCAAGGCCTTGATGTTCCCCCGCGCCCTGCTGCCGCGCGTGAAGGGCCGCGAGGAGCTGAGCCAGACCGGCGTCTACCTTTTGCTGGGCCCGCGCGACGATGGCGAAGGCGAGATGCTGTACGTCGGCGAAGGCGACCCCGTCCGCCCGCGGCTGGAGTCGCACCACGCGAAGAAGGACTTCTGGACCCGCGCGGTGTGCTTCGTGGCGGGCGCGGGGCAATTGAACAAGGCGCACGTGCAGTTGCTGGAGGCGCAATTGATTGCGAAGGCCCAGGCCGCGAAGCGGCTGCCGCTGGACAACGGCAACACGCCCACGGAGCCGACGCTGAGCGAGGCCGACCGCGCCGACATGCAGGTCTTCCTGCAGAACATGCTCGGCATGTTGCCGGTGCTGGGCGTGCATGCCTTCGAGCAGGCCGCGCCGGTGGCAGCCGTTTCGTCGGCACCGCTGTTGCATTGCAAGGGCAAGGGCGTCGCGGCTACCGGCTATGAGGCCAGCCAGGGTTTCGTCGTCAAGGCGGGTTCGCAAGCCGTGGTGGCGTCGGTGCCCTCGATGCAGCAGCATGTGCGCGGCATGTACGAGCTGCGGCAGGAATTGATCGGCAATGGGGTGCTGGCGCCTGCAGAGCCCAGCGCGGCAGAGGGCTACCGTTTCGCGCAGGACTATGTGTTCAGCTCGCCCTCCACGGCCGCGGCGGTGGTGCTGGGGCGCAGCGCCAATGGACGCATCGAGTGGAAGGACGCGCAGGGGCGGACCTTGAAGGCGTTGCAGGAGAAGGAGGCGGCGGCATGAACACCGCTGAACTCACCGCGCTGCTGGACCGCCTGTGCGCCGAGCCGCGCGAGACCGAGTGGCTGGAGTTCAAGGCCAATCGCTACGATCCGCAGGTGCTTGGCGAATACCTCTCGGCGCTGGCCAATTCGGCCTGCCTGCAGGCCAGGCCGCGCGGCTATCTCGCCTTCGGCATCGAGGACGGCAGCCACGCCGTCGTGGGCACCGCGTTCGATCCGCAGGCCGAGAAGGGCAAGGGCGAGCAGTTGCTCCCGCTATGGCTTTCGCTGGGGCTGGGGCTGCGGCCCAACGTCGGTTTCGAGACCCATGCCTTCATCTACCAGGGCGAACGCGTGGTGCTGTTCGAGGTGCACCCGGCCTTCGACCGTCCGGTGGAGTTCTACGGCACGGCCTATGTACGTGACGGCACGAGCAAGACGGAACTGTCGAAGTATCCGGAGAAGGCCCGCACGATCTGGAACCGCCGTGTCGACTGGAGCGCCCAGGTCTGCGAGCAAGCGTCACCGAATGACCTGGAGCCGGAGGCGATTGCCAAAGCCCGGCGCGAGTTCGCCACCAAATTTCCCGCCCAGGCCGCTGCGGCGGCAGGCTGGGATGACCCCACGTTCCTGAACAAGGCGAAGTTGACGATCCGCGGTGGCGTGACGCATGCCGCATTGCTGCTGCTGGGCAAGCCGGAGGCCTCGACGCTGCTGGCGCCGGCTGTGGCGCGCATCAGTTGGCTGCTGAAGAACGAGCGCAACGAAGACCTGGACTACGAGCACTTCGGCCCACCGTTCTTGCTGAACGTGGACAAGGTGCTGGCCCGCATCCGCAACCTCACGGTGCGTGAGCTGCCGGGCGGCACACTCTTTCCGGTGGAACTGACGCAGTACGACCCCTGGGTGATCCGCGAGGCGCTGCACAACTGCATCGCGCACCAGGACCATGGCCTTCGCGGGCGCGTCCAGGTGGTGGAGACGCCCGACACATTGCTGTTGACCAACGTGGGTGGCTTCCTTCCCGGGCGCGTGGAAACCGTGATCGAGCAGGACGCGCCGCTGGAGATCTACCGCAACCCGTTCCTGGCGGAGGCGATGGTCAACCTCAACATGATCGACACCCAGGGCGGCGGTATCAAGCGCATGTTCATGAAGCAGCGCGAGCGCTTCTTCCCCATGCCCGACTACGACCTCTCGCAGCCGGAACGCGTGATGGTGAAGCTGCGCGGTCGCATCCTGGACGAGCGATACACGCGGGTGTTGATGTCGCAGTCGGGCCTGGAACTCGGGCTCATCATGCTGCTGGACAAGGTGCAGAAGGGTGCACGCATCTCGGCCGACGAGAGCAGGCGCTTGAAGGCGGCGAAGCTGGTCGAAGGCCGCTACCCGAATCTGATGGTGGCCGGCCCACTGGCAGCGCTGGCCGGGCAGAAGGCCCAGCACGTTCGCAACCGTGGCCTCGACAGCCGGTATTACCGCGACATGATCGTGGAGCTGGTGAGCGAGCACGGGCCTGTTTCCAGGGAGGATATCGACCGGCTGCTCGTCGACAAACTGCCAGAGTTGCTGACGCAGGATCAGAAGTTGAACCGAGTCCATAACCTGCTGCGCCATCTGGTCAAGGCAGGCGCTATCGTCAATAGCGGTAGCCGACGATGGCCCAGGTGGGTGCTGGGACCCAAGGCGCCGGGCTGATGGCTACCCATGGGGTACCAATGGGCTACCAATAGGAAAGCCAAGCCTAATGCTTAGCCTGCGTGCCAAGTACCTGATTCACAAAGGAAATTTCATTGATAGATTGCACAGAAGGAGCCGGCTTCATCAAAGCAGCAGTCAATTGGAGTGGAATGGGAACGTCATGGACCTCCTATTCCCTCCCATTCCCTTCCATTCCCGCGACCTGACCCCTTGAACACCTCCACCCTCGTCCAGAAGCTCTGGAACTACTGCAACGTCCTGCGCGATGACGGGATGAGCTATGGCGACTACGTCGAGCAGCTCACTTACTTGCTGTTCCTCAAGATGGCCGACGAGCGCAGCCGTCCGCCGCACCGCCAGGCCAGCCCCATCCCTGCCGCCTACGCGTGGCCTTCGCTCCTGGAGCGTGACGGCGATGCGCTGTTCGACCATTACCGCCACACGCTGGAAGCGCTGGGCAAGCAGCCGGGCACGCTGGCGCTGATCTTCGGCAAGGCGCAGAACAAGTTCCAGGACCCGGCCAAGCTGCGCCGCGTGATCGTGGACCTGATCGACGCCGAAGAGTGGTCGGCCCTGGGTGCCGATGTCAAGGGCGACGCCTACGAGGGCCTTCTGGAGCGCAACGCGCAGGACGTCAAGTCCGGCGCCGGCCAGTACTTCACGCCGCGCGCGCTTATTCAGGCGAAGGTGGATTGCGTTACGCCCAAGCCTGGCGAGGTGACTTGCGACCCGGCCTGCGGCACCGGGGGCTTTCTGTTGACCGCGCACCAGTACCTCACAAGCCACTTTCCCAACCTCACCCGTGACGAGAAGCGCCACCTGAAGGAAGGCGCCTTCCGCGGATGGGAACTGGTGCAGGGCACCGCGCGGGTGTGCGCCATGAACCTGATGCTGCACGGCATCGGCTCCGACAAGAGCGTGCCGGTCCGCTTGGCCGACGCCCTGGCGGCCGACCCTGGCGAGCGCTTCGACGTGGTGCTGGCCAACCCGCCCTTCGGCAAGAAGAGCAGCACGATGATCGTGGGCGAGGACGGCAGGACCTCCACCGAGAAAGACATCGTCGAGCGCGACGACTTCTGGGCCACCACCAGCAACAAGCAGCTCAACTTCGTGCAGCACATCAAGACGCTGCTCAAGGCCAACGGCCGCGCCGCGGTGGTGCTGCCGGACAACGTGTTGTTCGAGGGCGGCGCTGGGGAGACCATCCGCAGGAAGCTCATGCACGAGTGCGACGTGCACACGCTGCTGCGCCTGCCCACCGGCCTGTTCTACGCGCAAGGCGTGAAGGCCAACGTGATCTTCTTCGACAAGAAGCCGGCCAGCGAGACTGCGCAGACGCGCCAACTCTGGATCTACGACCTGCGCACCAACAAGCACTTCACGCTGAAGACCAACCCGC
>JBMLPD010000131.1:0-2783 GCA_049242285.1 Rubrivivax sp.
TCCATGCCCGCTACTGCCTGGCCTTGCACACGGCCTCGAGTCGATGCCCCTCGGGGTCGACGACGAAGGCTGCGTAGTAATGCTCGCCATAGTCCGGGCGCAGGCCTGGGGGCCCGTTATCGTGCCCGCCAGCGGCGAGGGCTGCGGCGTGGAAGGCCTGCACGGCCGAACGGCTCTCGGCCGCGAAGGCGAGGTGAAAACCCGGGATCACGGGCACTGGCGTGTCCACCTGCTTGATGCAGAGCTTGTCATCCGAACCGGGCGGGCCGTAGCCCACGGCCTGCCCGTCCTCGCCAGCGCGCAAGTCGCTGAACACCCGAACGTAACCCAGCGGCGCGAGCACGGCGTCGTAGAAAAGCGCGGCGCGGTCGATGTCCCGTGCGCCTAGAGAGAGGTGGTGGAGCATGTGGGGCTTCAATGGCCTATGGATGGAGGTGACGCCCGAGGCTGGGTGCGCAGCCGCGAGATTTTCGGCGTCCGCAACGAACAACGGGCTGCGGTAACGGCGCCGGTTCCGAGTGCTGTTGCGCCACCTCTCCCACGGAGTCGGCACCCAGGCACCATCATGCGCCAAACGCCGCCGGCCGCACCATGACCAGCTCGTCGGGCTCGTCGAGGTACTGTGCCTGCTGCTGCGGGTCACCCGGCTCGAAGCCCAGGCTGCGCAGCAGGGCCTCGGAGCGGAAGTTGCGGGCCTTGAGCACCGCCACGAAAGTGTGCACGCCGTGGTGCTCGCGCAGCTCGTCCAGCATCGCGCGCACGGCGCTGGAGCCGATGCCCTGGCGCCAGTGCGCGCTGCCCAGCTCGTAGGCCACGCAGGCGACGGCCGTGGGCAGCACGGTGGCCTGCACGTAGCCCGCCAAGGCCCCACCGGGCAGCCGCACGACCCAGTTCAGCCAGTGCTCGGAGCCGTCCTCGGGGCCACGGCTCTCCAGGCGTCTGTAGCGCTGCGCAAGCCACTGCGCCGAGGGCGGAGGCTCGTTTTCGAATTCGTAAATCGCCGGGTCGGCCAGCACCTCGAACATCTCGGCCGCATGCGCTTGCAGCTGGGGCTCGAGCGTGCAGTGTGCGGTCCGAAGGGTTCTCATGCGGGCCTACTTGGCCGGCTGGCTGACGCGCACCCGGTTGCCGTCGGGGTCGAGCACGCTCAGCTCCCGGTCGCCCCAAGGCATCACCTGCGCGGACACCTGCAGGGCAGTTTCTGCTGACGCGATGTCGTGCGTGACGAGGAACACGTTGCCGCGTGGCGAACAGTCGCCCTCGTGCTCAGTGAGAAAGAGCGTGGCACCCTCAGCGGTGCTGATGGAGATGAACCAGGGCAAGCCCGGCCCGTGCTGGTGCCGCCAATCTTCGGCAAAGCCGAGCCCGCCGTACCAGGCGACAGCGGCCGGAGCATCGATGACGCGCAGCGTCGGGATGGCTTGGTGGGGGTGTGCCATGGGCGTCTCCACTCGTGCGTCACTGGGGAGGCAACAAGGAGATCAGTTTACTCATGGCTGAGTCTGACGAAGGCAGGCTGAAGAGCGCGCGCCGAAGGCCTCGCCGGGCAGGCCCCAGGCGTGGGCGTAGGTCAGGGTTCTGTCCGGGCCGAAGGCGATGGTGACCTCCTCACGGAAGGCGGTCAGATCGTCGCGGTCGCCCGAAGAGAACACGAATACCTCGGGCGTGGGAGCGAGCGCGGGACGGTGCTCGTGCGGGATGACCACAGGCAGTTCAGCCATGACGGGCCACAGGCACAAGGCACCGGTCGGACCCACCCCAAGCAGGGTGCACTCCTCATGCACGAGGCTGCCGTCCTGAAGGGTAGCGCGGTAGCGCAGCATCACCGCGCGACCGTCCACCAAAGGCTCGACGCGGAGTTCGGCATGAAAACGCTCCGCTTCGTGATTGACGCCCTCTCCCTGCAGGACGCAGGCCTCACGGCACAGTCGATCGATCACGTCCATGGTTCGATGGCTGATGCGTTGAGGAGCTTGATCAGGATGTGCCGGTTGAAGGGGCCGACATAGCCCGACACGACGGCCACGCTCCGGTAGCCGACCCTGCCATAGAAGGCCGCCACGCCGTCGTCCAGCGTCTCGATGAGGGCGTCGCGGCAGCCGCGGCGTATCGCCTCGGACTCCAGGGCCAGCAGGATGCGCCGCGCCAGGCCCTGCCGCCGCAGGTCCTCGGTCACCCAAAGACAGCTCACGAACAGACGCCGGTACTCGGTGCGGCCCGTCCCGCCCGCCACCACGCGCGGGCCATCGCGCACCAGGCAGGCGATGGGCTCGGCGTTCCCGTCACGGGCCTGCGCTCGACCGTGGGAGAAGACGCCTTCGGCGATGACCTTCAGGTCATGCTCCGGCGCGTGGGCGTCCAAGGTCCAGGTTAGAGACATGTGCGCTTCAGGTCCTGGCAGCGGCCCCGGCCGGCGGCGCATGAGCACTGTACCGGTCTGCCGGATGGTGAACGCCGTCGTTGACCGGAACGTCGGGAAGCAGGACGCGGGTTGACGATGCCTTCGGGCAGCGACCGTTCCAGCACCACGCTGCCGCAATGGCACGACAGCCGGTGCAGCGGCTGGATGTCGACCTCGCCCACTTCACGGATGCCCATGATCGTGCGTTCCTGAAACTGCCTTCCACACCCATGACACTGCGGCGCCCACACGCGTCAGCTCCGGCAGGTGAGCCGACACCGTGCGCAGCATACTTCTGGTCGTATCGTCTGCAAAGCCTGTCCCTGTCCTTCATGCGCCACTCCGCCGACTGCAGTCTTCGCCCGCCGTCCTCACCCGCCGT
>JBMLPD010000131.1:2883-9988 GCA_049242285.1 Rubrivivax sp.
CCCGCCGTCCTCACCCGCCGTGGTCGCCCGCCGTGATCCCGTTCGGCCGCAAGACAACCGCAGCCGGTCTGAAGCCCGCTGGAAGCCCCAGGCCCAGCGAAGCCGGCTCACCCGGCAGGGACGCAATCGCTTCGCAACCTTTCGCAACCCGATGTGCAGGCACTGGCGTGAAACTATGATCGCGCGACGATTCCGCCATGCCTTCGCCGTGGCGGCACCCCTGTTCACCCTCTATCCTGGGAGCCCACATGACCGCACGCCGCCTGCGATCTGCCATCAGCCTCACCGCCTGTGCCGCCCTGCTGGCCGCTTGCGCGTCGACCGGCGAGTCGCCGACGGCGCAGCAGGTCCAGCCGATGCAGGGCCTCGGCCAGGCCAGCTTCGTGGCGACGGCCCGCGACGAGCAGGCGCGCGCCTGGTTCGCGCACGGCCTGCTGCTGACCTACGCCTTCGAGCACCTGGAAGCGGCGCGCGTGTTCAGGGCCGCGGCGGCGCGGGATCCGTCGTGCGCCATGTGCGCCTGGGGCGTGGCGTACGCGCTGGGGCCCAACATCAACAACTCCGACCGTGGCCCGGTGAGCGAGATACGCCGCTACATCGCACGGGCGCAGGCCGCTGCGGCTGCGGCCACGCCCCTGGAGCGTGCACTGATCGACGCCATGGCCGTGCGCTACGGTCGCGGCGAGAGCAAGGTGCAGCAAGCCTACGAGGCCCAGGGTGCCGCAATCTGCACGTCCCGCAAGACCGACCGGCCGGTCGATCCCCAGGATCTGGCCTACGCCGCTGCCATGCGCGACGTGGCCGAAAAGTTCCCGCAGGACCCGGACGCGGTCACGCTCTACGCCGACGCCGCCATGACCGCCAGCCGCTGGGACTGGTGGGACGTCAAGACCGGTGCGCCGCGCGGCTACGTGGCCGACGTCGTGCAACGCCTGCGTGCCACCACACAGGCCCATCCGCAGCACACCGGCGCACTGCACTTCTTCGTCCATGTCGCGGAGATGTCCCCCGAGCCGCGCCAGGCCGAGGCCGCCGCCGACCAGCTCGCCAGGGTCGCGCCCGGGGCACCGCACCTCGTGCACATGCCCAGCCACATCTACAAGAACATCGACCGCTTCGCCGACGCCGTGCGCGCGAACGAGCAGGCGCTGGCGGTACAGAACCGCTTCGACGCCGCGCTCAAGGCGCAAGGCGTGAACCCGTCGCGCACCTGGGACTTCCACCACCTGCACTTCCTGTGGTATGCGGCGCTGATGGACGGGCGCACCAGCCTGGCGCTGCAGACCGCGCGCACCATGGCCTCCCGCTACGGCGGCATGTCGAACGACGGTCGAGAGTACGTCCGCGCCCTGCCCTTGGTGACGCTGGTGCGCGGCGAGCGCTGGGACGAGGTGCTGGCCGAGCCGGCGCCGCCGCCGGGGCTTGGCATCCTGGCGGGCTACTGGCACCACGCGCGCGGCGTGGCCTTCGCGCGGACCGGCAAGCCGGCGGATGCCCGCGCCGAGCTGGCCAAGCTCGACGAGATCAACGCGCAGGCAACCGTGCAGCGCTCGCGCATCTTCGGCATGCAGGGGCAGAGTTTCATGACCGTCGCCCGCGCAACACTGGAGGCCAGCGTCGCGCGCGCCGACAAGCGCCCACAGGATGCGGTCGGTGCCCTGCGCAAAGCGGCCGAGATCGAAGACGAGATCGGTGGCGAGCCGCCGATGCTGGGCGCGCATGCGCGCATCGCGCTGGCTGGCGCACTGATCGAGACACGTCAGTTCGACGAAGCGCGCAAGGCGCTGGACGAAGCGGTGCGCCTGAACGGGCCGAGCGCGTGGACGCACCACGCCGACGCCCAGTTGGCGCGGCTGGCCGGCAAAACCGACGAGGCCGCACGCAGCGCGGAGAAGGCGCGGCTGGCCTGGCGCAACGCCGACCAGAAGGATTTGCCGGCCCTTTGACCGCGGCGGGCACAGGCCGTTCCCGCAGCGGCCAGACGCGTTGGCGCGGTCTGTATGCCTCACCCGATGTCCAGGACCGCCCCGACACCGACACCGACACGCAACGGGCCATGGCCCAGAACCCCCGGCTCGCAACAAGAGGCGGCCCAACCGTGACCAGACGCTGACTGGATCGGCCCGCGGAGAGCCCTGTGCCTCAGACCCTGCACCAAAAGCGCATCCTGATCGTTGAGGACGAGCCCGAAATCGCGTCCATTCTCGAAGCCTTCTTCGCACGCGAGGGCGCACAGCATCTGATCGCCCGCGACGGCGAGGATGCGCTGAAGGCCGTGCAGTTCTGGCGCCCTGAACTCCTGATCCTGGATCTCAACCTTCCGCAGCGCGACGGTCTGTCGGTACTCGCTGAACTGCGGGGCCAGGGCGGCCCGCCAGTGATTGTGGTCTCGGCGCGGGGCGAAGACGTGGACCGACTGCTGGGGTTCCGCCTCGGATGCGACGACTACGTGGTCAAGCCGTTCAACCCGCTTGAAGTGGTTGCAAGGGCGAAAGCCGTACTGCAACGCACCACCGGCCCCGAGATGGCCCGCAGACGCCTGAACCTGGGAGGACTGGTGGTCGACCTGGACGCCCGCAGCGCCGAGCTGCACGGCAATGAGCTGCCGCTGACGCCGACCGAATTCAGGATTCTGCAGCTTCTGGTGGAACGGGCGGGACGTCTGGTCACGCGGGGCCAGCTGGTGGGGTTGGCAATGGGTGACGATGCGTTCGAGAAGTCCGTCAACCCGCACATCAGCCGATTGCGTCAGAAGCTGGAAAGCGCAACCGGCGCAGAAGGATGCCCCACGCTCAGGCTGATCAGCATACAGCGGGAAGGCTATCGCCTGGACCTCATCGACAAACCTTGAAGGGCCCTCCATGCCACCCACCAGACGCATGTCGCTGAAGATCCAGATCGCCTTGCTGGCCGGTGTGACGGCGCTGGCCGGCGCACTGTCCACATCCTTGCTGCCCCCTGCCGTCTTCTGGTCACGCGACGCGCTCTTCGAAGCCATGCTGCCAGCGGCGGCACTGGCGCAACTCGAGGCCACCCGGGAGCAGTTCGGCCGGTGCCATCCGCGGTACATCGCGTTGCTCTCCGAGCTCGGCTTCGATGCATGGCGCCTGAACTACCTTCTGGTGACGAGCGCCCTCGGCGCTGCTGCCTCGCTCCTGACCGCCCTGCTGGCCTGGCGCGCCGCTGCGTACGTTGCCGCGCCCATCGAGTCCCTGGCGCGTGCAGCCCGCCGCGTGGCCACCGGGTGCCGCGATAGCGCCGAACCCCCGTCCGGTGCCGCGAGTGCCGAGGTTCAGACGCTGCACACCGACTTCGCGCGCATGACCATGGCGCTCAAGGCGGCTGACGAAGACCTCCGTCTACGCTCCGCCGCCCTGGCGCATGACATCCGTACACCCCTGACGATCATGCAGGGGCGGCTGGTCGGGCTGCAGGAACACATCTTCAAGGCCGATGCCGCCTTCATTGCCGGCCTGCTGCAACAGGTGGCGTTCATCGACCACCTCGTCAGCGAGATCAATGCGCTCAGCGACGCCCGCGCAGCGCACGCTTCGGACGCGGTGGCCCTGGATTGGTCAGCCTTGACCCGGCAATCGCTGGCCGCGCTGGAACCCGAGTTCAGCGCTGCGCAGATCGAGGTCACGGTCAACATCGAGGCCGCTGTCGTGGTCCGCGCCGACCCTGGGCGAGTGAGTCGCGCATTGTTGAATGTGTTCCGCAACTCCTTGCGCTACGCGCATGGCACACCTCTTCGGGTGAGCCTGCGCAGACAGGGCAAGGTGGCACTGCTGCTCTGCGAAGACGGTGGCCCTGGCTGGCCCGCGGCTGACCCGATGACACTGGCAAAGCCGTTTGCGCGCGGTGACAGCTCCCGTTCGGCCGACACCGGTGGCAGTGGCCTGGGTCTTTCCATCGTGCAGGCCGTCGCCGACGCCTACGGCGGCCAACTTCGGCTTCTGCGCGCCGAAACCGGTGGTGCGTTGGTTGAACTGAGTCTGCCGCTGGCCACATCCTGAACGAGACCATCGAGCCGGCCCGCCACCTGAGCCCGTGCCCAGCGCCCAGCCGGGAGGGCCGCATACAGGCGCGCGCCATGCGCGGGCAACTCTGCACGGCCCCGGGTCTGGGTGGACAACGCCATCCGCACCTGGGACGCCGAGCGCGTCATGACGGGCAGCGTGAGCTCACCGGCACTGAAGTCTCCCGCACACCCTCGCCTCCCATCCATTCGAGCTGGGGCACAACCGCTTCGCAACCTCGCGCAACCCGATAGTCAGGACCCGGTGGAACCATGTCATGCCAGCATGCTTCTGCGTCCAGGCTCGGTTTCATGTCCACAAGGAGTTCCCGTGTCACTCGCCCCCGCCTTGCTTCCTCCCCATCCGGCACGTTCGGTGGTCTCTTCCGCTTTGCCGCGCGCCTTGCAGGGCGCCTGGCGCGCCACGCGATGTCCCGCGCGTCACCACGCCCTGGCCCAGGCTGCGACATGGGCCGTGCTGACCGCCCCGCTGGCTGTCCTCGCGCAAGACGCAGGTGGCGGCGGCCAGAGTGAGTCCAGCTCCGGCGCGCAGCCCAACGTCATGCAGCGCGTGGAGATCGCCGCGCGTCAGGGCTCCACTGAGCTGCGGCGTGCGGCCAACATCGCCAAACAGATCTACGGCCGTGAGGAACTCGACCGCTTCGGCGACACCAACGCGCTGGACGTGCTGCGACGCCTGCCGGGCGTGAACGTGGGCTCAGACGGCCCGCGCATGCGGGGTCTGGGGGCGGGCTACACGCAGATCCTTATCAATGGAGACCCGGCGCCGCAGGGCTTCAACCTCGACCAGTTGAGCCCTTCTCAGATCGAGCGTATTGAGGTGCTGCGCGCACCCACGGCCGAGCAGAGCACGCAGGCGGTGGCCGGCACGATCAACATCATCCTGAAGGACGCCCCGCGCCGCTCGCAGCGCAGCCTTCGCTTGGGGCTGGGTGGCGGCCGAGACCGGCCGATGGGCAATGCCAACCTGACGATCGGCGAGTCCAAGGGGCCGTTCGCGCTGTCGGTGCCGCTGTCGCTGTTCGAGTGGGACCGCGAGAGCCGCACGACCGTCGAACGCCAGATGGCCGGCACCAACGCGCTGCCTGCACGCTCCGAGCAGGTGGGCACCGGCGCCTCCTGGGGCTGGGGCTACGGCCTCGCCCCGCGCCTGAACGTGAAATTCAGCGACGACAAGACGCTGTCAGTCGACGCCTTCTTCCAAAGGGGCCAATGGAACGGCAGCACCGAGTACGTCAACCGCATCCTCGGGGGCAGCCCGGTATTGGACGACGACTCGACCAGCGAGGGCACCTGGGAGCAGCGACGCGGCAACCTGACCTGGACCCACCGCTTCCGCGAGGACCAGCGCATCGAGATCCGGGCAGGGGCTGCGCAAAGGCACTGGAGCTTCGATGACCGTGACCTGCGTTCTGGCGCACTGCAGCGGCGCGCGGTGGGACGCTTTCAGAGCGAAGGCCTCACCCAGGCGGGCAAGTACAGCCTGCTGCTGGGCGATGCCCACACCCTGACCGCCGGTTGGGACCTGGCGCACCAACAGGTGCGGGAGCGCCGCTCGACCACCAACGGCGCCGGCACCGCGCTGCTGCCGGCCTTTGAAGCGCAGCCCTTCGAGGCCCAGGTGCGTCGCCACGCCTTCTACCTGCAGGACGAGTGGGAGATCTCTGCGCAGTGGCAGCTCTACCTGGGGCTGCGGCACGAGCGCATCGCCTCGGAGAGCACGAGCGCGGCCAATCCGGTGCGCAACGACAGCAGTGTGCTCTCGCCGCTGGCGCACCTGACCTACAAGTTCGACCCCAAGGGCCGCGACATGATCCGCGCCAGCCTCACGCGCAGCTACAAGGCGCCGGCCCTGGGCACCTTGCTGGCGCGGCCCCTGATCAATGCCGTCTACGCGGACACCAGCTCCACCAACACCGCGCTGGCTGCCGACCGCAGTGGCAACCCGGCACTTGCGCCGGAACTGGCCACCGGCCTGGACATCGCGTACGAGAAGTACCTGGCCAACGACGGCCTGATGAGCATAGGGGTCTTCCACCGCCAGTTGAGCGATGTGGTGCGCAACGTGACCACGCTGCGCACGGTTGGCTGGGCCAGCGCGCCGCGCTGGGTGACCGAGCCGCTGAACTTCTCGGATGCCACCACCAGCGGCCTGGAACTGGAGGTGCGCGGCCGCGCGGCGGACCTGTTGCCCAAACTGCTGGGTAGCGCGAAGGCGCTGAACCTGCGCGCCTCGGTGAACCTGTACCGCTCACGCGTGGCGGCGCTGCCCGGCCCCGACAACCGGCTGGACGGCCAGCAGCCCTGGTCGGCCACCCTGGGCTTTGACCAGCGCATCGCAGGCCTGCCGCTGAACGTGGGCGGCAGCCTGAGCCTGTCACCAGGCTACGACACCCGCCAGACCGAAGACCAGTGGGTCAGGCGCTCCAGCACCCGCAGCGTGGACGTCTTCGCCCAGATGTCTCTGAGTCAGACGGTGTCCCTGCGGGCAGCCGCCAGTGCGGGCGTGCAACCATCCGGCCCGCCCAACGGCACCTCCACGACGCGTCTGGCCAGTGGCGACTACACACGCTCGCAGCGCTACACCAAACCGCGGATCAACCTGAGCCTGGACATGCGGCTTTGATCACGGAGTCTTGCGGGCAGGTGCCAGGAAGGCCGCTCTGCTCCTGCCGCCGGCCGGCGTCTGCACCACAGGTGCCGGGCCCTGCGCCGAGGCCGGCCACCAGCAGTGCGGCGAAATGGTCCGCGGCCTCCATCAGGTGGGCGCGGCGGGCTTCCTCGGTGGGCAGCTCTGCCCCCAGCGGGCCGTCCAGCACCAGGCAGGCCAGGCCGTGCACTTGCGCCCAGTGCATGCTCGCCAGCGCCGGGCTGAAATGGCCGTCGTGCACGATGCGCACCACCCGCTCGCACCCCCCCCGGGCGTGCTCGGCCGCCGCCTGAGCGCGGGGGAAGCGGGCCGGGTCGCACACCTCGGGGCGGAACATCACCCGGAAGACCGCCGGATGCTCCAGCGCAAAGCCGAGATAGGTCTGCGCCGCACGGCGCAGCACCTCGGACTTGCCG
>JBMLPD010000132.1:0-3720 GCA_049242285.1 Rubrivivax sp.
ATCACCACCGTCATGACCTTCTTCGTCATCCGCTACGGCTGGAAGCTGCCGCTGTCGCTTTGCCTGGCGGCCACGGGCTTCTTCTTCGTCATCGACATCGTCTTCTTCGCCGCCAACGCCGTGAAGATCCTGGAAGGCGGCTGGTTCCCCCTCCTGATCGGCCTGGTCATGTTCACGCTGATGACCACCTGGCAGCAGGGCCGCCACCTGATGAGCGAGCGCCTGCGTGACGAGGCCATCGACCTGACGGTGTTCATCGAGTCGCTGTTCATCCACCCGCCGCTGCGCGTGCCCGGCACGGCCGTGTTCCTGAGTGCGGAAAAGGGCGCCACGCCCTTTGCGCTGCTGCACAACCTCAAGCACAACAAGGTGCTGCACGCGCAGAACGTCTTCGTCACCGTGCGCCACCACGAGGTGCCCTGGATAGGCTTTGACCGCCGCGTGCAAGTGGAGCCGCTGGGCCACGATTGCTGGCAGGTGGTGCTGCACTTCGGCTTCAAGAACGACCCCGACGTGCCCGAGGCGCTGAAGCTGCTGGCCGGCCGCGGCATCGTGCTCGAAGAGATGGAGACCAGCTACTTCCTGAGCCGCGACTCCGTGGTGCCCACCTTCGCGCAAGGCATGTGGCTGTGGCGCGAGAAGCTCTTTGCCAGCATGCACCGCAACGCGGCAGCGGCGGCCGACTTTCTCCACCTGCCGGCCAACCGCATCGTGGAGCTGGGGTCGAAGGTGGAGATCTGAAGCGGCTCTGCCGGGCCTGCTGCGGATGGGCGGATGCAAGCCTCTATGGGTGCTTGGGAGAAGGGGGCGCAGGCCTGGAAATGTGTCCCGACAACGTACGTACAATGGATGATCGCCATCTGATGACGTGAGGTTTGCCATGACGACTCTTACCCCACCCAAGTCTGCGCGCATCGATGTGCGGGCCAGTGCCCCCGTAAAGCTGTTGCTTCAGGAGGCGGCACGTGTGGCTCACAAGAATGTGAGCGAATTCCTGCTGGATGCGGGGGTGTTGGCTGCCAACCAGACGCTGACCGACCGTGCACGATTTGCGCTCCCGCGCGACGAGTGGCGGGCGTTCCAGGAGGCGTTGGATCGGCCGGTGACCCACAAGGCCAGGCTGGAAAAATTGCTGTCCGAGCCGGGGTTGCTGGGTTGAGTCCATTCGAGCCCATCCGCAAGCTGGGCGCTTCCGATGGAGTGCAGTCCTTCAACTGTGGCGAGCCCTCCTTGAACCAGTTCCTACAGCGCTTTGCGCTCGTCAGCCAGCAATCGAACAGTGCGCAAACCTACGTGTGCTGCTGCGAGGGTACGGTGGCGGGCTTCTACAGCCTGACCGTGGGCAGCGTCGAGCCCGCTGGCGCCGCACCGCGTCTGACCAAGGGAGTGCCCAGGCATCCGGTTCCGGTGATGATCCTGGCCCGGCTGGCGGTCAACCTGCCGCAACAGGGCTTGGGACTGGGCAAGGCCCTTCTGAAGGATGCCCTGCTGCGCACGGCGCAAGCGGCTGACATTGCAGGCATCCGCGCGCTGCTGGTGCATGCCAAGGATGACGTTGCCAGGCGCTGGTATCTCCAATGGGAGTTCGAGCCCAGCCCGTCGGACCCGCTGCATCTGTTCTTGCTGATGAGGGACCTCAAGGCACTGGTGGGTCCGCGCCGGTGAAAGAGCTCGGTACGGTCACTGTTCAAGGCCTGTGAGCATGTCCCTTCAAGTCATCCACGCAGACCCGCAAGGCCCCGATGCCATGGCCCTGTTGCGTCAAGCGGCCATCGAGGCCCGGCGCCTGTATCCTGAGCTGCAGGGGTCCCAGGACGCATGGCCCGTCAATGACCCGACGCCACCTCGAGGCGCCTACTTCGTGGCCTACCTGGACGGGGTGGCGGTCGCCATGGGCGCACACCGCCCATTGGATTCGACGAGTTCCGAGGTGCGTCGCATGTACACATGCGCCTCGGCCAGAAGGCTGGGTGCAGGCCGGGCCGTGCTCATTGCCGTAGAACTGCACGCGCGGCAGCAGGGCTTTCTGGAGCTCAAGCTGGAGACGGGTTTCCGCCAAGGGCCGGCCATGGCCCTGTACGAATCCATGGGTTACCGGCGCATAGAACCGTTCGGCGTGTACAGGCAAGACCCCACCAGCGTCTGCTTTGCCAAGCCGCTCACCTCCGGCGGTGCCTGATTCGCCATGCCCCGCCTGATCCAAGACCTCACCCTACCCGCCGTGGTGGCCGGCTTCGTGGCGGTGCTGGTGGGCTTCACCGGTTCGGTGGCGCTGGTGTTCGCGGCGGCGCAGGCGGTGGGGGCAGATGCAGGTCAGACGGCGTCGTGGATCTGGGCCTTGGGGCTGGGGATGGCCCTCACGTCCATCGGCCTGTCCTGGCATTACCGGCAGCCGGTGCTGACCGCCTGGTCAACGCCTGGCGCGGCGCTGGTGGCAGCCAGCAGCGGCGTGGACCTGCCGCACGCCGTCGGCGCCTTCATGGTCTGCAGTGCCTTGATCGTCCTGGCCGGCGCCACGGGCCTGTTTGCGCGGGTGATGAACCGCATCCCACAGGCCATCGCCGCGGCCCTGCTGGCCGGGGTGCTGGCGCGCTTCGGGCTGGATGCGGCGCAGGCCCTGGGCACGGCCCCCGGGCTGGTGCTGGCCATGACGCTGGCGTTCCTGCTGGGGCGGCGGGCCTGGCCGCGTTACGCCGTGCCGGGCGCGCTGCTGGTGGGCGTGGGGGTGGCGCTGCTTCAGGGCTCCATGCGCTGGCAGCACCTGGGTACGGCCTGGGCCGTGCCGGTGTGGACCACACCGGCTTTCAGCGTCTCGGCCGCCGTGGGCCTGGCCTTGCCGCTGTTCATCGTCACCATGGCGTCGCAGAACCTGCCGGGCGTGGCCGCACAGCGGGCCGCAGGCTATGACACTCCTGTGTCCCCACCGTTGGTGGCCACGGGCCTCACGGGGCTGGTGCTGGCGCCCTTCGGCGGCTATGCCTTCAACCTGGCGGCCATCACGGCGGCCATCTGCATGGGCCGCGAGGCGGGTGACGACCCCGCGCGCCGCTACACCGCCGCCATCGCCGCCGGCGTGTTCTACGGACTGGCCGGGTTGGCCGGCGGCGCCGTGGTGGGGCTGCTGCACGCCTTCCCTCGCGAACTGGTGCTGGTGGTGGCGGGCCTGGCCCTGCTGGGCACCATCGCCACCGGCCTGGCCACCGCTGTGAAGGAAGAAGGCCACCGCGACGCCGCCGTCATCACCTTCCTCGTCACCCTGTCGGGCGTGTCGCTGGCGGGCATCGGCTCGGCCTTCTGGGGCGTGGTGGCCGGCACGATGGCGCTGCTTGTGCAACAGTCGCGGATCCGAACCCCGAGTTGAACCGCAGACTCACCCCAGGTCCGCCGCGCCTTGCGGCCCGCCGATGCGTCGTGCGCCTGCCCATCACCCGACATGCAGATCCTCTTCGTTGCCGACCCGCTGGAGTCCTTCAAGACCTACAAGGACTCCACCTTCACCATGATGCGCGAGGCGCATCGACGGGGCCACCGCCTGCTGGCCTGCGAACCGCGCGACCTGCGCTGGTGCCAGGGCGAACCCGTGAGCGCGCGGGTGCGCGAAATCGCCCTGACCGGCGCCGAGGACGACTGGTTTCGCACCACGGTCGTCCACCCGGCCTTCGCCCTGCACGACGCCGACGCCGTGGTCATGCGCAAGGACCCGCCCTTCGACAGCGAGTA
>JBMLPD010000133.1:0-1526 GCA_049242285.1 Rubrivivax sp.
GCGATCTGCTCGGCCGAGATGCCGTACTTGGCCGAGAGATACGCCACCGCGTCCTGCCCGTCCGGCCCCATCTGCGGGTTCAGCTCGAAGGGCTGGAAGTGCAGTTCCACAGGGATGTCGGCGCCCACGCGCTGCAGCGCGATCTCCAGCGCATTCAGCCCCACGGCGCACCAGGGGCAGGCGATGTCGGAGACGAAGTCGACTTTCACAAGCCCTCGAACACCTGAGTCAAAGGAATACGGCCCTCGATGCAAGGCAGCACCAGGGCCTGGGCGTCGCTCATGTCGTCCAGCACCCACTGGCCCTGTGCGCCGCGCCTGAAGGCCTCCACGCGGCGCGTCTCAGGGTCCACCAGCACATACTCCTGCAGCGACTCCAGCCGCCGGTAGAGCGCGAACTTCTGGCTGCGGTCGTAGGCCTGGGTGGTAGGCGACAACACCTCCAGCACCAGCATCGGCGCCTTGAAGATCATGTCAGTGGCCAGGTCGGCGCCGTCGCAGGTGACGAAGACGTCCGGATACAGCACCGTGTCCTCGGCCACCTGCACCTTCATGTTCTCGACGAACGCCTGGCAGGGCGACCCCTCCAGCGCCTCGGCGATGCGGCGGCCCAGGTTCAACACCACGCGCCCGTGAGCCCGGCGCGCGCCCACCATGGCAAACACTTCGCCGCGATGGAACTCATGGCGCTGCACCTGGCGGTTCTCCCACTCCAGGAACTCGGTCAGCGACAGCGTGTTGGCAGGCAAGCCCATGTCATCGTCCTTGCTGAGGATGCGCCATACACCGCGCGGCTTTCATCGCGATGTCGTCATCGCCCCTCTGGCCCTGATTGTGCGCCGCGCCGCTGCGGCAGGAAGTCCTGCCAGGTCAACGGCCGGGCCGGTGGCGTGCACTGAAATGGCAGCGCAGAGGTCGCCACGCCTTCGGTGCCCGCCTTGTCGCACTCGGCCAGGAACTCGGCCGACACCGGGTTGCGGAACTCCCGCAGGCGCTGCGCCAGGTGGCGCGCGCGCTCCAGGTCACCGGCCTGGGCATAGGCTTGGGCCCAGGCCATCATCAGCCGGGTGTCCAGGAGGTGATGGGTGGCGATGTTGAAGGCCGGCAACTCCTGCGCCGGCGTGTCGCTCACGGTGGCGGCCGCGTAGTGGGAGTGGTGGGCGAAGAACAGGCTGCGCTTGCCGGCGTCGATGCGCTGCTCCAGCGGCGCCGCGCCGCGGCGCGCGGCAAAGATCTCGGCCACGCGCAGGTAATCGATCAACGCGAACAGCGCCCCGGCCACGCACAGCACGCCCGCCCCCGCCCGCAGCCAGGGCGCCCGAGGTTCCTTGGCGGCGGCGGGGGCTTCAAGCGCAGACGGGACCGGTACCCGCGGCACCACCGCGTCACCCGCTCCCCCCGGCCCGGCTGAGGCGCCGGCGGCACCCGGCAGGCCCAGCGCCAGCCCCCAGGCGAACGCCGTGGGCAGCAGAAAGTAGGCGTACCACAGCGGGTACTCCAGCAGGCTGTGCAGGCCGATCAGCAGCA
>JBMLPD010000134.1:0-4544 GCA_049242285.1 Rubrivivax sp.
CCTAGGGGGGTGTGACCCCTGCCGGCTTGCGCAGGCTCACCAGAGGCTGCCGGTCAGCCTGCCTTGTGAGAGGAAGAAGATGGCGTTGCCGATCTGCACGCTGCGGTCAGCGCTGACATCCAGGGCGTCCGTTCCGGAAGGTGCGGACACATCGGTGCGCCAGGACAGTGTGCGGCTGGCGGTATCCACCTCGAAGCGTTTGAGGACGTGCTGGGCGGCGGGACCCCAGTCCGTTTCGCGCAAGCTCATCGGCAGGCCGATGCGCGCCACCGGTCCCACTTGCAGCAGGTTCAGCCCGTGGCTGCTGAAGTCGGTGGCGCTGGTGCTGCCCTTGGCGCCGAAGGCCCTTGAGCCGATGAGCGCGGGCTTGGCGGGGTCCCGAACGTCGAACAGCGCCACCTTGGGCCCGAGCGTGGCCCCAGTGGCATCCGCGTCGCGGCCCACGCCCAGCAGCAGGCCCTGGGGCAGCGGCAGCAGGACATCGGAGAAGCCCGGCACCTCCAGTTCCCCTGCCGTCTTCGGGTCCGTGGGGTCCTTCAGGTCCAGCACGTACAGCGGGTCGGTACGCCGGAAGGTGACCAGGTAGCCGGTGTCGCCGGAAAAGCGCACCCCGTAGATCTGTTCGCCGGGTTTGCCCAGGGCGGCCGGTCGGCGTTCGTTGGGCAGGGTGGCGATCGACTGCAGGGTGGCCTGGCTGGCGTTTTCGCGCAGGATGGTCAGGGTGGCCGGCGAGGCCGTGGCCGGGGTGGTTGCCGGCGTTCCCGCAGGGGCGGTCGCGTCGGACCACGTGACCCACCCGCCGCTGCCGGTGTAGCTGATGACCCGCAGGTCGCCCGCGTGTTCGCTCATGCGAAGGGCGATGCGATCGGCGTCCCATCCCAGGTGACCCTTGACCTCGCCCGAAGCCCGGTAGCTGAAGCTCAGGCCTTCCAGCGCGAACTTGTGCACGTCGGTGATGAAGTTCGTGGGAAACACGGTTCGTCCGTCGGCACCCGTCAGGGGTTGGGGTGATCGGGTGGTGGCCAGGTACAGGTGCTGTGTCGACATGTACAAGCCCTCGGTGCCGCCGAAGACGCAGCGGGCCTTGGTGGCCAGCGCGGGCGAGGCCAGATCGATCGTCACCAGGGTGGTCACACTCAGCGCCAGAGACGTGGCCTTGGGCTGTATCAGGCAGTCGCTCTCCGCCACCAGGGGTTGCCGGGCGCCGCCGTCGATGCGCACGCCCGGAAGAACGTCGGCGGGCTTCAGAGCAGCCAGGGCGGCTTCGCGCTCCGCGGCCGATGCGCCTTTCGGCAGGGTCTCGTAGGCCGGGCGCGGGTTCCACGTGGTGACCAGATGCACCACATCGCCCACGCGCCGGCTGCCCACCAGCCGCCCGTCCAGCGCGAGGCGCCGTGCCGAGGTCAATGTGCCACTGGCTGAGACATCGGCGATCTGCAGATGCAGCACAGGGTCGGCGGAGGCGGTCACCGGCAAGGTGCACAGCAGCCCGGGCGGGCAGGGCTGGCCGGACCCTGCGGGGCTGGCGGCCATGGCCACGAGCCGCGTCGCCTTGTCAGACAGCAGCAAGCCCTTGGGCGTTGAAGGCTCGCTCACATCCAGTGCCAGGGTTCCCAACGGCTCGACCGTGCCGCCGGCCCCCGGCTTGGCCACGCGCACCTGCGGACGGGCAACGCCCTGGGCATCGCGCAGGGTGTAGCCGTCCAGCGCGAACAGCAGTTGCCCGTTGGTCTTGAGGAGGTCTGCTTCGTCGACCCCGGCTTCCTGCACAGTGGTGCCGGAGAAGGCGGGTGTGGCGACAGCGGATGCGCCGGTCGAGGGGCCGCCCAGCGCGGTCAGCTCTGGGGTCGCTGCGAACCGGTCGAAACTGACTGCCGCGTTGGCAGCGCGCGCAGCCTGACGGCTGAGCAGCAGATCCCGCACCTTGGGCACCAGCGCGCCGTCTGCCACGGGCTCGAGCGCGGCCAGCGGCCGGACCGTGGGGCTGGTCGTGGCTGACCCGCCACCGCCACCGCCGCAGCCGCTCAGGGCGAGCACGGCGGCGGCCAGGCCGGCCACCAGGCCTGCCGACACGCCGAGGCGGTTGGCCTTGGGCCAGGCCGCAGCGCAATTCTGCCGGTGGCGGGCGTCGGGTTGCGGCGGCGGGATCAGTGGCGGACGGGTTCTGTTCATCGGATTTGCTCCTCACGATGTCGGGATGCCACCGGAACCCAAGGCCCCTCCCGAGTCCCCTTTGTTGGCGGGGCTCTTGCCTGAGGACCGGTGACGTGGGATAATTTCCCACATCTTGTGAGCACCTGTCAAGTCCCCCCTTGAGCACCCGTCACCGCCTCGTTCTGCAAACCGTGCTGCGCGCCTTGCGCCCGCTGGTGCGACTGATGCTGCGCCATGGCGTGACGTACACGGCCTTTGCGGCGGCCTTGAAGCCCGTTTTCCTGGAGGCGGCCCGCGGGGAGTTGAAGTCGCAAGGCATGCCGGATACCGACAGCGCCCTGACCTTGCTCAGCGGCGTCCACCGGCGTGATGTGCGAGCCCTCACTCGCGCTGAAGATTCGGTGGCCGCTCATGTCGAGGATTCACCGCCGGCGTCCCTGGCCGGTGAAGTGGTGTTCCGGTGGATGTCCGACCCGGCCTGGCTGGACGCGCAGGGGCGGCCCCAGGCCCTGCCGCGCGCGGACTTCGAGGCCTTGGTCAGTGCGGTCAGCCGGGATGTGCGGCCGCGGGCCCTGCGCGACGAACTGGTGCGACTGGGGGTGGCGACCTGCGCGGAGGACGGCCGCGTCAGCCTGGCGGCCCAGGGCTTTGCGCCCCGTCAGGGCTTTGCCGAAATGGCGGCCCTCCTGGCGGACAACCTGGCCGATCATGCCAGCGCGGCCACCGCCAACCTGCAGGACGGCGCCAACTTCCTGGAGCAGGCCCTGCATGTGGACCGCCTGAGTGCGCCATCGGCCGTCCATCTGCATCGGGCGGCCACGGCTGCGTGGCAGCAGGTCCTCCCTGGGCTGCTGCGGGAAGCCCGCGATCTTTACGACCGGGACCAGACCCCGGCGGCGCCTTTGGATGCAGCGCCGACAGAGCCTACCGGGCCAGGCCCGGCCCGGCGCCGGGTCCGCCTGGGCGTGTACTTCTACGACACCGAGGACAACTCTCCATGACTTGCGAACCGCGCCTGCTCCGTTCGTTCCATGCCTGCCTCACGCAAGGGCGCAGGTGGTGCTTGACCTTGCTGCTGGCACAGGCCGGCCTGCTGGCTGCCTGCGGGCCCGGCATCGGCGGCACCGGCACCGGGCTCTCGGTGGCAGCAGACGGCCTGCAGGTCTTCGGCGCGCAGGCGATCAGCGCCTGCGTCCCAGGTGTGTCGGCTTCGCCAGCCTGCACGGCGTCCTCCGGCTCGGGGTCTTCCACGGTGGCGCCCTCCACCGTGCTGTGGCTGGACAAGGCCCCCGGCGCCCGCATCCGGGTCGACGTGCAGGGTGATGGTGTCACGCTCGAGAAGCGCTGCACCCAGGAGCGCTTCGTCGGGCAATGGGGCACCAGCCCGACCCTGGGTGCGCGCTACTACGGCGTCTTCGGTGCCGAAGGGATGCCAGGCGTGCCGGCTTCACTGAGCGTGCGTTTGGCCGAGCCCTCGACCTTGGCACTCGAACTTCGGGGGCTGGACGAGACCCTGCTGCTGCCACCCCTGACGGTGCAGCGCCACGAGGCACCCCTGCCCGCGCCGGTGTGTCCCTGAGGGCGCCGCCCACGCAGCAGGACCCTCAGCCCCTCGGGCTACAGCGCGAAGATCTTGCCTGGGTTCAGGATGTTCTTCGGGTCCAGCGCGCGCTTGACCTGACGCATCAGGTCCACGGCGCCGGCGCCGGCCTCGTCCACCAGAAAGCCCATCTTGTGCAGGCCGATGCCGTGTTCGCCCGTGCAGGTGCCCTCCAGCGCGATGGCGCGCTGCACCATCTGCATGCTCAGGCGCTCGGCAGTGGCGCGCTGCGCCAGATCGCCCTCCTTGACCAGGTAAGCCAGGTGGAAGTTGCCGTCGCCCACGTGCCCCACGATGTAGTGCGGCAGGCCGGACTCGGCCGCCTCCTGCACCGAGATGTCGATGATCTCGGCCAGGCGCGAGATGGGCACGCAGGTGTCGGTGGTGACGGTGCGGCAGCCGGGGTTGCCGCTCATCCCGGCGAAGTAGGCCTTGTGGCGCGCGGTCCACAGCCGCGTGCGCTCCTCGGGTGTGCTGGCCCACTCGAAGCCCTCGCCGCCTTGCTCGCCGGCGATGGCCTGCACCGTCTCGGCCTGTTCCTTCACGCCCGCGTCGGTGCCGTGGAACTCCATCAGCAGCAGGGGCGACTCGCGCATGGACAGGCCGCTTTGCGCATTGACCGCACGCACGGCGTTGGCGTCCAGCAGTTCACAGCGGGCGATGGGCACGCCCATCTGGATGACCTGGATGGTGGTGGCCACGGCGGCCTGCACGCTGGGGAAGTGGCAGATGGCCGCGCTCACCGCCTCGGGCAGCGGGTAGAGCTTGAGCGTCACCTCGGTGATGACGC
>JBMLPD010000135.1:0-1068 GCA_049242285.1 Rubrivivax sp.
CTGGGCCGGATTGGCCTTGCCCTGGCTGGCTTTCATCACCTGACCGACCAGGGCGTTGAAGGCCTTGTCCTTGCCGGCGCGGAATTCCGCCACCGACTTCTCGTTGGCCGCCAGCACCGCCTCGACGATGGCCTCCAGGGCGCCGGTGTCGTTCATCTGCTTCAGGCCCTTGGCCTGGATGAGGGCGTCAACCTCGTCGCCTTCACCGGCCCACAGCGCGTCGAACACCTGGCGCGCGCCGTTGTTCGACACCGTGCCGTCCGTCACCCGGCTGATCAGCCGCGCCAGTGTGGCTGGCGCAACGGGCGCCTGCTCGATGCTCAGGCCCTGGGCGTTCAACCGCTTGGACACCTCGCCCATCACCCAGTTGGCCACCAGCTTCGGGCTGCCACAGGCGTCGCGCGCGGCCTCGTAGTAACGCGCCGTGGCCAGGCTCTGCGTCATCATCGCCGCGTCATAGGCCGGCAGGCCGTCTTGCTCCACGAAGCGCCGGGCCATGGCCCCGGGCAGCTCGGGCATCTCGGCCCGCACCTGCTCCACCCACTGCGGCGCGATCACCAGCGGCGGCAGGTCGGGGTCGGGGAAGTAGCGGTAGTCGTGCGCGTCTTCCTTGGTGCGCATCGCCCGGGTCTCGCCCGTGTCGGGGTTGAACAGCACCGTGGCCTGCTCGATGGACAGGCCGTCTTCCAGCCGGTCGATCTGCCACTGCACCTCGGCGTCGATGGCCTGCTGCAGGAAGCGGAAGGAGTTCAGGTTCTTGATCTCGCGCCGGGTGCCGAAGGGCTGGCCGGGGCGGCGCACCGAGACGTTGGCATCGCAGCGGAAGCTGCCCTCCTGCATGTTGCCGTCGCAGATGCCCAGCCACACCACCAGCGCGTGCAGCGCCTTGGCGTACTCCACGGCCTCGGCGCTGCTGCGCATGTCGGGCTCGGAGACGATCTCCAGCAGCGGCGTGCCGGCGCGGTTGAGGTCGATCCCGGACATGCCGTGGACCTCCTCGTGCAGGCTCTTGCCGGCGTCTTCCTCCAGGTGGGCGCGCGTCAGGCGCACGCTGCGCGCCTGGCCGTC
>JBMLPD010000136.1:0-1940 GCA_049242285.1 Rubrivivax sp.
CGCCAGACTCGGAAGGTCTGAGAAGACGGCCTGACGGACGGTGATGCTGCTCATGTCCGGGCCTCAGGCCGCAAAGCGCTCAGCCCATGCTTCCTGCGCCAGCGTGTTCAGGCTCTGGCCTTCGGCTTGGCTTGCAACGGCCCTTTAGCGATAGACCTCGCGCCGGTTGCCCAGGCGAAGCACGCGCACGACGATGCGATCGTCTTGGATATCACAGATGATGCGCCAATCGCCCACCCGGTACTTCCAGTGGCCCCCAGCCGGGCACCTGCAAGGGGTTCGCCCAAGCTGCGTGGATCGTCAAGGCCCGATAGCCGAGTCCTGAAAAAGCCCACCAGGCGCTGCTGCACCGCGCGATCGAGCTTCTTCAGGTCTTTCAGCGCGGCAGGATCGAATTCGACCCTACAGGCCCAGTTCGCGCTCCACGTCCCCAAGCGGAATGGATTTGCGGTTGCGCCTCGCGCGCGCTTCGGCCAGGTGGTAGTCCTCCAGGTCGTCGATGTATTCGAGGATGGCCTCGCGCGCCAGTGCAGTCTTGGTCCGGCCGGTCTCGCTGGCCAGCGCGGCGAGTCGCTGCTCGATCGAATCGGGAAGGCGTATGGCCAGCATGGTGAGGAACCTTTGCGAGAAGGTGCTACAGAAATACAGCGACTTGCCTCCTCAACCCGCCGCCCGATACCCCCGCGGAATGGCGGCCAGCAGCTTCTGCGTGTACTCCTGCTTCGGGTGCGCCAGGATCTCCTGGGCGCTGGCTTGTTCCACCACCACGCCGTCCTTCATCACCAGCACCTCGTCGCTGATGAAGCGCACCACGGCCAGGTCGTGGCTGATGAAGACGTAGGACAGGCCGAATTCGTCCTGCAGGTCCTTCAGCAGGTTCAGCACCTGGGCCTGGACGGAGACGTCCAGGGCGCTGACAGCTTCGTCCAGCACCAGCACTTCGGGGTTGAGCGTGAGGCAGCGCGCAATGGCGATACGCTGGCGCTGGCCGCCAGAGAACTCGTGCGGGTACTTGCCGAAGGCGCGGTCGTCCAGGCCCACCTTGGCCAGCAGTTCGCGCGCGCGCTGCTCGCGCTCGGCCGTGCTGGCGCCGATGCCGTGGATCTCCATGGGCTCGATCAGCGTCTGGCCGATGGTGAAGCGCGGGTTCAGGCTGGCGTACGGGTTCTGGAAGACGATCTGGATGCGCCGGCGCATGGCCTGGCGCTCGCGGTCGGTCAGCTTGAGCAGGTTCTTGCCGTCGAAGATGACTTCGCCGCCCGTGGGCTCGTGCAGGCGCAGCAGCGTCAGGCCCATGGTGGTCTTGCCCGAGCCGGATTCGCCCACCACGCCCAGCGTGTGGCCGCGCCGCAGCTGGAAGTTGACGTTCTGCACCGCCTTGAACTCGCGCTTGCCGAACACGCCTTTCTTCAACCAGAAGCTCTTGGCCAGCGAGCGCACCTCCAGCACCACGGGGGCGTTCGGGTCCTTGGGTGGGGCCTGGACCACCTCGGCGCCTGCACCGTCAGCGCCGCCCCGCGACAGCGCCATATGGTCGTCAATCACCATCAGCCGCGCCGGGTTGCCCTCCAGGCTGGGGCGGCAGGCCAGCAGGGCGCGGGTGTAGTCGTCCTGCGGGCGGGCGAAGATCTGCGCCACCGGGCCCTGCTCGCGGATGAGGCCGTGGCGCATCACCACCACGTGGTCGGCCACCTCGCCCACCACGCCCAGGTCGTGGCTGATGAACAGCACGCTCATGCGCCGCGTGGTCTTGAGCTTGCCGATGAGCTCCAGGATCTGGCGCTGGATGGTGACGTCCAGCGCGGTGGTGGGCTCGTCCGCAATCAGCAGCTTGGGCTCGCAGGTCAGCGCCATGGCGATCATCACGCGCTGCTGCTGGCCGCCTGACATCTCGTGCGGGTACGAGGCCATGCGCCGCGCCGGCTCGGGGATGCCCACCT
>JBMLPD010000137.1:0-3840 GCA_049242285.1 Rubrivivax sp.
CCATCACCGTGATGCGGTCGGCCACGCGGAACACGGCGTCCATGTCGTGCTCCACGAGCAGGATGGCGTGGTCGGCCTTGAGGCTTTGCAGCAGGGCCAGCATGCGTTCGGTCTCCTCGGCGCCCATGCCGGCCAGCGGCTCGTCCAGCAGCAGCACCTGCGGCGCCGTGGCCAGGCACATCGCGATTTCCAGTTGCCGCTTCTGGCCGTGGCTGAGCAGCCCGGCGGAGCGGTCCAGCCAGTCGCTCAAGCCGGCGCTGGCGGCGGCGGCACGCGCCGCACCCAGGCTGGCCTCGCAGCGGCCGGCGTCCTGCCACCAGTGCCAGGGCTTGGGCGTGCGCGCCTGCGCCGCCAGGCGGCAGTTCTCCAGCACGCTGAAGCTGGGGTAGAGGGTGGTGCGCTGGTAGCTGCGCCCCAGGCCCGCCTGCGCGCGCCGGGGCTGCGACCAGGCCGTCACGTCCTGGCCCAGCAGCTCCACCGTGCCGGCCGAGGGCGGGATCTCGCCTGAGAGGATGTTGATGAGCGTGGACTTGCCCGCGCCGTTGGTGCCGATGACGGCGTGCAGCTCGCCCCGCTTCAGGTCCAGCGACACCTCGCTCACAGCCACCAGGCCACCCCAGCGCCGGGTGATGCCCCGCCCGCGCAGCAGCACGTCGCCGCCCTGAGTCGATGCTTCAGGCCTTGTCATCTTGACCCTCCGTGGTCTCGGCGCGGCGCGAGGGGCGCCCGACCAGGCGCTCGCGCAGTTGCTGCGGCACACCCACCAGCCCGCGCGGCAGCAGGGCCACGCTGGCGATGATGGTCAGCCCCAGGCCCAGGTGCCAGTGCTTGGCGAAGGCGCCGAAGATGGCCTCCGACTTGAAGAACTCCTGCAGCAGCGCGAAGGCGAATGCGCCGATGAGCGCGCCGCGCAGGTGGCCGATGCCGCCCAGGATGATCATGATGAGCACCGAGCCCGACAAGTGCCAGCTCATCATCTCCGGGTTGACGTAGCCGTCCTTCACCGCAAACAGAAAGCCCGCCAACCCCGCCAGCGCGCCCGACAGGGTGAAGGCGGCCAGCTTGTAGGGGTAGGTCGAGAAACCCGTGGCGCGCATGCGCTGCTCGTTCACGCGGATGCCCGCCAGCGCCCGGCCGAAGCGCGAGCGCGACACCAGCGCCAGCAGGCCGAACACGCCCACCAGCGTGGCCAGGGTGAAGAAGTACAGGGTCAGCGGGCCGTCCAGATCGACGGGACCGAGCACCGGCTTGACGTTGAGGTAGATGCCGTCGGTGCCGCCGCCCAGCGGCGTGTCGTGCACCACGTAGTAGGCCATCTGCGCGAAGGCCAGCGTCACCATGATGAAGTACACCCCCTTGGTGCGCAGCGACAGCGCGCCCACGGCCAAGGCATACAGGCCCGCCCCCAGCACGGCTGCTGCCAGCAGCACCAGCGCCGAGCCGGGGTCGCTCTCGGGTGAGAGCAGCACCGTGGCGTAGGCGCCGATGCCGAAGAAGGCCGCATGTCCGAAGCACACCAGACCGGTACCGCCCACCAGCAGCTCCAGGCTGAGGGCGAAGATGGCGTAGATCATGATCTTGGTGACCAGGTCCACGCCGAAGTTGCCGGCCACCAGCGGGTACAGGGCCAGCGCCAGGAACGCCAGGGCCACGAACAGGGCCTTGGATCGGATGTCGGCTTGCATGTTGCGTACCCTCGCCTCAACCGGCCTTGAACAGGCCGTCCGGCTTCCACAGCAGGATCAGCGCCATCAACACGTACACCAGCACGCCCGCAGCCTGAGGCAACAGCACCTTGCCGAAGGTGTCCACAAACCCGATCAGCAGGGCCGCGAGCAGCGCGCCTCGAATGGAGCCGATGCCGCCGATCACCACCACCACGAAGCAGATGATCAGCACCTGCCCACCCATGTTGGGGTAGACGGACGACACCGGCGCGGCCACCATGCCGGCCAGCACCGCGATGGCCACCCCGGCGGCAAACACCACGCGGTAGAGAAACTGGATGTCGATGCCCAGGGACTGCACCATCTCGCGGTTGGTGCTGCCGGCGCGGATCATCATGCCCAGCCGGGTGCGGGTGAACACGACGTACATGCCCAGCGCCAGCAGCAGGCACACGCCGCTGATGAACAGGCGGTACACCGGGTAGGTCATGGTGTCGCCCAGGGCGATGCTGCCGGCCAGGATGTCGGGCGCCTTCACGCCGTGCACGTCGTCGCCCACGATCAGGCTGCGCAACTCCTCGAACACGAGGATCAGGCCGTAGGTCATCAGCACCTGCTGCAGATGCTCGCGCTCGTACAGGTAGCTGTAGAAGGCCCACTCCAGCACATAGCCCAGCAGCACGGCCAGCACCACGCCGACGAACATCGTGGCGAAGAAGCCGCCGCCGAAGGTGGCGCCCACCACCGGCGCCAGGGCAAAGGCCATGTAGGCGCCGATCATGTAGAAGCTGCCGTGCGCCAGGTTGATGACGCCCATGATCCCGAAGATCAGCGTCAGCCCCGAGGCCACCAGGAACAGCAGCAGCCCGTACTGCAGCGAGTTCAGGCACTGGATCAGGAAGATGGCAAGGTCCATGGAGCGGGCTCTCGTCAGGGTTCGCGTCGTCGAAATGCGTCAGGGGGTGGCTGGTGGATCGTGTCGCGCCGCCCGGGGTGCATGGTGCCTCAGGAACGGGCTGACCCGGGCGATCAGCGCTTCGGGCTGGTCCTTGTGCGGGGAATGTCCACAGGCGGGCAGTTCCAGCAGTTCGGTCTGGGGCACGCGCCGTGCAATGCCGCGGATCTGCTCCAGCGTGCCGTATGCGTCGTCCAGGCCCTGCACGGCGAGCACGGGGCAGGTGATGGTCGAGAGCTCGGCCTCGATGGACCAGGCGCGGAAGTCGGGGTGCAGCCAGATGTCGTTCCAGCCCCAGAAGGCGGAATCGGGGTCGTCGTGGTGGCGCGCCAGGCGTGTGCGCAGGTCGGTGCTGCGGTAGGCCTCGCGCGCCTGTGCGATGCTGGCGATGGACACCTCTTCCACCAGAATGTGCGGCGCCAGCACGATGGCCCCGGCCCACCAGGCCGGGTGGCGTGCGGCGGCGATCAGGCTGATCGAGCCACCGTCGCTGTGGCCGAAGAGCCAGGGGCGGTCTCGTGCCGGGTCCACGCCCACCGCGTGCAGAAAGGCCGGCAGCACCTCCAGCGCCTGGCGGTGCATGAAGTCCGGCTTCCAGGCTTCATCTCCTGCGCGGGGCGTGGAGCGCCCGTAGCCGGGGCGTGAGTACACCAGCCCGCGCAGGTTCGCGGCCTCGCACAACCGCTGCGGGAAGTCCTTCCACATGGCCAGCGAGCCCAGCCCTTCGTGCAGGAACACCACGAGAGGCGCTTGGGTGCGCTCTGGCGCAATCCACGCGTGCTCGATGCGCAAGGCGCGGCCAGCCCAGTCGATGTCGACGAAAGCGGGTTCCATGGCGTTGCGAGTCCTGGGTTCGGGAGGGCGGCAGGGCTGGAAGTCGGGCAGGGTGTCTGGCCGCTCAGCGCCGGGCCTCCAGCTCGCGCAGCTTGAAGCGCTGGATCTTGCCCGTGGCCGTCTTGGGCAGGTCGGCCACGAACTCGATGAAGCGCGGGTACTTGTAAGGCGCCAGGCGGTCCTTGACGAAGGCCTTGAGTTCGGCCTCCTCGACGCTGGCGCCGTCCTTGAGCACCACGAAGGCCTTGGTCTTGGTCAGGCCGTCGGCGTCTTCCTTGCCGATGACGGCGGCCTCCAGCACGGCCGGGTGCTGCACCAGCGTGGCCTCCACCTCGAAGGGGCTGACGTAGATGCCGCTGACCTTGAGCATGTCGTCGCTGCGGC
>JBMLPD010000138.1:0-1769 GCA_049242285.1 Rubrivivax sp.
TGTTCACGACCGAGAGCGAGAAGCGCGACTACGCCCTCAAGCCGATGAACTGCCCCGGCCACATCCTGATCTTCAAGCAGGGCATCAAGAGCTACCGCGACCTGCCGCTGCGCTATGGTGAATTCGGCCAATGCCACCGCAACGAGCCCACCGGCGGCCTGCACGGCATCATGCGCGTGCGCGGCTTCACGCAGGACGACGGCCACATCTTCTGCACCGAGGACATGATCCTGGCCGAATGCGTGGCCTACACCGCACTGCTGCAGAAGGTCTATGCCGACTTCGGCTTCACCGACATCCTCTACAAGGTGGCCACGCGGCCGGCTGCGCGCATCGGGTCGGACGAGGTGTGGGACAAGGCCGAGCACGCGCTGATGGAGAGCCTGCGCCGCTCGGGCGTGGAGTTCGTCATCGCCGAAGGTGACGGCGCCTTCTACGGCCCCAAGGTGGAGTACACGCTCAAGGACGCCATCGGCCGGCAGTGGCAGTGCGGCACCATCCAGGTGGACTTCTCCATGGCGCAGCGACTGGACGCCGAGTACGTGGCCGATGACGGCTCACGCCGCCACCCCGTGATGCTGCACCGCGCCATCGTCGGCAGCCTCGAGCGTTTCATCGGCATCCTGATCGAGCAGCATGCCGGCGCGCTGCCCGCGTGGCTGGCCCCTGAGCAGGCGGTGGTGTGCCCGATCACCGATCAACAGCACGAATACGCAAGAGAAGTGGCGAAAACGCTGCAAAAACAAGGAGTTAGGGTGTCGATAGACAGCCGGAACGAGAAAATCAACTATAAAATCCGCGAGCATTCGTTGCAAAAGGTCCCGTTCATCCTCGTCGTAGGCGACAAGGAGAAGGCAAGCGGGGCTGTTGCGGTGCGCGCACGTGGGCCCGTGGACCTCGGTGTGATGCCCCTGGAAGACTTCTCCTCGAAGCTGCTGGGTGACATTGCCCGAAAGTCATGAACTTGTGCGTGTCCGTTTCGTTTTCAAGGTGGCTCCCTTTTGCCTGGGGGCTGCAACAAGGGGTTTGAACCATCGCTACCTTCATGGACCGCCGCGTGCCGAACGCGGAGCGCAAGCACAGGCTGAACCGCGAAATCATGGCGCCGCAGGTGCGCCTCAACGGTGTCGAGAATGAGCCGCTCGGCATCGTCAGCTTGATGGACGCGCTTCGAATGGCAGGTGAACTCGACGTGGATCTGGTCGAGATCGCGGCGGTGGCAGATCCCCCGGTCTGCCGGTTGATGGACTACGGCAAGTTCAAGTACCAGGAGCAGAAGAAAGCCGCCGAGGCCAAATCCAAGCAGAAGGTCATCGAGATCAAGGAAGTCAAGTTCCGTCCAGGCACGGACGAAGGCGATTACCAGATCAAGATGCGCAACCTGCGCCGCTTCATTGCCGATGACGGCGACAAGGGCAAGGTCACATTGCGGTTCCGCGGCCGCGAGATCACGCACCAGGACATCGGCATGCGCCTGCTGGAGCGCATCCGCGATGAATTGGCCGATGTGGCAGTGGTGGAGCACATGCCCAAGCTGGAGGGCCGGCAGATGATCATGGTGCTGGCGCCCAAGCGCAAGTGAGGCCGGACGCAGGACAGATTTTTTGAAGATCATTCGCCCACCGGGATGACCGGCGGGCGGTTGAAACAACCGGTGCCTGGCAACAGGGGCTGGTTGATGAAAGCTTCCGCTGGGTGAAAGCCCGGAAGGAATCACCACAAGCCGATGCAGGCCGGACAAGTACCGTGGAGACACGGTCGCCTGCAAA
>JBMLPD010000139.1:0-6337 GCA_049242285.1 Rubrivivax sp.
GTGCGTGGTGACCTTCGTGTCGCTGATGGTGCACATCTACACCATCGGCTACATGCACGAGGACCCCGGCTACCAGCGCTTCTTCTCCTACATCTCGCTGTTCACCTTCTCCATGCTCATGCTGGTCATGAGCAACAACTTCCTGCAGCTGTTCTTCGGCTGGGAGGCGGTGGGCCTGGTGAGTTATCTGCTCATCGGCTTCTGGTTCAAGAAGCCCACGGCGGTGTTCGCCAACATGAAGGCCTTCCTGGTCAACCGGGTGGGTGACTTCGGCTTCATCCTGGGCATCGGCCTGATCGCGGCCTATGCCGGCACGTTGAACTACGGCGAAGCGTTCGCCAGGTCGGGCGAGCTGGCGAAGCTGAGCTTCCCGGGCTCGGACTGGATGCTCATCACCGTGATCTGCATCTGCCTGTTCATCGGTGCCATGGGCAAGAGTGCGCAGTTCCCGCTGCATGTGTGGCTGCCCGACTCCATGGAAGGCCCCACGCCCATCTCGGCGCTGATCCACGCCGCCACGATGGTGACGGCCGGCATCTTCATGGTGGCCCGCATGTCGCCGCTGTTCGAGCTGAGCGACACCGCGCTGAACTTCGTGCTCGTGATCGGCGCCATCACGGCGCTGTTCATGGGGTTCCTGGGCATCATCCAGAACGACATCAAGCGCGTCGTGGCCTACTCCACGCTCAGCCAGCTGGGCTACATGACGGTGGCGCTGGGCGCCTCGGCGTACTCGGTGGCGGTGTTCCACCTGATGACGCACGCCTTCTTCAAGGCGCTGCTGTTCCTGGGTGCGGGCTCGGTCATCATGGGCATGCACCATGACCAGGACATCCGCAACATGGGCGGCCTGCGCAAGCACATGCCGGTGACCTGGATCACCTCGCTGCTGGGCTCGCTGGCGCTCATCGGCACGCCGCTGTTCTCGGGCTTTTACTCCAAGGACAGCATCATCCTGGCGGTGGAGGCCAGCCGTCTGCCCGGTGCCGGCTTTGCCACGTTTGCGGTGGTGGCCGGGGTGTTCGTCACGGCCTTCTACTCCTTCCGCATGTACTTTCTGGTCTTCCATGGCTCGGAGCGCTTCCACCACAAGCCCTTCCCGCCGGCCGACGATCACGGCCACCATGACGACCATCACGAACCGCATGAGAGCCCGTGGGTGGTGACCCTGCCCCTGGTGCTGCTGGCCGTCCCTTCCGTGGTCATCGGCTACCTCACCATCCAGCCGCTGTTGTTCGGCGACTTCTTCAAGGACGCCATCTTTGTCGATGCCGCACGCCATGGGGCGATGAAGGAGCTGGCCTCGCAGTTCCATGGCGCCGCAGCCATGGCGGTACACGGCCTTCAGACGTTGCCTTTCTGGCTGGCACTGGCCGGCGTGGTGGTGGCCTGGTGGTTCTACCTGAAGCAGCCTTCCATTCCGGCGGCCATCGGCCGCGCTTTGTCGCCGCTGGTGCGCGTTCTGGAGAACAAGTACTACCTGGACTGGTTCAACGAGCATGTGCTGGCCGCCGGTGCCCGGGCCCTGGGGCGCGGGTTGTGGAAGGGCGGCGACGTGGCGCTGATCGACGGCGCCGTGGTCAACGGATCGGCCCGGGCCGTGGGCGGCTTGTCCGGCCTGGTGCGGCTGGTGCAGACCGGCTTGCTCTACTGGTACGCGCTGGCCATGGTGCTGGGCGTGTTCGGATTCCTCACCTGGAAGCTGTGGCCGCACCTGTCGGCCATGCTGGCACGCTGATCCACGTGACGCCACAACACAAAACGCAAGAGGCGGAGAGAGTTCAATGGGTCTTCTGAGCGTGGCCATCTGGCTGCCGGTGGCGGTGGGCGCACTGCTGCTCGCGGCGGGCCGTGACGAGCACGCGAAGGTCGTGCGATGGGTGGCCCTGCTGGGCTCCATCGCGGCGTTCCTCGTGACCATTCCTCTGGCCACGGGTTTTGACCTGTCCACGCCCGCGATGCAGTTCGTCGAGAGGCTGCCCTGGATCGACCGCTTCAACGTGCACTACCACCTGGGGGTGGACGGCATCTCGGTGTGGTTCGTGCTGCTCACGGCCTTCATCACCATCATCGTGGTGATCGCCGGCTGGGAGGTCATCACCGAGCGCGTGAACCAGTACATGGGCGCGTTCCTGATCCTTTCGGGCCTGATGGTGGGGGTTTTCTCTGCCCTGGACGGCCTGCTGTTCTACGTGTTCTTCGAGGCCACGCTGATCCCGATGTACATCATCATCGGCGTGTGGGGCGGCCCGCGCCGGGTCTACGCGGCCTTCAAGTTCTTCCTCTACACGCTGCTGGGCTCGCTGCTGATGCTGGTGGCCCTGGTGTATCTGTACTTCAAGTCGGGTGGCAGCTTCGACATCCAGACCTGGCACAGGCTGCCCTTGCCGCTGGATGCGCAGACCTTGCTGTTCTTCGCCTTCTTCGCGGCCTTCTCGGTCAAGGTACCGATGTGGCCGGTGCACACCTGGCTGCCTGACGCCCACGTGGAGGCGCCCACGGGCGGCTCGGTGGTGCTGGCGGCCATCATGCTGAAGCTGGGCGCCTACGGCTTCCTGCGCTTTTCCATGCCCATTGCGCCTGACGCCAGCCGCGAGTGGGCCTGGTTCATGATCGCCCTGTCACTGATTGCGGTGGTCTACATCGGCCTGGTGGCCCTGGTGCAGCAGGACATGAAGAAGCTGGTGGCCTACTCGTCCATCGCCCACATGGGCTTCGTGACCCTGGGCTTCTTCATCTTCAACGAGCTGGGTGTCAGCGGCGGCCTGGTGCAGATGATCAGCCATGGCTTTGTCTCTGGCGCGATGTTCCTGTGCATTGGCGTGCTGTACGACCGTGTGCATTCGCGTGAGATCGCGGCCTACGGTGGCGTGGCCAACACCATGCCCAAGTTCGCGGCCTTTGCGGTGCTGTTCTCCATGGCCAACTGCGGCCTGCCCGGCACGGCGGGGTTCGTGGGCGAGTGGATGGTGATCCTGGGCGCCGTCAAGGCCCATTTCTGGGTGGGCGCGGCGGCTGCCACGGCGCTGATCTTCGGCGCGGCGTATTCGCTGTGGATGATCAAGCGGGTGTACTTTGGCGATGTCGCCAACGACAACGTCCGCACGCTTGAAGACCTGAATGCGCGCGAGTTCACCATGCTGGCCGTGCTGGCCGTGGCCGTGCTGGCCATGGGCCTGTACCCCAAGCCCTTCACCGACGTCATGCACGTCTCCGTCACCGAGCTGCTCAAGCACGTGGCGCAAAGCAAGCTGCCCTGAGGCGCCCCCTGTCCATGAACGCGATGAACTGGCTCGTCGTCTATCCCGAAATCGTGCTGCTGGCCATGGCCTGCGTGGTGACCGTGGTGGACCTGTGGGTGACCGACCCGGCCCGCCGTGTGACCCTCTGGCTGACCCAGGGCACGATGTTGTGCGTCGGGGCCATGCATCTGTTCTACGCCCAGTCCGGCGCCACGCTGTACGGCATGAACGGCATGGTCGTGACCGACCCCATGGGGCATCTGCTGGCTGCCTTCGCCTGTGGGGCCATGGTCATCACGGTGGCCTACGCGCAGCCGTACCTTGCCTCTCGCGACATGCTCAAGGGCGAGTTCTTCACCCTGTCGCTGTTCGTCCTGCTCGGCATTTCCGTCATGTGCTCGGCCAACCACTTCCTGGTGGTCTACCTGGGCCTGGAAGTCATGAGCCTGTCGCTGTACGCCCTGACCGCGCTGCGCCGCGACCACGGGCGCAGCACCGAGGCGGCCATGAAGTACTTCGTGCTGGGCGCGCTGGCCAGCGGCTTCCTGCTGTACGGGCTGTCCATGCTGTACGGCGCCACGGGCACGCTGGAGATTCCCAAGGTGTTCGAGCAGATTGCCGCGGGTCGCATCAACCGCGAGGTGCTCGTGCTCGGCGTGGTGTTCGTCGTGTCGGGTCTGGCCTTCAAGCTGGGCGCGGTGCCCTTCCACATGTGGGTACCCGACGTCTATCACGGGGCTCCCACGGCCGTGACGCTGATGATCGGTGGCGCGCCGAAGCTGGCGGCTTTTGCCATCATCATCCGGTTGCTGGTGGAAGGATTGCTGGGCCTGGCGGTCGATTGGCAACAGATGTTCATCGTGCTGGCCGTGGCGTCGCTGGCCGTGGGCAACCTGGCGGCCATCGCCCAGAGCAACCTCAAGCGCATGCTGGCCTACTCCACCATCGCGCAGATGGGCTTTCTGCTGCTGGGCCTCAGCGCCGGGGTGGTCAGCGGCAACACGCTGTCGGCAGCCAACGCCTACAGCTCGGCCATGTTCTACGTGGTCACCTATGTGCTGACGACCTTGGGCACCTTCGGCTTGATCATGTTCCTTTCGCGCGAGGGCTTCGAAAGCGAAGAGGTGTCCGACCTGGCCGGTCTGGCCCGGCGCCGGCCCTGGCTGGCCGGCGTGATGTCGGTGTTCATGTTCTCTCTGGCAGGCATTCCGCCGATGGTGGGCTTCTTTGCCAAGCTGGCCGTCATCCAGGCCCTGGTCACCACCAACGTCACGCTGTACATCGTGCTGGCGGTGGTGGCGGTGGTGTTCTCCCTGGTGGGCGCCTTCTACTACCTGCGCGTGGTGAAGGTGATGTACTTCGACGAACCAGCGGACACCACGCCCATCGTGCAGGGCGCGGGCGTTGGCGCGCTGCTGGCGCTCAATGGCGCGGCCGTGCTGTTGCTCGGGCCCTTCTCCGGGGGCTTGCTGGGCCTGTGCCGCGACGCCATCGTCAAGGCGCTCGCCTCCTGAGCTTCAACCAGGAGCCTGTCTTGGCCCCGAGCGAAGCGGGCGGCACGGGCGCTACGGCTGGCGCAGCCGATACAGCCTGCACGGCCGATGCAGCCGATACAGCCGATACCCCTGACAAAGGCTTGCGAGAGACGCTTCAGCAAGCGCACACGCTGCTGCAGGGCGGTTTCCTCACGGTGCGGCGTGACACCGTGGGCCTGCCCGATGGCACTTCGGCCACGCGCGAATTCGTGGTGCACCCCGGCGCCGTGGCGGTGGTGCCCGTGCTCGATGACGGGCGCGTGGTGATGGTGCGCCAGTTCCGTTACCCGCTCGGCCAGGTGCTGCTGGAGTTCCCCGCCGGCAAGATCGACCCCGGCGAGCCGGTGTGGCACTGTGCCCGGCGCGAGCTGCGCGAGGAAACCGGCTACACCGCGCGCGAATGGGCGCGCGCCTGCCGCATCCACAACGCCGCGGCCTATTCCACCGAAGGCATCGAGATCTGGATGGCCCGTGGCCTGGAGCCCGGCCCGCAAGCGCTGGATGCCGGCGAGTTCCTTGAAGTGGTGGCCATGACGGAAGACGAACTCGACCGCCTGGCCCAGGCCGGCGAACTCACCGACGTCAAGACCCTGGTGGGCCTGCAATGGCTGCGCCAGTGGCGCCGGGGCGAGTGGTCTCTGTCCTGGCAGCCGTGCCCCGAAAGCTGAGCGTCTGATAATCCCGTGATGAAAGTGCTGGATCTGCGGTGTGCCAACGGCCACGGCTTCGAGGGCTGGTTCGGCTCTGAAGACGACTTCCTGGACCAGAACGGACGCGGCCTGGTGGAGTGCCCGCTGTGCGCAGACCATGTCATCACCCGCCTGCCCAGCGCCCCGCGGCTTAACCTCTCTGGCGCCCGCGAGCCCGCGCCGCAGGCCCCGGCCAAGGCAGAACCCGCCGCAGCCGACCTGCAAGCGATGTGGATGCAGGCGGTGCGCCACGCCATCGAGAACACCGACGACGTGGGCGAGCGCTTTGCCGAAGAAGCCCGCCGCATCCACTACGGCGAAACCGACGCCCGCGGCATCCGCGGCGTGGCCTCCCCCCAGGAGCGCCAGGCGCTGCACGAGGAGGGGATCGAGGTGCTTGCTCTGCCGATTCCGCCGGCCTTGAAGGGGCCGGTGCAGTAGGCGGCCCCGCAAGCCCCCGCCACCGCGCATGAACGCTGGCTTTCCGGGGTGATTGTCGATGGTCACAACTCCCCATGAGCGATGCAATGGACCTCGTTTCCTGGGAGTTCTGGAGGCACAGCGCCGATGGCCACTGACGACTGCTTCTGCGCCAGGTTGGATCACCTGATCGACATGCGCCACCCGTTGGCCGTGCTTGCCACACGCATGCCGTGGGCGCAGATCGAGGCCTCGCTCGCGCCGCTGTTTGCTCATCGATCGCGCCAAGACCACCATCGAGGCCGCAGTGAACATGGGCGCCCGCAGCTCCCCCGGCAACCCTTGCGACGGCCAGATACTGGCTGGCCGGATCGAGCAGACGACGCATCTGCTGCACCCCGATGGCCACCCAAACTCCCCCACTTATGGCCACCTCAAACTCCCCCACCTG
>JBMLPD010000140.1:0-1400 GCA_049242285.1 Rubrivivax sp.
TCAGTACTTCACGGGAGGGCCGGCATCGCGCGTCTTGAACGGCTGCAATCGGGCGTTGAATTTGCGCTTGCTTGCGACCGCTCAGGGTCGACTGCTGCCGGCCAGGAGCCGCCATTCGCCCCCGATCAGACCGGCTGTTCGCACCTGGCCCTGAGCGGGTCGTGCGCCACCCCGAAGCAGCGCCTTTGCGCGCGAGGTCGATGAGTTCCGCGCGGGCTTTGGCTTCGCTCATCGAAGGCCGGTCAGTGTTCCGCTGGCCCTGGGTCTGGATCGGCGAAGTACAGCTCCACCAGGGCCGTCGTCCAGGTGGCGACGCCGGTGCCGAAGAAGTCTCGGTCCTCGGTCCAGATGGGGCTGTTGAGCAGCAGGGCGCAGGCCAGTATTTGCCAGTCGTGGGGGTCTCGCTGGCCGATGCGTGCCAGCGCACGCGCACGCAGTGGCTCGTAGCTGCTGGCCGGCACTGGCGTCACGATCGCTGTCACCGCGTTGAGCTCGTCCAGCGCGGCGACCACGCTGGTGCCGTCATCGCCACGCGCAAGCAAGATCGTTGGTAGGTGCTTGCGGGCCTCTTCAAATGCGGTGTCGGGCGCCAGGAAGTCGATCGTGGCCGTGTGCGCCGCCAGCAGGGCTGGCACCTTCTCGCCAAGGACGCAACGGATCAGGATGTTCGCGTCCAGGATGATCGGCCGAGCCGTCATCACTTGGCGCTGCGGCCAGGCAGCGGACGGCCGCGACGCAGCGCGTCGAAGTCGGCGACCATTGCCTCGACCTCATCCTCGGTGAGCGGCATGGTCTTGCGGAAGTTGGCCGCAGCCGTCTGCAAGCGCTGCACGTCTTCGGCGCTGGGCCTGCGCAGCGGCACGAACAATCCTACGGCCTGGCCGTGGCGGGTGACGGTGACCGGCGTGTCAGCGTCGATGTACTCCGCCAGCGCGGCCCGGAACTCGCGGATACCGACGCTGGGAGTCTCTGCAGTGGGAACCTTCATGGGGAGTCCTTGAGGGCAGGAACGCCCAGACTTCGTATTCTGGCAGATGTGTACACAATCCTGAAGCGGAGGCCCGGCTTCAAGGCGTCAAAACAGGCCGCCGCTCAAGGCCCCGTGCTTCCGGCCACGGAACCCACCGGCTCCCCCACGTGGCGCCGGCCGGCAAATCTCTTGAGCTCCAGTGCCGCATTGCAGATCGGCAGGTATTCGTGCCAAGCCATTGTCGATGCGCAGAGAGTCGCGCGGTTGGGGGCATCGGCCCATGCGGTCGTCGGACAGGCTCAGGGTCGTCACCTGCCGGTCCTCTCGGGGACTCGATCGGCGGCTTCAAGCCTTCAGCGCCCGCAGCAGCTCCGCACCCGCAGCAACTCTGCCTCACCAGTCGCACGACTGTTTCGCGAGTCCCACTGAC
>JBMLPD010000141.1:0-2138 GCA_049242285.1 Rubrivivax sp.
TCCCAGGTGCCCACCAGCACCTTGTGCAGGAAGGGCGCGGAGACATCGGGCGGAAAGAACTCGCCCAAGAAGCGCGCCATGCTGCGCGCCGCCTCCAGCGACAGGAACTGCCCCCACTTCAGGTCCAGCGACCAGAAGCTCGCCACCACCAGCGCCAGCATCGCCATGGTGAACCAGCAGGCCTTGCAGCGCGCATCGAACAGCGGCGGGGGCAGCCGGTACGGGACGTTGGCGGCGGTGGCCCGGCCGTTCCAGGGGGCGCTCATCCCAGGGCCTTCCTCAACCCGGCGCTCACGCGGTCGGCCAGCGCCACCAGGGCCACGAAGACCGCCAGCATGGTGAGCACCTCGCCGCCGTTGAACATCTTCATGGAATTGTCCATCTGCTGGCCCAGCCCGCCCGCGCCCACGAAGCCCAGCACCACGGAGCTGCGGATGGCGCACTCCCAGCGATAGACCGTGTAGCTGGTGAGCTCGGCCGCGTTCTGCGGCAGCAAGCCGAAACAGAAAGCCTGCAGGCGCGAGCTGCCGTTGCGCAGCAGGGTCTGGGTGGCGTGGGGCTCGCCACTTTCCAGGATCTCGGCGTACACCTTGCCCAGCATGCCGCCGTAGGTCAGCGCGATCGCCAGCACGCCAGCCGTGGGCCCCAGGCCCACCACGCGCACGAACACCAGCGCCCATACCAGCTCGGGCACGCTGCGCAGCAGCACCAGCAGCGCCCGTGCCGCCGTGCGCAACAGGGCCGGGCCCCGGGCCATGCGGCCGCTCAGGGCCGACACCGACAGCACGCGCGTGCACACCAGCGTCAGCGGCACGGCCACCCCCAGCGCCAGTGTCATGCCAGCGGTGGCGATGGCCACGGTGCGCCAGGTCTCGCGCGCCACCATTGCCAGGAATTCCCACCCCAGCACTGGGGGCAGGAAGCTGGCCAGAAAGTCGCCCGTGACCTTGAGGTTGCGGGCTTCGAAGAGGATCCAGGGCCTGAACTCGGTGGCCACCAGCAGCGGCCACAGCAGCACCAGGCCCGCGCCCGTCCAGAACACGCGGCCCAGCCAGGCCGGGTCGCGCGAGGGTGGGGCTGCACGGGAGGGGGCCGGTGGGGTCGGCATCAGGGTGACGCTCATGGGATCGGCCGACAGGGCGCTGCCCTCAGCGGCAGTGCATGACCACCGGTGCAGACGGCGGAGCAGGTTCTTCCGCCGGCAGGGCCGCGGGCGGCGCCACCAGTTCATGCTCGTGTTGCGCGTACAACTGTGCCAGGCGCTCACGTGTCACCTCGGCCGCCGGCAGGTCGAACACCAGCCGGCCCTCGCGCAGCCCCACGATGCGCGGGAAGTGCTCCAGCGCCCGGTCCACCTGGTGCAGCGTGGCCACCAGCGTGACGCCGGCCTGCCGGGCTTGATCCACCAGGGTGGCCACGGCCTGCTGCGAGCGCGTGGGGTCCAGCGCCGACAGCGGCTCGTCCACCAGCCACAGCCGCGCTGGCGCCACCAGGGCGCGGGCCAGGCCCACGCGCTGGCGCTCGCCGCCGGACAGGCGGTCCACGCGCTCGAAGAGCTTGTCCTCCAGGCCGAAGCGCTCCAGCGCCGCGTACGCCGCCGGGATGTCCGAAGGGTAGAACAGGCTGCGCAGGCTGGCCCACAGGCCCAGGGCCGGCAGCCGGCCGGCCAGCACCGAGGTCACCACGCGCTGACGCGGCGGCAGCGGCGGCACCTGCGGGGCCAGGACCAGCCGCCCGCGCAGGCGCTGCAGTTCGCCACGCGGCAGGGCCCAGGGGTTGCGCCCGTCCAATGCCAACGCACCGTGGGCCGGCGGCATGGCGCAGGCCATCACCTGCAGCAGCGTGGTCTTGCCCGCGCCCGAGGGGCCGATGACGGCGAGCTGCTCGCCCTCGGCCACGGCCAGCGACAGGTCTTGCAGCGCCGGCGCAGCGCCCGGGCGCGCCATGGGGTGGCGTGCAGCCACCGCTTGCAGTTCAAGCCTCACGACGAGCGGCGCACTGCGCTCAGATCAGGCCGGCGCTGCGGCCGGCCGACTCCAGGCCCTTGTAGTTCTCGGGCGTGGTGGGGATGTAGCGCGTGGCGCGGTTGAGCTGCAGGATTTCCTTGCCCTCGGGCGTGGCGGGGTCCAGGTCCAGCA
>JBMLPD010000142.1:0-1451 GCA_049242285.1 Rubrivivax sp.
CCGGGTCCGCGGTCAGGCGCTGCAACTCGCCGCGGTGCGTCATCAGCGCGTGCATCCCGTTGCCGATCAGGTTGGTGGTGGTCTCGTGGCCGGCATTGAGCAGGAAGATGCAGTTGTGCAGCAACTCGGTTTCGGTCAGGCGCTCGCCGCCCACTTCGCCCTGGATCAGGCGCGTGAGCACGTCCACCTCCGGGTCACCGGGCTGCGCGCGGCGCTGCGCCACCAGGCCGCGCAGGGTGGCCAGGAAGTCCCGCACTGCGGCGTGCCCGCGTGCCAGCACGTCGGCTGAGGGCGCGGGCTCCAGCGCGCTGAGGATGGCCAGCGACCAGCCCTGCAGCGGTCCGCGCTCGGCATGCGGCACGTCCAGCAGGTTGCCGATCACCTCCACCGGGATGCGGGCGGCGAAGTCCTCGATCAGGTCTGGTGCGGCCAGGCCGGCCATGCGGTCCAACAAGCCGTCCACCAGGGCTACCACGCCGGCCTCCATGCGGGCGATGGCGCGCTGGTTGAGGGCGCCCATCAGCAGGCGGCGCACGCGGGTGTGCAGCGGCGCGTCGTTGAACACCAGGCTGGTGGTGTGGTGCTCGAACAGTGGCGTGCCGTCGCCGAACTTCGGCGCGAACTCGCGCTGCTTGTCGGAGCTGGCCGCCGGGTGGCGGTACACCGCGATGACGTCCTCGTAGCGCGTCAGCAGCACCGAGGTGGCGCCGATGGCGTGCACGGGTGCGAGCTGCCGCAACTGGGCGTAGAAGGGGTAGGGGTCGTCCACGAAACCCGGGGGCGGCTGCGTGAGGGTGAATCCCGGCAGCCAGGCGGGCGTGGATGTGAGCGTCACTGCCGGCGCGATGGGTGCTGCGAAGCCCGTGGCGACGGGCAACAGGCCCGCTGGGCCCTGGTGGCCGGGGTTCGGGTCGGCTGGGTTCATGGGGGCAGGATAGCCCAGAGCCCATGGGATAATCCGGCCATGTTCACCGGCATCGTCCAGGGCACCGCCCGCATCGCCGCCCTGGCCGACAAGCCCGGGCTTCGCACCTTCACGCTGGCTTTCCCGGCGGGCTTCTGCAACGGCCTGGAGGTGGGGGCCAGCGTGGCCTGCAACGGTGTGTGCCTGACGGTCACGTCGGTGCAGCCCGCGCAGGAGCAAGCGGACTTCGACATCGTGCTCCAGAGCCTGAACGTCACCGCGCTGGGTGGCCTGGCAGTGGGCGACGCATTGAACGTCGAGCGCGCAGCCAAGGACGGCGCCGAGATCGGCGGGCACCCGTTGTCAGGCCACGTGGACTTCCAGGCCCGCCTGCAGGCCATCCGCCGGCCGGAGAACAACCACGTCATGCGCCTGGCCGTGCCCGCGCCCTGGATGCGCTATGTCTTCGCCAAGGGCTACATCGCGGTGGATGGCGCCAGCCTCACCGTGGCCGAGGCCGGGCGCGAGCGTGACGGCAGCGGCTGGT
>JBMLPD010000143.1:0-1220 GCA_049242285.1 Rubrivivax sp.
GTCCGGGGCGATGAAGCCGAAGCCCTTGCCCTCGTTGAACCACTTGACGATACCGGTTTCCTTGGCCATTTTTCATTTCCTTTTCAGTGAGACGCCCGCACATGCGGACGCCGTGCAGAACCACCCCGCAACTCACCGATGGAAGATTGGGCCGAACCGCCGGCCGGGCCGGCGGGCGAGAACAAAGAACCGACTGAGAGAAGATCTAGAGCACGCCTACCCTGATATCGTAGCAGCATTCGGGGCGCTGAAGGCCCAGCGCCGCACCACGGCAACCAGGCGGTCCGGATCGATGGGCTTGGTGATGACGTCGTCCATCCCGGCCTGCAGGCAGCGCTCGCGGTCTGCAGGCAGGGCGTTGGCCGTCATCGCGACGATGGGCACGCGGGGCCTGTCTGCGCGTGCGCGTATGCCGCGCGTGGCCTCCAGGCCGTCCATCACCGGCATCTGCATGTCCATGAAGACGAGGTCGAAGGTTTCGGACTGCAGACGCTGAAGCGCCTGCGCGCCGTCTTCTGCGGTGTGCACTTCCACGCCGGCGTGGGCCAGCATCTCGCTGGCAATCAGCAGGTTGACCTCGTTGTCGTCCACCACCAGCACCCGGGCCCGGCGAGCGTCAGGTGTGCCGGGCTTCACGGCGCACAGGCCATCCGGTGCGGGCATCACGGGCAGGCCGCTGTCGCGCGGCTTGAGCGCTGCGGCCACAGCCAGCCCGAAGCGCGCCGTGAACCAGAAGGTCGAGCCCTCGCCCAGCCGGCTGTCCACCCCCGCCTGACCGCCCATCATGTCGGCCAGACGTGCGGCAATGGCCAGGCCCAGACCCGTGCCGCCGTACTGCCGGCTGGTGGAAGGGTCGGCCTGGTGGAAGCTCTGGAACAGCCGCTGGCGGTGCTCCGGGCTCAGGCCGATGCCCGTGTCGCGCACGGCGCAGCGCAGCACCACGTCGTGCACGCCCCGATCCAGCCGTTGCACGCGCACCTGGATCTCGCCGCTTTCGGTGAACTTCACGGCGTTGTTGCCGTAGTTGATGAGGATCTGGCCCAGGCGAAGGGGGTCGCCCACCAGGGCGTCGGGCACGTCGGGGTCCACCTCGATGCTGAGCTTCAGGCCTTTGGCCGTGGCCTTGTCCACAACGAGGTTGGAGAAGTTCGCCAGCACCGCGGCGAGCGAGAACTCGATGTGCTCGAGGCGGAGCTTGTCGGCCTCGATCTTGGAGAAGT
>JBMLPD010000144.1:0-1385 GCA_049242285.1 Rubrivivax sp.
ACGATCTGACGGTCGGGCCGTCATGAGCGACGTCGCGCTGGAGATCCCGCGCCGGTTGAACGATCCCCCACGGATGTTCTGGTGGGAGATCGATGTCTCGCTGCTGTTCCTGGCGGCGGTACTGGCCGGAATGATCGCGGGCTTCTTTGTCACCGGCTGCGCCGCCGGGGTTCTGCTCGCCTGGGCCTACGGAAAGGCCAAGTCGGGTGAGCACCCCGCCTTCGCGCTGCACTTGCTGTACTGGCATCTTCCGGCGCCGGTCTCAGGCCTGAAGCGCACCCCGCCCTCCCACCTGCGTGAGCTGGTCGGATGAGGCTCGACTGGCTGCGTGCCGACCAGGCCAGCGCCCGCCGCGCCACCGCGCTGCTGGCGATCCTGCTCGCGGTCTCGATGCTGGCCACGCTGCTGCTGGCCGCATACACGCTGCACCAGGCCGGACGCGAACGGGTCGTGGTGGTTCCGCCCACCATCCACAAGACCTTCTGGGTCGAGGCCGAACGGGCGAGCCCCGAGTACCTGGAGCAGATGGGCTACTTCCTTGCCCAGCTGACCCTCAACGTCACCCCGCAAAGCGTCGAACACCAATCCCGCCTGCTACTGCAATACGCCGCACCCGCGTCCTGGGGCGAATTGCGCACCGCGATGGCCGCCAACGCCGAGCGCATCAAGCGCGACGGTGCTTCCACCGTCTTCAGCCCGCAGGACCTGCAGGTGGACGAACGCACCCAGCGCGTGGGCCTGCGCGGCTTGCTCACCACCTTCATCAGCGACCGGCGTGTGTCTGAAGTCTCGAAAGGCTATGCCATCGAGCTTCAGTACGCGGGCGGCCGGATCTTTCTGAAGACCCTCCGCGAGACCACCCCCAATGACCCCCTCGAACTCCAGACCCGATCGGGCGCTGCTCCCGCCTCACCCTCGGGGCCGACGTCCAATGCGCCCTCGCCTTCCGCTGCACCTGCTGTGCCTGCTGGTGCCCCTGTTCGCTGAGCCCGCATTCGCGCAGCAGGTGGTCGAGGCCCGCGACGGCGCCACCGTGCTGGCCCGGGTCTCGCGTCAGGAGGTCACCCGGATCGCGTTCGAACGCTCACGGGTACGCCGGGTCACCGGCAACGCCAACGAGTTCGTACTGGAGAAGGACGACGAGCGCGGGCAGGTCTTCATACGGCCTGCCGATCCGCAGTCCTCCAAGCCGATCAACCTCTTCGTGAGCAGCGACCGGGGAACGGTGTCGCTGTTGCTGCAACCGGTGGACGTGCCCGGCGATTCGATCGTGATCCGCGAGCCGCGCGCAGCCATCGATGCGCCGCCGCGCCTGGAAGCCGGCAGCCGCCACGTCCGCACGCTGAAGAACCTGCTGGTGGCGCTCGCTGACGACAGCCTCCCGG
>JBMLPD010000145.1:0-1377 GCA_049242285.1 Rubrivivax sp.
TCGGTCGAGGAGGCGTGCCTGCTTGCCATGGTCTTCGAACAGGCGGCGCGGATGCAGCTGTCTGCTCTGGCCACAGGCCAGGACATCCGGTCGGTTCAGCCTGAGCTGGGCCTGGACGCGCGGGCCCATGCCGACATGCCCCTGTACGCGCTGGCCCACTTCGAATATTACGCAAGGGTCGTGGCCAGGGCCCATGGGGAGTTCGCGCAATGAGCGCCGATGCATCCCCCCGGCAGAAGGCTGGCTCGGTGCTGGGGGCTGCGCCAGAGTCCGGCCACGAAGCGCCGCACAGCGGGGCCGCCCCGCAAGGCGCGGATCTGCGCGTGCGCCTGCAGGTGGCCTACGGCACAGGCTCGCTCTTCACTTCCATCTTCGGCACGCTGCCGCAGGTCGTGCTGCTGTTCTACATGACCAGCGTGCTCGGCATCACGCCGGCCCTGGCGGGGGCCGTTGTGCTGGTGCCCAAGTTGTTCGAAGTGGTCTTCGACCCGCTGCTGGGCCTGTGGTCGGACTCGCTGCGCTCGCCATGGGGCCGGCGGCGGCCGCTGATGGCCGCCGGTGTGGTGGGCATTGCGCTGTCCATGCCCTGGCTGTTCAACCCCGTGGTGTACGAGGACTCTTCGGCCACCGCATTGCACGTCGGGTTGGTCTTTTTCGCCTGCACGCTGGCTTACTCGCTGTTCTTCGTGCCTTACCTGTCGCTGCCGACGGAGATGACGGATCGGCCCGACGTGCGCACCCGGCTGATGGCGTGGCGCATCGGATTCCTCTCGGCAGGCGTGCTGACTGCCGGTGCCGGCGCGCCGTGGATCGTGAAGTGGGCGGGCTCGGGGCTGCACGGTTACGCCGTGATGGGCTGGATCTTCACCGCCATCTGCGTGCTGGCGATGGTCATCGCGCTGGCCGGCACGGCGAAGGCGCGCCTGGCGTCCCCCAACACGCACTCGCTGGGCATCGTCCAGCAGTTGCGGCTGGTCCGGGCGAATCGGCCGTTCGTGCTGCTGGCCGCTGCCTATGGCCTGCAGGTTTGCGGCCAGGGGGCGTTTGCCGCTTCACTGCCTTACTTCATCGCGCACGTGCTGCAGCGGCCGCCGCAGACGGCCGGCGTGTTCTTCCTCTGTGTCACCGGCACGGCGCTGATCGTGCTGGCGCCTTGGGTCATGGCCGCGCGCCGGCTCTCCAAGCGCACAGCCTACCTCTGGGCCAGCGCCGTCTACGCCAGCGCGTCCCTGTGGGCCTGGACCTACAGCTCGACGACCGACCTGGCCGTCATGCTGCTGGGCTTCGTCGTCCTCGGGATCGGCTTCGGCGGGATGGAGCTCTTCTCGCACGCGATGCTGCCCGATGCAGCGGAGGAAGACCGTGCCCATTCCGGCA